>JBAUWE010000001.1:0-2172 GCA_049583595.1 Terriglobia bacterium
CAGCACGTCGGCCACGCCGCCGCCTTCGGTGCCGGGCAGCCAGGCGGCGACAAAGGCGTCCGCTTTGGGCAGAATGTCGTCGATGGCCATCGGGCGCCCCGAAACCAGTACCACGACGACGGGCACACCGCTGCGTTTCAGTTTTTCCACTACGGCCACGTCTTCAGGGTCGAGATTCAGATTTTCGCGGTCGCCCTGCATTTCCGCGTAAGGTGTCTCGCCGATGACGGCGATCGAAACCGAAGCGCCTTCCGCTCCGGAGCCGTCCTCGGAATACGTAACGTTCGCGCTGCCCGCTGCCTTGCGAATCGCTGCGAGGATGGTGGTCCCCGTCGTGGTGGTTCCGCTGCGGCCCTGCCAGGTAATGGTCCAGCCGCCGCACTGGTTCCCGATGTTGTCCGCGCACTTGCCGGCCACGTGAATGCGCTTGCCTTTGGCGAGCGGCAAGACGGAGCGCTCGTTCTTGATGACCACCAGCGATTCCCGAACGCACTGTCGCGCCACGGCGCGATGCTCGGCCGAGCCGAACTGCTTTTCGAGCGCCGGGTCGGCAAGCTGCGAGCGGTTCGGGTCCATCAGTCCCATGGCGAACTTCACGCGAAGGATGCGCTCCACGGCATCGTCAATGCGCTCCATCGGCACGCGCCCTTCCCGGACCAGTTCGGTGAGCAGGCGGATAAATTCCGCGTATTTGTCCGGCACCATCACCATGTCCATGCCGGCGTTAATGGTGGTTTCTATCTGTTGCTTGTAACTGCCGGGCAGTTCTTTTTGCGCCGCGTAATCCGAAATCAGAAATCCCTTGAAGCCCATCTCCTTCTTCAGAATCTCCGTCAGCAGCACGTAGCTGGCGGAACATTTTACGCCGTTCCAACTGCTGTAGGACGGCATGATGGTGGCCACGCCGGCCCGCACCGCGGTGATGTAGCCTTGCAGATGAATGCGCCGGAAGTCGGCGTCGCTCAGCCTGGTGTCGCCCTGGTCGAGCGGGTAGTGGAGCGACGAACCTTTGCCCTTGGGTACGCCGGTCCCGAAAACCGTCCCGCCGTCGCCGGCAAAATGCTTGGCACAGGCCGCAATGCCCAGCGGGTCGCCGAGCCCGGTGCCCTGCATGCCGCGCACCGCCGCCTCGCCCAGCACCTTCACCACGTCGGGCGACTCGCTGAAACCTTCATAAGTGCGTCCCCAGCGCACGTCCTGCGGAACCGTGACACAGGGCGCAAAGCCCCATTGGATTCCCGTGGCGCGGACCTCGATGGCTGTGATGCGTCCTGCCTTTTCCACCAGGTCGGCGTTGCGGGTGCAGCCCATCCCGATGTTATGCGGAAAAATCGTGGCCCCCATCACGTTGCTGTTGCCGTGCACGTCGTCAATGCCGTAAAGAATGGGAATGCGCGGATTCGTCTTCACGGCGCGCGCCTGATAGCGATTGTAAAGCTCCCGCCAGGAGTGGAAATCGTTTCCTGCCTTGGGATCGGAATCGCCGCCGCTCAGCAGCGATCCCAGATGATACTCTTGGAGATCGTCCAGGTCGTGAAGGTACGTCTGGTCGGCCTGAGTCATCTGCCCCACTTTTTCGGCCAGCGTCAACCGGCTGAGCAATGTTCGGACCTGGCCGTCAAAAGAAGTCAGCTTTGCTGGGGTTGCAGCCTGGGCCAGCGCTTCGCGCGCGAAGAGCGGCGCTCCGAGCGCTGCAATCGATCCTGCAAGAAACTGCCGGCGGGAAGTGGACATGGTCAAAGTCCTATTCGAGGATGGATTTGGCTACGAGACGCGTTTTATCACGACCGGTACGGGCTGTCAACGGCGCGTCCCATCCTTTGCGATGTTGAAACTTTGCCGATCAACGCAGTGCCACTCCCCCTGCCTTGTCCCGCCGGCCTGATATAGTTAAAGAGGGTGCAAATGAAGTCCGCGCGATTCGTGGGACGGTTCGCCTGAGTTCCAATCATGATCCAACTTTCTACAGCCGGAAAGCAGTTCGGTCCCAAGGTATTGTTTGAAGGCTTCGACTGGCTTCTGACGCCGGGCGACCGCGTCGGTCTGGTGGGCGGAAACGGCACCGGTAAGACGACTTTGCTGAAGGTACTGGCCGGACTTGAGACGCTTGACGAGGGAAGCATCTCCACGGCCAAAGGCATCACCCGGGGTTACCTTCCCCAGGACGGCCTG
>JBAUWE010000002.1:0-19856 GCA_049583595.1 Terriglobia bacterium
TTCATGCGGCTTGAGGGAATCAGGCGCGCGTGCTGGCCTTCAAAGCTGCACAGGATTTTGCCCTTGTCACCCACGAAGAGCAAACCTTCGCCGTCGCCGCGATCACTCAGCAGTTCGCCCGGCAGGAGTTCGGAAGGCCGCGGCGGGCGCAGGTGCGCATCGTACCAGTGGATGGTGACGGGCGCTCGGTCGCGGCGTGCGGGGAATTCCCAGTGCACCATTTCGCCCAGTGGAAACGTTTCCGGGAAGAGCGGCGTCGAACTGCCGTCGACGCTGGTCGGCGAAGTCAGTTCCAGCACACGGAACAGAGTGTCGAAACTGTAGTTGCCCATATCGCCGATCGAGCCTTCGCCAAAGTCGTTCCAGCCGCGCCATATAAACGGCAGGTAGGCATGGTTGAACGGCCGCTCGGGCGCCGGACCCAGCCACAGGTCCCAGTCGAGGCCGTCGGGCACGGGCTGCGTTTCTTTCGGGCGTTCCATTCCCTGCGGCCAGTAAGGGCGCTGCGACCAGTTGTGCACCTCGCGCACCTGCCCGATCACGCCCGCCGCCACCCATTCGGTGAGATGGCGCGTGGCGGCCGAGGCTTCATTCATCACGGCCACCTGCGTGGCCAGTCCGGTCTCGCGCGCCGCCTTCGCCATCAGGGCGCACTCGCGGACGGTGTGGGCCATGGGCTTCTGGCTGAAGACGTGCTTCCCGTGGCGCAGCGCGTAAATGGCGATGTAGGCGTGCCAATGGTCGGGCGTGCAAACCACCACTCCGTCGAGGTCGTGCTCTTTGGCGATCAGGTCGCGGAAGTCGTTGTAGCTTCCGCAGGCGCGATAGTTCGCGAGCTTGCGCACGTTGCGATAGTAGGCGTCCACCAGGCGGGCAGCAGGCGCGCGTCCGCAGGTCGCACCTTTCCAGTCCGAACCCCACGATGGATCGTTCAGCAGCTTGCGCTCCTTGTTAACGATTTCATCCTTGCCCCACTCGGAGTAGTCGCTGGTTTCGCGATTGACGTCGCAGACGGCCACCACCTGCACGTCGGGTATCTTCAGAAAGTCCATCATCACACGCGTGCCTTGCGCGCCCACGCCAATGCATCCCAGCTTGATCGTCTTGCCGGCTGGAACGGGAGCGGCGGTCATCGTGCGCGCGGGCTGTGACAGCAACGTGAAAGCCGCGGCGGAGGCGGCACCGCCTTCAAGGAACTTGCGCCGCGTCAGGAGCGGCGACCCGATCTTGTCATCATGATTGTTTCGCATGGCATCCTCGGCCAGGCGGCGGTGTAGAGCTTGACGTGATGGGGCTGCCTGGAGCGGCAACACCATATCACAACTCAGGCTGAATCTCATCACCTAGCTTGTGATGGCGGTCCGGGGTGCAAAAGCTTCATTTGCGACGTGCACGAAGCGAATTTTCTGAAGGGAGTGTAAATTTTACTCACTGTTTCAATATTGAACATGTTTTTGAAATTTATGAATTTTCAAGTCCTGGAATTAATTAGAAGTATTGTATTATCAATCACTTACAAAATCAGCAATTTTGCAAGCAAAACGTCCCATACGTCCCATTTTGGAGGGATTTTGGCGTACGTAGGCTATCTACAGAGGCTAATACGTGTTCGGTGGCGAGGGCCGAGCGCCCAGTGACAAGTGCTGAGTTTTGAGTTCTTAGTGTGGAACGGCAGTTTGCCTTCCGATGCCCTGCTGCCGGCCGCCTGGGCGCGTGCCCAAGACGCCATCACGGTGCTGCCAAGGTATAATGCTGCGGAGGGTGTCCCGATCGAGTTTCGTGCCGCGCATTCTTCAGAGGGCGACCCGGTTCTTCATCGCGCGCATTGAGGAAGGACCGCTCCAACCCTGAAGCGGCGCCGCACCCGCAAAAGTGAGCGAGGCTCCATGACCGTGCCTGCAAGCTCGCGCATACAGCTGGCGACCGGTCCCATTCGGCCGGAAGAACCAGCCCGCCCCTCGCCCGACCCGCGCTTTAAAGCAAAGGGCCTGATTCTCTTCTGCCGCCTGATGGCCTGCATCCTCTTTCTTGCCTGCGCGCTGATTGCACGAGCGCAATCAGCTTCCGGACGCCAAACCACAAAGAAGCCCCGCACCCGGCCGCCCGCCACCGTGGAAACGATCCGCGTGGCGTCGCCTCTGGTGGTGGTTCCCTTCACTGCGCGGTCGCCCAAGGACGGCTTTGTCTACGACCTGAAGCAGCGCGAGGTCCAGGTGCTCGACAACGGCGTCCGGCAGCAGATCCGCCATTTCAGTCTGGCCACCGAGCCCATCGCCGCCGTCATTGTGGTGCAGGCCAACAGCAACGCGGCGCCATTTCTCAAGAGCGTCCATCCTCTGGGCGTGCTCATTTCCGGCCTGCTGCTGGGCAGCAAAGGACGCGCGGCTGTCCTCGGCTATGCTGACGAGGTCACAACGCTCCAGCCCTTCTCCGCAGATCCGGCAAAGCTCGACAAGACTCTGCAGGGGGTGAAGGCTGATGGGTACAAGGCCCAGCTCAATGACGCGCTGGCCCGGGCCGTCCGCATGCTGTCGGGCCAGGCCAAAGCCGAGCGGAGGATCATCATCGTTTTCTCCGACGGCCTGAACCACGACAGCGCCGCGCGGGGCGAGCAGGTGGTGCGCGCCGCCTGCGATGCCAACATCCAGATCTACGGCCTTCGATTCCAGCCCGGCCGCGAGGCTTTCCAGAACAATGAGAAAATACTCAGCCAATCGGTCTATCCGGCCCAGGCGCCGCCGGGCGGCCCGGCCTCGGTGCGCGGCGGCCAACCCGTCCTCGACCTGGCGCCGCTCGCCCTCCTCACCCTCAAAGTGGTGCGTGCACAGCTGCGCAAGAACATGCTGGCGACGTATTCGGCATACACGGGCGGCAGCGTCTACACGCCGCTCAAGACGCGCCGCTTCCAGGACGCGCTGCAGCAGATCGCGCTCGACATCAACAGCGAGTACGTGCTCACCTACGTGCCCAGCACCTTAAAGGAGCAAGGCTTCCATCGCATTCAGGTGGAGTTGACTCGCCCCCGCCTCAAGGTCCACACCCGCTCCGGATATTTTTATGGCGTGCCGGGTGGTGGCATGTAGTGGGTGGTAGGTGGTAGGTGGCAGGTGGGAGGTGGCAGATGGCAGGTCGTAGGTGGGAGATGAAGTCCAGGAGGGCCGGGCTTCAGCCCGGCCCTTACGGCGCGGCCGCATCCTCGGTTCCTTACGCGAAAGGGCACGGATTCATCTGTGCCGAAACCGGCGCCCAACAAACAAAAGAACAAGCCCTCTACCGTTGGGAGAGGGCGCCGGAGGGACGACGGCGGGTGAGGGGGATTTTTGAAGAATTGAATGATTGAGTGAATTGCGATTGAGCAACTGGAAAAAACGGGAGGTTTATTTGGAACAGCGGCCTCACGCCGCCACCCGCTCACGCACATGGCGAGATGAACTCGCCGCTACTCCGCGGGTCAAAACCCGCGGACCTCATGACTGGAGGACCGGGTTCGCTTGATCATTCAGCGCCGTAGTCAATTTCCATGCGGCGCAAGCGCAGACTGGCGGCCGTGAGCAGCGCGAAGCTGAGAATCAGCAGAGCCGGGATGGCGATGGAGGCCTGGGCAGGCTCGGGATTGAATGAAAAGAAGGACAAAAGCCCAGCGCCCCCAAAATGTGACGCCGTTGCCACCTCGACGGGGCAGAGAGATTTCAAATAGTAAATGACGCTCACCTTCTGCAATAGTGGCGGCAGGTAGCCGCTCAAGCTCTCCCAGACCAGAACAGCGATGGAGGGAAGCAGCGCATTGCGGAACAGCACACCGAGAAACAGAAACACGCTGCCGTAACCTACGCAAGCGAGGATAGTCACACCCAGATAGGCCGCCAGTTGCTCCCATCCGTGGCTATGGAAAAGAAAATGTTCGATCGTGCCCGGACTATGGCTGCCATACAGAGCGGCAAACTGAAGCACAACGCTCAGGCAGAAGATCACCGAGGCGGCGGCCAGGCCCGAGAGATACTTCCCCGCCAGCAGGACTTCTCTACGTAGCGGTGCGAGAAAGTAAAAATGCAGGCTCCTGTTCAGCATCTCGCCGTGAAACAGGTTCAGGAACACTCCGGCACATCCAAAGAAAACCACAAAGCGGAGATAGAAAGTCCGAAAAGTCTGGGCGAAGTGGCGCGTGTCCATTTCCACAGCAGGATATGAATGCATCCGAAGGCGCACCAGGGTGCCGACTGCAAAAATCGCCACGGGGGCCAATGCAATCAGATAAACCCAAAGTGCGCGCCGGGTGAGGAAATTCCGCTTGAGGTCAATTCTCGCCACGGCGTAAATCTGCTGACGCCACAATTGCCACGAAGTACTGCTCACTTTGTCGAGTCCTCCGTGCCGATGAGGTATTCGTAAACCGACAGAACGTCGTCGTCGGCCGGGGCAACCGATTCAATCCCGATGCCGTTCTGGGCGATATGGTTTAGACCCAGATAGAAGCGGTCGGCATCCAGCGTCTTGACCAGCATGCCGCGGCCATCCGGATGAAGCCGCACCTCGGCAACCTGCCCCTGCTCAAACAGCAGCGCTGCCAGGGCGCGCGGCCTGTCGCATTGAATCAGGATCTGCATCGGCTGCTCGCGGATCTCGCTGCGGACCTCATGAATCTGCCCCTCCGCGATGACGTAGCCGTTGCTGAGCATAATCACCTGATCGGAGATCACATCCACCTCGTGCAGCACGTGGCTGGAGATGACAAGGTGAAGCCCCCGGCCCGCCAGTTCGCGGAAAAGCGCTATCGCTTCTGAGCGCATCAGGGGGTCGAGGCCATTGAGGGGCTCATCGAGTATCAGCACCGAAGGATGATGCGCGATGGCCTGCGCGAGCTTGATGCGCTGCCTCATCCCTTTGCTGTAGCCTGCGATCTGGCGATGGGCCGCATCCTCGAGATGGACGCGATCCATTGCCTGCGAGGCAAGGCGACCGGCCTCCGAGGACGCAGTGCCGAATAAACGAAGGTAGGAATAGACAAATTGGTAACCCGTAAGCCCGCGTGGAAATGAATCAAACTGAGTGCAGTAGCCGGTGAAGCGGAAAAGGCGGTCCGGCTCGCGAGGCGAGACGCCCAGCACGCTGACACGCCCGCGGCTGGGGTTGACGAGGCCTGTCATCAGATTCATCAGAGTGGTCTTGCCCGAGCCATTGGGCCCAACCAGGCTGGTGATGCCGGAGGGTATGGAAAGATCTACGCGATTCACCCCCAGGACTTCGCCGTAGAACTTGGAAACGTCTTCAAAGACAATCCGGTCGCTTTGTGCCGCTGATGACAAGCTATTCTCCTGACTCAAAAAGCCCGGGCCGTCTTGTTCCCAGCGCCGGCCCAACATTTCCCGTCCTGCCGCGCTGATCCTCTATGAGCTTTCCCTTTCACAGGGGCACCACTTCGCGCGCCCTGATTCTGTGCTCAATGAGGTACAGGCAAAAAGCGCACACCACGAGAAGCGTTGCGCCCGCCATCGCCGGCGAAATGGCACTGCCCGCGTTGTACCCGGCCTGAATGCCGAAGAGACCGGAAACTACCCGCCCGATCAGCCCGCCAATGTTGACAAGCCCGCCCCAGTGTGTTCCGAGCGTCTTGTCAAACGCCTGGCCGAGGCCTGACCCGACAAAGAAGACCCCGAGCAAAACGCCCCCTGCGAGGACCTTCCGCCTGACCCATGCCGAAACAGCCAGAGCCAGCGCGGAATAAACCAGAATGATAACCACCGAGCCCAGAAAGATGCCGCGTGCCGCCGGCAGGTGAGCGGAGGCCCAACTCCAGCCCACAAGATTGCTCTGAAGCGCAAAAAGCATCAGCCCGGGGAGCCAGGTGGTGACTGACACCAGCACGGCGAGAACGGAAAACTTGCCGAGAACGTATACGGCTCGCGACAAGGGGCGGCAAAAATAGAGCGGAAGCGCCTGGTTCGCCAGATCGGGCGAAATCAGTCCGGGACCTGCAAACGCCACGAGGATCAGCGCCATGCCCATTTCGATCCGGATAAAGTGGTAAAAGAAACTGACGTCCACAAAGTCTTTCGAGTGCCCGGCCATTCGCAACAGGGCTATCAGAATGGCGCTGTGGCTCACATAGATGATTGCTCCGAAAACGACCGCGACGAGCAGACAAACCACCAGGTAGGCGGACATAAATCTTGAGCGCATCACATTGTCCCAGGAGTAGCGGAACAGAATCGTAAAGCGCGTCCGCTCGTTCGTCAGGGGGCCGGAGTATGCGTGGTATGTACGTTTACGAACGGCCATTTACGCCTTCCATCGCCTTCAGGAAGATGTCTTCCAACGAGTCGCGCCGGAAGTCCAGGCGCCGCAGCTGCACGTTGCGCTCCGCTGCCAAGCGGAAAAGCGCGTTCATCTCGAAGCGCTCAGGCAGAATGATTTTCATGCGCCGGCTTCCGGAAATTGTGCATTCACAGCCAAGCCTCGTCACGGCCTCAGCGAACGACCCGTCATCCCCATAAATTTCCATTTCAAGAAACCGCCGGTTGGCCCTCCGCTCTTCCTCCAGGTTCGAGTAATGCACGATGCGGCCTTCTTTGAGAATAATGACCGCATCGCAGCACTCCTCCACGTCCCGCAGAAGGTGCGAGCAGAGGACTATGTGCAGATCGCCGGTGTCGCTAATCTCGCGCACCAGGCGGATCATGCGCTGCCGTGCAGGAGGGTCAAGGCCATTGGTCGGTTCATCCAGGATCACAAGCCTGGGCCCGTGCGCAATCGCCTGGGCAAGCTTGGCAAGCTGTTTCATCCCCTGGGAATAGGTGGCAAGAGTGCGATAGCGCGCTTCCCCCAGTCCAACATAGAAAAGCGCTTCATGGGCGCGCTCAAGCGCGGCTTGTTTTGGTAACCCTGAGAGTTCCGCCATCAACCGGGTAAAACTCACCGCTGTCATCTGGCCAATGAACGATTCGTGTTCCGGCATATAACCTGCCAACGCGCGAACCCGGCGAATATCTGAATCAATCCGGAAGCCCAGGACGCGGGCGGAGCCCTGAAACGGCTTATAGAAGCCCAGCAGCGTGTTGATCAGCGTCGATTTGCCTGCGCCGTTCGGACCCAGAAGGCCGATGCATCGTCCCGAAAACGAACCATTTAAATGGTCCAGAACCATCTTCCGCCCGAGTTTAACGGAGAGGTCGTCGAGTTGGACAACTGCGCTCATTCGCCTGAAAAGGGCCCGCCGGTCTGGAGACGCCAGCGCCGGCTCAGGGGCCAAACCGCCAGCACCCGAAGCATAGCACCCGCCGTCATCAGAAGCGAGTTCACGACGAAGCCCAGTGGCTCTCGTTGCTCACCAGCATAATCCGTTCCAGCTTGCCTGAGGCGCCGATGATCACGGGGGTCTCCTGTCTCGCCTGTTCATCGTCCCAGAACTCAGTGTCCGGCACACCAGCAAGGACAGTACATCCTGGAACTTTGACCATCTGTTTCATATATACGGATTACGCCGAATATTGTTCCAGGTTCATTGCCGAGACCAGCCAGCGCCGGAGCGATGCGACTGTCGGATCGGGGCTGGCGCCGATGCTCGCCTTGGATGGCGGGGCGGGCGGGCGTAGGCTGGGAGGCACGCGGGTTTGACGTTGAAGTTTCCGGGGCGAACCTCCAACGGAACAAGCAATGCGGAAGTGGCCGGAAAACTCCCGGCGCGGCGGGTTCTTCTATGGCCGGCGGGGCCAGCCAACCGAAGAGGGCTGATGCCAGCTATCCCCGGATGTAACACGACTGGAGGTGACACCAGCATGAACGCGAATGACCAGCGTGACGTGATGCTGCGGAGACTGCGGGCAAGTCTGCGCAGTGCCGAGAGCCACATGCACCACCTGCGCCATGAAGATTCGGGGCTTGTTTATGCCAGTCTTGCAGCCAGTTCACTGGGGACGATTGTCGCGGGCTGGGGGCGGCGTTGGGACCGACCTTTGGGAAAGGTCCGCCCGCATGGAAGGTTACCTGCACCGTAGTTGCCTTGCTGACGGCGGGCGCAACAATCCTGTCCGTCATTCACAAGCAGCAGGCAGTACCGGTCCGACTGGGCAACGCCAGCGCCTGCGTGCTGAAACTCCGCGCTCTGGAGATGGATATGACTCTCGGCAGCTGCGATGTCGCACAGGTGGCAAAGGAATATCAGGAACTGACGGTGAACCATCTGGAGTTTGTCACGTAAGCAATCAGCAGGTCGCCCCGCCGCAGGCTTCGCGCCGTCGTCTTTTTTGCCAGCTGTCTGCAAACCTGCCACAGCCCCGCGGAATGCCTCCTCCCCGTTCGAAGAACAGTGACGAGTGAGGAGTGATGGGGGACGAGCCAGGTGGTCCGCGGCGGCAATTCAAAATTCAAGATTTCAAATTGGAAAGGCAAAGAGGGCCGGCCTGAAGCCCGGCGTTGCAAGTGCAAAGCGATGCGCGGATGTGCAGAGGATGGCGCGAGGGGAAAGGCGCGGCCGGGGTGGGATTCGGGGCATTGGGCATTGGAAAGCTGAGGCTCGGGACAAGAAAAGCGAGCGGCTTTCAGGAAATGCCTTACCCCGGGTGAAGAAATTCTCCTGCCCCTCCCAGCCTGCACGGTCTGGCATTTTGACTTGCCTTTTGCCCTCCTACAAGCTACGATGGTGCGGTTTTTCGCGCCTTTCATGATGCACTCCCATGGGAACATTGACGGCTGGCTGGTTGCAGGGTTCGTATTCGGGCTCATCTTTTTCGTTCGCGGGCTGCGGACTTTCCGCAAAAGCCTGATGGTGGCCGATACGCCGGTTATTCCCATCCGCAGTGTTGCCATGGGCATCACCCAGGTGCACGGACACGCAGGGGGCGATACGCCGTTTCCCAGCCCCGTGCGGGGCCTGCCCTGCTATGCCTTTCATGTGCAGATTGAACGCTACGAGGGGCGGAACGGCTGGAAGCACTATCGCACCGACCAGAACGGCAGGCGATTCTTTCTCTCCGACGATTCAGGCCGAATCCGTGTGGACCCGCTGAAGGCCGAGTTTGATGTGCCGGTCACCGGGCGGAGGGTTGTGGGCGATGTGCCGATGAATTTCTCCCTGGCAGGATTGCTGGGATGGGGCAGGCGGTATGACACGTCCGATGTTTCCCTGAGCGCCAAAACCGATGAAGAACTGCTGGAATACGCCGCCGCCAGTTACGACTATTCAAATTCCTATCGTTTTACGGAGCGCTGCATTGAGCCGGACCAGGAATACGACGTGCTGGGAACCTGCGTTGAGAATCCCAGGCCCGAGGACGACAACGACCGGAACCTGATCACCAAGGGCGACCATAATGGTACTTTTCTCATTTCTTCAAAATCGGCAGAGGAATTGAAACAGGGCGCGGGCTGGCGCTCCACGATGATGGTGATTGGCGGGGCGGCTCTCACCATCTTCTGTGCGGCACTTTTTATGGCCGAGCATAGTCTGCTGTAACAGGTGGCTGAAAAAGGCTTGGAGGAGGCTGTAGCGGCAGATCACCCCGCCATCAGCCCAAAGTTTTCGGCGCCAGTGGCGGCATGAAGCCGCCGCTACGGGCTTTTTCAGCAAGCTGACAAATCTGGAGCAGGAGGATGACGATGGGAGTGATGATTCTGGTATTCCTGGTGTTTGTGCTGGTGGCCGTCGGCGTGGTGTTCTACACGGTCAGCATTTATAACAGCCTGGTGCGGCTGAAGAATGACATCGACAAGGCCTGGGCCAACATCGACGTCCTGCTGAAACAAAGGCACGACGAACTGCCCAAGCTGATCGATACCTGCAAGGGCTACATGCAGTATGAGCAGAAGACTTTTCAGCTGGTGACCGAGGCCCGAAGCGCTTACCAGAAGGCCTCCACCGTGCCGCAAAAGGCTCAGGCCGACAACATGATGACCGGGGCGCTGAAAAGCCTGTTCGCCGTGGCGGAAAACTATCCGGAACTGAAAGCCAACAACGACTTTATGCAGTTGCAGTCGCGCATCTCGGAGATCGAGGAAAGGATCGCCGACCGGCGCGAGTTCCTGAACGACAGCGTCAACACCTACAACATCCGCATTCAGCAATTCCCCGACATGATTCTGGCCGGATTGATGAACCTGAAACAGCGGGACTTCTTCAAGGCCACGGAAGAAGACCGGCAGGACGTCAAGGTGGATTTCAGTTGAGACAAATTCAGGCTTCAGGCGGCCCCCGGCAGATGAGAACCCCGGAACCGGCCAGGGATCAGCCTGCCCAAGGTGGCCCTGGATCCGGCGAAAGAGGGGCGGAAAGTCCCCAAAACCTCAAAGAACCTCCCTTGGCCCTTCCGGCCCTAGGCCAGAGAACTGATACCAATCGGTGACACTTCAGGTCCAGAGGGATGACAAATCGGACTAGTTTTCCGGGGATTAGGCGGCTACGGAAGTTTTCGAAAAAACCATTTATTGAAATGAAAGGAGTTATTGCTGGAAGAATTAACAACGATCATGGTGAAGATTGGCACGCTGGTTGCAATAAGAACTGGCGTGGGAGGGGGAGGCTGGCCATGATGAGCGATGAAGATCTCCACAAACTGAAAGAAGAACGGGCAGTGATGGAAACCTGGCGTAAAGTCTCACGCCATGTGGTGGCTGACCTGCTGGAAGGATGCTCCGTCTGCAGCACGGTCCGTGAGAGAGACCTTCTTCTGTGCTGCCCGTGGTGTCAGGACGTCTATTTGTGCCCGGGGCAGTGTATGCACGAGCACAACACGCACCTGCACCCTACGGTTTCCTTCGCGTCGCGTTAGTTGGTTCGCCCTGTTTTTCAGTTCTCTTCCCGGTTCTCCCCTCAGGAGCCCGAGGGAGGCCGATAGCTCGCCGAGGTCGTATCGGTTTCCCACACGGTGACGACGTTGACGTTCAATCCCTGATCCTTGATTTTCCGTTGCAATTCATTTCCCAGGTAGCACGCCAGATTTTCGGCGGACGGGTTGGTTTCCGTGAAGGGCTCAACCTCGTTCAGAAAATGATGGTCGAACCGCTCGGCCAGTTCTTTCAGCGCCGCGCGCAGGTCTGAGAAATCCATCAGCAGCCCGATGGAATTCAGCTTTTCGCCCTCCACCGAGACCCGGACCTTGTAATTGTGCCCGTGAACGTTCTCGCACTTTCCCTTGTAACCCCGCAGCGCATGGCCTGCGGCAAAGGAATATTCAACCGAAACCTCAAACATGGATCCTCCGGCGTTGGACTGCGGTGGCTGGCCGCCGCTTTATTCAACTCAGGGTTGCAAAATAGGGTGACAACGCTCGCTTGTAGCGCCCCCGTCCCGGCGGCATTTTCAGGGCCGGCAAGATGCCGGCGCTACGGCGAGCGAGTAGCTTGGACCTCCGCTACTGAGGTCCGCGGCCCTTCCGAATGGCCCGGGCTTCTAAAGTTGTCATTCCGAGCGCAGCGAGGAATCTGCTTCTGACCCGGCAAAAGCCCTGCTCTGCCTCTTCCGGAACCCTACAAAGGCACAAAGCAGATCCTTCGCTTCGCGCAGGATGACATCGCCCGGGATTTCTCGGCGCCCTGCTACAAACATTCTTGCATAAATTCGCTAACCTCTTCCAGCCGACCGGCGCGGCGGTAAGGCGGAAGGGAGTCAAAAAAGATCTTTCCGTACTGCTTCTTCACGATGCGGTGGTCCAGAATGCCCAGCACACCCCGATCGGTTTCACTGCGGATCAGCCGCCCGAAACCCTGCTTGAGGGCAATGACGGCCTCGGGAATCTGATACTCGACAAACGCGTTGCCGCCCTCCTCATTGATCTGGCGAATCCGGGCGGCCACCACCGGGTCTGAAGGAACGGCGAACGGCAGGCGGTCAACGATGACGGCGCTCAACTGCTGGCCCTGCACGTCCACGCCCTGCCAGAACGAGCTGGTGGCAAACAGCACGGCGTGCGGGGTGGAGCGGAACCTGTCAAGCAGCGCCGTGCGCGGAGCCGAACCCTGTATCATCAGCGGGTAACGGGACCGCCGGCGCACCTGCTCATAAACGGCCCGCATCTGCTGGTAGGAAGTGAACAGCACGAAGGCGCGGCCTTCCGTGGCTTTCAGCAGATTGACAATTTCTGCGGCGGCGCGCGACGGGAACTCCGCGTGGCGCGGGTCGGGAAGATGCAGCGGCGTGTAAAGAATCGCCTGGCGGCTGAAATCGAAATGCGATTCCAGGATCTTTTCGCGCGCCATCTCCACACCCAGGCGGCGCTTGAGGAAATCAAACTTTCCGCTGACGGCGAGAGTGGCGGAGGTGAGGATGACGGTGCGCACCTGCCCGAACAGGCGTTCACGCAGGATGGGCGAAACGTCGATGGGCGAGGCTTCGATGAACACGCCGCGGCCCCGCCTCTCCCACCAGTAAACCAGGGTGCGGTCCTTGCTCTCCATGATGACTTCCAGCGCCTGGCGGACTTCCGCCGCCCTCCGCGCCAGGTTGTTGATCTCTTCAGGACGGTCCTTCACGCCCAGCAGCTCGGTCTCGAGGCGAATGAGAGCGTTGACCAGCGCCGAGTAAGTGCCGCGGCGGACGTCCAGAAAACTTTCGCGGTTGTCAAAATTCGTCCGGCCGTCGCCCGCCGGGAACAGCTCAAAGAAAAGCTCGCTGCGCCGGCGAAGTTCGCGAACCGCACCGGGCACCTCGCCGCCTTCCAGCGCCTTCGCCTTCAGAGTGGCCTCCGTGTCGCGCGCCAGCTCCTCCATCTTGTAATTCGAAACCTTCAGTCCGAAATACTGCGTGGCCACGTCTTCGATCTCGTGGGCTTCGTCAAAAACCACGGCCGTGTAGTCCGGAAGCAGGCTCGCGTAATCCGACTGCTTCAGGGCCAGGTCGGCAAAAAAGAGGTGATGGTTCACGATGATCAGGTCAGACTCGGCGGCGCGCTGGTGCATCCAGGTGATGAAGCAGCGCTCAAACTGCGGGCATTTCTGGCCCGTGCAGGTTTCACGGCGGGCGTCCACGCGCTGCCACAGCTCGCTGGCGTCGGGAAGGCCCGCCACTTCCGTGCGGTCGCCGGTTTCGGTTTCCGATTCCCACTCGCGAAGCTTTTGATAAAGGTCGACCTCTTCCAGGCCGTTCAGCACCGGCTGCTTTTCAATGTCGTAGAGCTTTTGCCGGCAAAGATAGTTCTGGCGTCCTTTCATCAGGGTGGCGCGCAGGTTGGGAAACAGCTTGCGGATGAAAGGAATGTCCTTGTAGAAAAGCTGCTCCTGCAGGTTCTTGGTGCCGGTTGAAATGACCACACGCTGCCCGCTGCGCACCAGCGGCAGCAGGTAAGCCAGGGTCTTTCCCGTTCCCGTTCCCGCTTCAACAATCAGGTGCCGGCCGTTCTGGAGGGAGGTTTCAATGGCCTCGGCCATTTCCAACTGGCCCGGCCGGTACTCAAAGCCGGGGTGATGGCGGGCCAGCCAGCCCGACGCTCCAAAGATGCGATCGAGCGACGCCTTTTCCGTGGTTCTCTGACTTTTAACACCCATGTTGTCTGCCGCAACGTAGCGCCGCCATCTGGGCGGCATTTGCCGGCAGGATGCCGGCGCTACGGTCCGCACGATGGTCCAGACATTTCCTGGACACGACACTACAAACCCATCACCACTTGAGGGCCAGTCTGGCAGGAATTGTCAACCTCCGTTAGACTGGAAATCCAAGTTGGACGCTCATTGGCCAGAATAGCACAGAAGCTTTCGGGCCGAATGACGCGACCGGAGCAATTGAGTTACCTATGCCAAAGTTGCCGCTCATCGTGATTCTCGGACGCCCCAACGTGGGCAAGTCCACGCTGTTCAACCGGATTGTCGGCAGCCGCCGCGCGCTGGTGGGCAACGAGCCGGGCATGACGCGCGACCGCATTGAAGGGATTGCTGAATGGCAGGGGGTGCGCTTCAGCCTGGTGGATACGGGGGGGATCGTACCGCAGGACCACGACACCATTCCGGCTGAAATCCTGCGGCACGCGCAAATGGCCATCCAGAAGGCCGCGCACCTCGTCCTGGTGGTTGACGGGCGCCAGGGCGTGCTGCCTCTCGACCAGGAACTTTGCACCCTGCTGCGGCGGACGGGCAAACGATTGTGCGTGGCCGTCAACAAGATCGACCTTCCCATGCATGATCCGCTGGCCGCGGAATTTGCCAGCCTGGGCGTGGAAGACACCTTCCCCGTTTCAGCCGAACACGGCCTGGGAGTCGACCATCTCCTCAACCATGTCACCGCGGACATGCAGGCGCCGGAAGAAGCCGCCGCCGGCCCGGAGACGGCTGTCAGGATCGCCATCATCGGGCGGCCCAACGTCGGCAAATCGACGCTGCTCAATCGCCTGGCCGGGCAGGAACGTTCCATCGTGACATCCATTGCCGGCACCACGCGCGATGCCATCGACGCGGAGGTGAAGCACGACGGCGCAAGGTACGTGTTTGTGGACACAGCCGGCATCCGGCGCAAAGGGAAAACCAAGCTGCTGGCCGAAAAGCTGAGCGTCATCCAGGCTCGCAAGCACCTGGAACAGGCTGACATCGCCCTGTTTATCATTGACGCCGAAGAGGGCGTGGCCGCCCTGGACACCCACATTGCCGGCTACGCGCATGAAAGCCACCGCTCCGTGATCCTGGTGGTGAACAAATACGACGCCATCCCCAAGGGGCTCACCGTAACCAACGACTACACGAAGGAACTGCGGCAGCGCATGAAATTTCTGGATTACGCGCCCATTGCTTTTATTTCGGCGCTGAAAGGACAGCGGCTTCCCAGCCTCTGGAAGCTGATCGCCGAGGTGGCTGCGGCCCGGAGTGTCCGCGTGCCCACGGCCCGGCTGAACGCCTTCGTCCAGGGACTCGATCTGCGGCGGCTTCCCACCCTTCGAGGCCGCCCTCTGCGCATTTATTATCTCACTCAGGCCTCGGTGTCCCCGCCCACCTTCATCGCGTTCACGAACCGCAAGGGCCAACTCCACTTTTCCCTCGAACGTTATCTGGAGAACCGTATCCGGGAAAAGTTTGGATTTCTGGGAACTCCGATCGTGATCAAGTCGCGGTCTCGCAAATAAAAAACGAGGAACGAAAAGCCCCTGGAGGCCTGCCTGTTTCAATCCCATCATTTACGGTAAGATGGGAACATCTTAATTGACCTCAGCCGATACAGTAGTGCTATACTGAGCCGCAGCAGGGTTGTGGGTGCCCCTTCCGGAGGCATTATGCTTACAAAATCTGGCACGAAATTATACAGAAGGGAGCACGGATTACATGTCTTGGGAAATGGCGTCTCTTCGAGCAATATTCATTCTTTCCGTCATCACTGCGGCGTACCACTTGCGGCCTTTTCATTGGTCTTCATGGGTGTCTTCTCTTGTGGGAGCAGCGCTGGCATGCGCATTCCTCTTTATCGAGATGCGCATGAGGAAGGCGAGTCTTAAACGCCTGATCGGCGCAGTGGTGGGCGGAATATTTGGTGTCACAGGCGCGCTGATCATCAGCCATCTGCTGAGCCTGACGTCGCTGGAGAAAGCGTCTATTTCGTACGTCCAGATCACCCTCCTGCTGCTGCTGGGTTACGTCGGCCTGGTGGTGGGCGCCTCCAAGGGCGATCTGCTGAACCTGGCGGCGATGGGCGGCATCTTTTCCACGGAACGGCAGGGCAGGAAGAGCAGCAGTATCCTCGACACCAGCGTGATTATCGACGGCCGGATTGCCGACATCTGCGAAACAGGATTCATCGAAGGCCCCCTCCTCCTTCCGCAGTTCGTGCTTCGCGAACTGCAACTGGTGGCTGACTCAACAGACCCGCAGAAGCGCAACCGGGGCCGGCGCGGCTTGGACGTCATGCAACGCATCCAGAATACAGCTGCCGTCCAGGTGCAGATTGTGGAGGAAGACTTCCCGCAGGTTCGCGAAGTGGACCTGAAACTGATCGAGCTGGCCAAGAAGATTGAAGGGAAAATTCTGACCAACGACTTCAACCTGAATAAGGTTGCCCAGCTGCAGCACGTCCCGGTGCTGAACATCAACGAGCTGGCCAACGCCCTGAAGCCCGTCGTGCTTCCCGGCGAAATCATGCGGGTGTTTATCCTCAAGGAGGGCAAGGAATACAACCAGGGTGTTGCCTACCTTGACGATGGCACCATGGTGGTTGTGGACAACGCGAAGAAGATGATTTCAAAGACCATCGATATTTCCGTCACCAGCGTGCTGCAGACGACGGCCGGAAAGATGATCTTCGGGAAATACGAAAACAACAGGCAGCGGGCCGAGGTGGTCCAGTCGTAATACCCGAAGGGGCGGAACGGGTTCCAGCTATGAAAGTGTTGGCCATCATTCCTGCTGCGGGCGCGGGCATCCGCATGGGCGGTGAAACGCCCAAGCAGTTTCTTTCCCTTGAGGGCGTGCCGATCGTGGTCCATACCCTGCGCAAATTCAACGACGCCGATTCGATTGACGAAATCTACCTGGGGGTTCGGCCTGAAGACATGGACCGGGCGTATGCTGAAATCGAACGAGAGCAGTTCGTGAAGCCCGTGCGACTTGTCGCGGGCGGGGCAACGCGCCAGCAAACCGTTTCTCTGGCGCTTCGAGAAGCTCCCTCCAGCACGGAGATTGTGGTGGTCCATGACGCCGTGCGGCCTTTTGTGACCACGGAATTGATCCACCTGTCAGTGGAAGCGGCGCGCAAGTCGGGGGCGGCGATTTTGGGGATCCCCAGCGTTGACACGGTGAAGCAGGTGGAGCGGCAGACGATTCTGGGAACCATCCCCCGCGAGCGGATTGTGCTGGCGCAAACGCCCCAGGCCTTTCAGTTTGACGTCATCAAAGAGGCTTGCGAGCGCGCCGACGCAGACGGCTACGAAGGTACCGATGAGGCCAGCCTGGTGGAACGGCTGGGAGGCACTGTTACCGTGTTGATGGGTTCCGACCGAAATATCAAAATTACCAAGCCTTCTGATTTGCCGCTGGCCCGCCTCTTTTTTGCACAGGAACACGAACAGGCTGAACTCCACGCAAAATCGCTGCAGTAAAAGCAAGTCCCGGTAAAATGGAAACCTGACCACCGCGGCCCGAAGACGGCTGCGGAAAATGCGAGAAAAGACTTTGCATTCCGGATCCACACACCGAATCGGTTTTGGCAACGACGTCCACCGGCTGGCCTTCGGGCGAAGACTCATCCTCGGCGGTGTCCATGTTCCCTTTGAGATGGGACCCGAGAGCCATTCCGACGGCGATGCCCTGGCCCACGCCATCTGCGACGCGTTGCTGGGAGCGGCCGCGCTGGGAGACATCGGCCGGCATTTCCCCGACAACTCACCCAAGTGGCACAACACCCCGAGCCTGCTGTTCCTGCGGCGTGCGCGGGAAATGCTGGATGCGGCCGGCTATCGAATCGTCAACATCGATTCCACCATCAGCCTGGAACGGCCCAAACTGGCTCCTTTTGTCTCTGCCATGAAGGAAAAGCTGGCCGAGGCGCTGGGGATCGAGGCGCAGCAGGTGAGCATCAAGGCAAAGACCGGCGAAGGCGTCGATGCCGTCGGAAAGGGCGAGGCCATCCGCGCCGACGCTGTCGTCCTGATTGAGCCGCTGGCGTAAGCATTCCCGCCACCGAAACCCGGAAACGGACAGGCACGTTCCATTTAGCACACCTCGCAGGAACCCATTGGAAAGACCCCGACATCGGCCCCGGCGGCCAATGCGAATATTGCTTGCAATGTCTGACGCCCCGGCTTAGCATTGGGGGAAAATCCATTTCCGAGGTGAAAACCATGACGGTTTCGACCTTGACCGAGTCGCGAGGGGAAGTTTTCTCGATTGCGGAGGCCACCACCGTTCATGCTGCAGCTCGTTACCTCCGGGAAAAGCAGGTTCGCGCCGTGGCCGTTTGCAACGGCCAGGGCAAAGTGGTCGGCGTGGTTTCGCAAAGTGATATCTCTGACAAGGTTGCGGCAGAGAACAGGTATCCTGAACTGGTCCGCGCGTCGGAGATTATGAGCACACGCCTGATTTCAGTCTCTCCGCAGGAATCGATCGAGAAATGCTTTGAATTGATGGAAAATTACGGCATTTACCACTTGCTCGTGATGGATGAAGATGGGGCCTACCGCGGGATGATCTCGATCCAGGACCTGCTGAAGATTATTGCGCTTCAAAACAAGGCTCGCGCCGATAGTCTGGAAGACTACATCGTGGGCAGGCGTTAGCCTCAGGGGCGACTGCCATAATAAGTTTCATCGGAGAACAGGCCTGCGCATGACAGGTTGCCGCCCGGGTCTGGGTGGACAGCTTTCCCGCCGGGGGTGCGCGGAAGTCCCACGCCCTGAACAACTCCGCCACACCTCCTCCCCACCCGTGGAACCTTTCCGTTGCAGGCCATGCAACTCGCCGACGCTGCCGGCAACCGCCGGAAGCTACGGGGAACAGCATAAAATCTGCGGTATGATGGAGGGTCTGCGCCCGTCTCAACACCATGGGCGTTTCCCCAAGTTTGATGACTGGCAACTGATGCGGAAACGTGAATCTATGAAGCGGGACATGTCGGCGCTGTCGGGAACCCGGTTTGACCTGGTGGTGATCGGCGGCGGAATCAACGGGGCCTCCACGGCGCGGGAAGCCGCTCTGCGCGGCATGAAGGTGGCGCTGGTGGACGCGGGCGATTTTGCGGCGGCCACCTCCAGCCGCTCCTCCAAGCTGATCCATGGCGGATTGCGCTACCTCGACCAGTTTGAATTTCGCCTGGTGCACGAAGCCCGGCGCGAGCGGCGGCTGCTGCGCAGGCTGGCTCCCCACCTGGCGTGGCCGGTGCCGTTTTTGCTTCCCATCTACCACGGCGATCCTTATTCGCCGCTGAAGATCCGGCTGGGCCTGGGCATTTATGACCTGCTGGGAAACCTCGGGTCCGCCGACCGCCACCAGACCCTGAGCAGGGAAGAACTGCTGCGCCGCGTTCCCTTGCTCCAGCCTGACGGCCTGCGCTCGGGCGCGCTCTATCACGACTCCTTGACGGATGACGCGCGACTCACTGTCGAAAACATTGTGGACGCGGCTGACCACGGGGCCGCCATCGCCAACTACGCACAAATCCGCAGTTTCAAACTGGGCGCGCCAAAAGCAAATGGCGGTCCCACGGTGACCACCGCAGAACTGGAAGACCGCCGGACCGGCGAGCGCTTTGAAATCTCATCACGTTTCTGGGTGAACGCTACCGGCCCCTGGGTGGATCACCTTCGCGCATTGCTGCCGGGATACGACGGCTCAAAAACCGTCCGCCTCACCAAAGGTACGCACATTGTGATACCGCCCGTCGCGGGAGACTTTGCCATGTTCGCGGCCATCCTGCCCGGGAAAAGGATTTTTGTGATGATGCCCTGGCACCGCCACGGGCTGCTGGGAACCACCGACACCGACTACGACTCCGACCCCGGCGAGGTGCGGCCGGACGCGGAAGACGTTGAATACCTGCTGAGCGCGGTGAATCGGGTGCTCAGCAAGCCTCTCGCGATGCGCGACGTAATCGGCGCCTTCGCGGGATTGCGGGCCCTGGCCATCCAGCCCGGCGCAAGCCCTTCAGAAAACACCCGCGAGTACCGCTTCCACCAGGACCCCTGGGCTGCAAATCTGGTCACCGTTTGCGGAGGCAAGCTGACCACCTCACGCTCGCTGGGTGAAAAACTGGTGGACCAGGTGGTGGCCAGCCTGCCCGGCAGTTCTCCAGCACAATGGGCGGAGCATCCCACCCGCAAGACGCCGCTCCCCGGCGGCCATACGGACAACTTTGAAGATTACTTCAAGGATGCCGTGGCGGACGCCGTGCGGCTGTTTGGTGTTCCGCGAGCGGCGGCCGAACGCATCGTGCGGACCTACGGAACCCGCTGGCAGCAGGTGCTGGA
>JBAUWE010000003.1:0-21383 GCA_049583595.1 Terriglobia bacterium
ATCCGTGAGATGCTGAGCGACCGCGAGCCGCGCCTTGTCGACTTCTGGGTGGACCCGACGGAAAACTGTTATCCCATTGTTCCCCCCGGAGCCAGCCTGGCCGAGATGGTGGTGGAACCACCGCGCATGCTGGTTGAAGAGGAAGTCCTGGACGACCTGTGGGCGATGTAAGTGACGGCTCATAGAGTCCGTCCGTCATGCTGAGCTAAGCGAAGCATCTACTGTATCTTTTTGAAACCGGGCAAAGCAGATCCTTCGTCGTCCCGAAAGCACGGGACTCCTCAGGATGACAAAAAGAAGCGCAACGCAAGAAACGTTGCGGTCCAGGGGTTGATCAAAGGCTGTATACTTGTTTTTCGGGAGAATCCTATGCAATGGCTGCTGACGCTTGAATGTGATCGCGATCCCATCGTGGTTTGCCGGCTGATGAACATCTTCCGCCGCAAGGGGCTGGAGATTGAAAACCTGGCCCTGGGCGCTACGGCGGAATCCTATTCCCTGATGGCGGTGGTGGACAGTCCGGAAGAGGACGTTGACCACATTTTCAATTTCCTCCGCCGCACCGATGGCGTGTTGGGCGTGACCTACTATCAGCACGAGCCCTCGCAGGACGCATCGTTCATCTTTGTCGAGTCGGCTGAAAATTCGGAAAATCTCAAGCGCATCCAGGAGGCTTTTCCGGGGTGCAGGGTGATTTTTGCCAGCCACGGCAAGTATCTGGTCGAAGTCCCGTCAGGAACTTCCCCGGGAACACAGATCCCCGGGCTGGACGCGCCGGGCTTCCTTCCGCTTTCACGGATGAAAACCAGCGGGCAGTCCCGGCAGATGGAACTGGTGGGCGCAGCAGTCGATTCCTAAGGGTCACGCGATTTGGGGCATCGGGACCGGCGTTCAGGTCCCGGAGTTCGTGATGGACCGCAGAAACCGCGGTCTGATCAAGCGCGCTCTCCGCGACAGGCAACTCGCGGCCGTGGCGCGCAGAGTGGGCACACTCCGCAATCGGCAGTTAAAAATTCCAATCAGCAAAGGAACAGGTGACTTTATGGCGAAAGCTTATTATGAAAAAGACGGAGACGTGAAAAATCTGGCCGGCAAAACCGTGGCGGTAATCGGCTACGGCAGCCAGGGACACGCCCATGCGCTGAATCTGCACGACAGTGGTGCGAAAGTAATTGTGGGCCTTCCGGCCTCGAGCCAGTCGCGGGCCAAGGCCCAGGCTCAGGGTCTGGAAGTTTATGACCCGGCGGAAGCCGCCAAACGCGGCGACCTGATCGCCATGCTGGTTCCCGACCCCCCCATGGCCAAACTTTACAAGGAAGCCATTGAGCCCAACCTCTCCGCCGGCAAAACGCTTTTGTTTGCCCACGGATTCAACATCCATTACAAGTTCGTCCAACCGCCGAAGGACGTGGATGTTATCATGATCGCGCCCAAGTGCCCCGGCCACCGGCTGCGTGAACTGTTCACCGAAGGCATCGGCGTGCCGGCGTTGCTGGCCGTGGAGCAGGACCCCTCCGGCAAGGCCGAGCAGACGGCGCTGGCCTATGCCAAAGGGCTCGGAAGCCTGAAGGCGGGCGTCATCCGCACCACCTTCAAGGAAGAGACGGAAACCGATCTTTTTGGCGAGCAGACGGTCCTTTGCGGCGGCGTTTCGGCGCTGATCAACTCTGGTTTTGAAACGCTGGTGCAGGCCGGTTATCAGCCGGAAATCGCCTACTTCGAGTGCCTGCACGAGTTGAAGCTGATCGTTGACCTCATCTACCAGGGCGGCATCAAGTACATGCGCTACTCGGTAAGCGACACGGCGGAATACGGCGATTACTCGCGCGGCCCGCGGGTGATTGATGACCACGTCCGCGAATCGATGAAGAAGGTCCTGGAGGAAATCCAGAACGGCAAGTTCGCCAAAGAGTGGATGGACGAAAATGAGTCAGGACGGAAAAAGTTCAATTCCATGCGCGCGGAAGCTTCGGCACGCCTGATTGAGAAGGTGGGAAGCGAACTGCGCAAGATGATGCCCTGGATCCAGACCGCCAAGGAAGAAGCCACGGCCGCCCAGGCCCAGGCGCGAACCTAACAGGTTGTTGAAGAAACCAACCGTCATGCTGAGCGCAGCGAAGCATCTGCTGACCTTACTGGAAATGAACCAAACAGATCCTTCGCTTCGCTCAGGATGACGCGGTACAGGGGCCTTTTTCAACAGTGTGCCTGACGCAAATCCCTCAACGCTAACCACCAACACTGCGCTACAATAAGGTCCGCAGGTCCATCGCAAACTGAGAGGATTTCCATGAAAAAAGAGGCAGAGGCTATTGCCGCGCCTTCGTCGGCAGCCAAAAAGTCGCGGGATGAAATCAAGAAGCTGGCGCTGATCGGCACGGGCAAGCTGGGCGAGGGACTGCTCTCCGCCATGCTGCAATCGCAGGTGATTCCCACCGGGCGCGTGGAGTGCACGGTGGCCCACCAGCCGCGCGCGGATTACCTCTCCGCCAAGTATGGCGTGAAGGCTCACACCAACAACATCCAGGCCGTCAAGGGCGCCAGCCTGGTGCTGATTGCGCTGAAGCCCCAGCAGGTGAAAGGAGTTCTGCACGAAGTGCGCAAGGCCCTTTCGCACAACGCCCTCGTCGTCTCCGCCGCGGCCTCCGTCACAACAGCTCTGATCGAGCGCGAGCTGGGACGTCCGGCGCGAGTGGTGCGCGCCATGCCCAACACGCCCTGCCTCATCCGGCAGGGGATGACGGCGCTGGCTGCGGGCAAACATGCGACCGCGCACGACCTGGACGTGGCCCAGAATATTTTCGGCGCCATGGGACGCACGGTGATTGTGGACGAAAAGCACATGGACGCCATCACGGCGCTGTCCGGCTCCGGTCCCGCTTACGTCTACATGATTATTGAATCGCTGGCCGAGGCGGGAGTGAAGCTCGGTGTGCCGCGCGACCTTTCAACCGAACTCTCCGCCCAGACCCTGCTGGGAGCTTCCGCCCTGGTGCTGCACACGGGCGAACATCCCGCCAAGCTGAAAGACGTGGTCACCACGCCGGCCGGCTGCACCATCGACGGGTTGATGGAACTGGAAGAAGGGCGCCTGCGCGTCACTCTCATCAAGGCCGTGGTCCGCGCCGCCGCCCGCGCCAAGCAGCTGGTGGAGAACAACAATTAGTAGAATAGAAAGGTGCGATGTCCGGGGATTAATCGTCTGGCAGCTGATCGACGAGGGTGTCGATTTCTTCATGAATACTTTCTGACCGGCTCCCTATCAGCGTGATATTCGCCTCGATTTCACTGAGGTGGTTCCAAAATTCTTCTTTCTGTGGATCATGCGTGAGGAGCTTCTGGACGTCCTGACGGGCCTGCTCTAGCATGCCAAGATATTCTTCGGCGAGCACCCTCAGGACATGGGTATCAGGGACGGTGGACAATTTTGCTTTTCCCATCATCACCTTGCCAGTTTCTCTTCTAACTCTAGTCTTTGTGCCTTGTCAATGTCCCGCTCCCACTTTCGGATCAGCCGCACATCGGGCAACGCCTTCCTAATCTCGCGAGCTATTTTGGCCTGATGCTCCTCGACGACCCGATACTGGCCCCTGATCCGCTTTCGTAACTGTTTGTTCTTTCCCATGCTGAACCGTGCTCGACGGCTAGCCCGTGCTCTTCATGCCGAAGGCGATGCCGCCCACGGTAATCTGGAGCAGGCGCAGGAGTTCGGGCGAGGGCTGGGGTTCGCGGCGCCATTTTTCAAGGAAGCGGATCTGGAGAAAGTTGAGCGGGTCCACATAGGGGTTGCGGAGGCGGATGGATTCCTCCAGCACCGGCTGGCGTTCCAGAAGCTGCTTTGATTCGGTGATGTCCAGCACGTACCGCACGGTGCGTTTGTACTCTTCCTCGATGCGGCTCGAGATCTGCTTGCGCAGGCCTGCGGGGCGGCACAGCGCGTCGTAGCGGCGGGCGATGTAGAGGTCGGTTTTGGCCAGCGACGCCTCAGCATTGTCAATGATCACGGCGAAGAAGGACCAATAGCGGTACATCTGCCGCAGCAGGTCGAGACCGTCGGGAAGGTGGCCGCCCAGGAACTTCTCCAGCCCATAGCCGAGGCCATACCAGGCCGGTATGAAATGCCGTGACTGCGTCCAGGCAAACACCCAGGGAATGGCACGAAGCTGGTTGATGTCTTGCGTATTGGAGCGGCGGCTGGGCCTTGAACCCAGGCGGAGGCTTTCAATCAGGTCAATGGGCGTGGCCTGGCGGAAGAATTCGATGAAGCCGGGAGTTTCATAAACGAGGTTGCGGTAGAACTCACGGCTGGCCGAGGCGATTTCCTGCGCATGCTCTTCCCAGGACGCGGCCTCACTCTGGTGCGGCGTGTGCTTGGGCGCCAGCAGGTGGGTGTCCAGAACGGAAGTGACCAGTTGCTCCATGTTCCGCTCGGCAATCTCCAGGTTGGCATACTTCAGGGAGATCACTTCACCCTGCTCGGTGATGCGCATGCGGCCGCCCGGAGCCGCGTAAGGCTGCGCCTGAACGCTGCGGTGCGACTGCCCGCCTCCGCGGCCGATGGTTCCCCCCTTGCCGTGGAACAATCCCAGGCGGATTTCATGCTTTTCAGCCACTTCCCACAGGCGCTTCTGTGCGCGGAAAAGCGCCCAGTTGGCGGCGAAGTATCCGCCGTCTTTGACGGAATCGGAATAGCCCAGCATCACTTCCTGGAAGTTGCCACGCGAACGGAGCAGGCGCCGGTAATGACGGTCCTTCAGAAGCTGTTCCATGATGCCCGGTCCGGCCTCCAGGTCATCCACGGTTTCAAAAAGAGGGATGGCGTCAAAGCTGGATTGAAGCCCTCCATCTCCCTGCGGCTTCACCAGGCCAGCCTGCCAGCCGAGCAGTACTACGTCCCAGATGTTTGCGGCGCTGCTGGTCATGCTGAGGATGTAGCGGTGGGAAGCCCGCTCGCCGTTGCGCGTCTGAATCTTCCGCAAGGTTTCAAACTCTTCAAGCGTGCGCTGGGCGGCGACGGAAAGCTTCAACCGGCGCGGGCGCTTCTTGAGCAGCGCGTGGATGGATTCGATGCGCGCATCATCCGGCTCGACGGGCAGGCGCGCCGCGTGCAGGATCTCGTCACCCGCCCTGCGAAGGTGCGAAGAGTGCTGCCGGAAGTCCAGGCTGACCGAGTGGAATCCGAAAACCTGCACGGCCGTGTGCAGGCGTCCCGGCTCCAGGTGAGCGACGCGCGGGCTGGGATGGTCCATCAGCAGCCGTTCGATCAGTTCCACATCGCGCTCGAACTCCTCCGCATCGGCATAAGCTCCGCGCGCCCTTTCCTGCGTCCGTTCAAGGCGCCAGCGCATGATGCGAATCTTGCGACGGTAAAATTCGTGAGGCTGGTCAACGCTTTCAAAGGCGCGCGTGGCGGGAAAACGCCGCATGTCAC
Source organism: Terriglobia bacterium (assembly GCA_049583595.1). Lineage (GTDB taxonomy): Bacteria > Acidobacteriota > Terriglobia > UBA7540 > UBA7540 > SCRD01. Next base: position 5,432 of record JBAUWE010000003.1, read on the forward strand.
GCTCAATATTCTCGCGGATTTTGCGCTCGAGGGCGGAGCGCGAGCACGGAAAAGAGATCACACTGAGAAATTCATCCAGCCTGTGGAGGTAGTAGTCCAGGACGCTGCGGCGAAGCCGATCCGCGGCGTTCAGGCTGGTTTCCGCCGTGACGTTGGGGTTGCCGTCGCGGTCCGTTCCCACCCAGGAGCCAAACCGGATGCAGGAGCGCTCGCCCGCCAGGCCCGGCGCAAACCGGCCCATCTCCTGCACAAAACGCTCCCAGAAAATACCGGCCAGGTCGTAGATAGTCCGCTCCAGAAACACCAGGGAGTTCTCGACCTCCAGTTCCGGAGTCATGGGACGTTCGCGGGTTTCTTCCGTCAGCCACAGGGCCTCAATCCACGGATCCACGGATTTTTCAATCGAATGCTCCGGAGAACCGCCCAGGGCTTCCAACGAGCGGCCGATGCGCATCACGTGGTTAAAGACGCTGCGACGCTTGGCTTCAGTGGGATGCGCGGTCAGGACCGGTTCTATCCTCATGGAGCGCAGCACGCGGGCGAATTCCGCCACCGGAACATCCTGCTTGGCCAACCGGCTGAACGTCCGACGCAGCGACATGGGTGCGCCGACTTCCCCGGATTCATACTGGCGCAGGCGCCGGATGCGCTGCCGCTCTTCGCACAGGTTCACCAGGTGAAAGAACAGGCTGAAGGCATGGGCGACGTGCGCGGCGCGCGGCAACGAAAGGCTGCGCACCTCGCGGTCACCCGCGGCCACCAGGGCCGGGTCGGACGCCTGGCGGAGCTGTTTGGAGAGCCGGCGCAGGTTCTCAATCGCCTCAAACGTCTTGCGTCCGCTCTGCTCCTGGATCAACGCCCCCAGACGCGTGGTCAATAATCGAACTTCCCTGCGAAGATTTTCATCCATAAGCGGGTTTCACATTTTCATTTTTCGGGCGGTCAAACGAACTTACGCAGGAACGGCCAGCACAGTCTCCAGAGCCTTTCGCAAAGCACCCAGGTTGGCATCAACTCGCAATCGCTGGCGGGACTTCTCAGCCGACGAACGATGGCGAATGACGTAATCCGTGTCTTTTAGCTGGTGCCCGGTCAGGACGGCCATAATGTCCGCGTGGCGCTCAATTCTTCCCGCCCGCACCAGCTTGCGGATGCCGGCAACCGTGGCGGCGGAAGCAGGCTCGCACCCCACGCCGTCTTCGGCAAGGGCCGCCTTCCCCTCGAAAATCTCTTCGTCCGTCACGGACTCGCAAAAACCCCCGGTCCACTCGAGCACCCGGAGGGCCTTTTTCCAGTTGGCAGGATGGCCGATGCGGATGGCCGTCGCCTCAGTGTCAGGCTTCTCCACAGGGATCAGCTCCGGCGAGCCGGCCTGGAGCGTGCGGAAAAACGGATTGGCTCCGGCGGCCTGAATCACCACCACTTTCGGAACCTTCTCGATAAAACCCATCTCCTTCAATTCCCGCAGACCCTTGCCGATAGCCGAGGCGTTCCCAAGGTTTCCGCCCGGCACCACGATATAATCCGGCGGCCGCCAGGCCCGCTGTTCCATCATCTCGGCCACAATGGTCTTTTGCCCCTCGATGCGAAACGGGTTGATGGAATTGACCAGATAGAAACCCATTTCCTCAGCCACCTGGCGCAACAACCCGAACGCTTCATCAAAGGTGTCGCCGATTTCGATCACCAGGGCGCCAAAATCCAGCGCCTGGGCCAGCTTGGCGGCGGAAATCTGGCGATAGGGAACAAATACAATGGACTTCATCCCCGCGCGGCCGGCGTAGGCCGCCATTGAAGAGGACGTGTTTCCAGTGGAGGCGCAAGCGACCATGCGAACCCCCAGTGAGGCGGCCCGCGTCATACAGGCGGTCATACCCAGGTCTTTGAACGACCCGGTCGGGTTGATGCCCTGGTGCTTGATGGTGAGATGCACGGGCCCGGCCCACCAGCCGGCACGGCGCGTCCCCACCAGCGGCGTTGATCCCTCCGAGAGCGAGATGACGCGGTCGTGCGGACCGACGAAAGGCAGCAGTTCGCGGAAGCGCCAGACGCCGCTGCGATCGATGGGTTCGCCGCTCAGGCGCCGCTGGTGCCAGGCCGACCGCAGGGCCTCGGGGTCCGTAATGTCAAATTCGTACTTGACCTCGAGCAGACCTCCACACCAGGCACACTGGTGCGTTGCTTTCTTGGGTTCCTGCCTGCGGCCACAGGCTTCTTCAATGCATTCGAGATAAGTCAGAGCCATTCGTCTGTCGGGAACGCAATCCACAGGTTCATCGAACGGCGATTCACCCGCGGCGACCCGGCCTCGCTAAAGATGAAATTCCTCGTGGACGGACTTGACCGCATCCTTCATGTCCGAGGACTTGACCGCAAAGGAGATGCTCAGCTCCGAGGAACCCTGTGCAATCGCAATGATGTTGATCCCTTTGCGGCCGAGCGCTCCGAAGGCACGCCCGCTGATGCCCGGGGTGCCCTTCATATTTTCACCCACCGTCACCACTATGGCGACCTTGGGCATCACTTCCAGCACGCCCACGTAATCGTGCAGCATTTCAAGCTCAAACACTTTTTCCAGTTCCGCCTTGACACGCGGAAGATCTGCCTGATGAATGGCAAAGCAAAGCACGTTGTCGGCGGAGGACTGGGTGACCATCAGTGTGGAAACTTCCTCCAGATGAAGGCAACTGAACACGCGGGCCGCCAGCAGCGGGAAGGAGATTGAGTTTCGGCCGCTCATGGTGATCAGGGCCGCATCCTTGACGGAGGTAATCGCCTTAATGCCGGCCTGCCCGTTCTTTGCGGAGGGCACAATACAGGTTCCCGGGCAGGAGGGGTTAAAGCTGTTTTTGATCCACACCGGAATCTTCTTCTGCATCACCGGCAAAATGGTTTTGGGATGCAGGACCTTGGCCCCGAAATAAGAAAGCTCAATCGCCTCGCGATAGGAAACTTCGGGCAGGATCCGCGCTTCCGGAACCAGGCGCGGATCGGCCGTCAACACACCGTCCACGTCCGTCCAGATCCAGACCTCGTCCGCCTCGAGCGCTGCGCCCAGTATGGTAGCGCTGTAGTCGGAGCCGCCGCGCCCCAGCGTGGTGCAAACGCTTTCCCGGGTGGCTCCGCGGAAACCCGTCACCACGGGAATGACGCCTCGCTTCAGCAGCGGCCCGAGCCTTTCCTGCGTTTTGGCGCCGGTCTCCTCAAACTGCGGGCTGGCGTTGCCAAAATTGTCATCGGTCACAATGCATTCGACGGCGTCGACAGCCTCGGATTTGAGCCCGTGCGACCGCAGAATGGCCGCGACCAGCGTGGCCGACATCACTTCGCCCAGGCTTGAAAGCGTGTCCATGCCGCGCGGAGTGATTTCGCGAAGCAGCGTGAAGCCCGAGCAGAGGTCTTCAAAGTGTTTCACCTGCTCGGCCAGACGGGGAAGCACACTCGCCTGCTCAGCCGCGCTGAGCAACTGGTCCGCCACATCACGATGGCGGCGTGCCAGCTCCTGGCGGGAGCCTTTCCAGGGCTCTTCCATCCCCTCACTGGCCTGGGTGGCGGCGCGAATCAGCATGTTCGTGGCGCCGCCCATCGCCGACACCACGGCCACCACGTCAGCATACCTGGCATGCTCTCGCAGAATTTCAGCCACGCCCTGCATGCGCTCGGCGCTGCCGACAGAAGTGCCGCCAAACTTCATCACGATCAGCGGCCGTTTGCTCTTGCCCGAACTCTCTTTCACTTTCACCATCGTTCTACCTGCAGACAAACAGAGGCCCGCTCAGCCATCTGAGCGGAGCCCCACCAGCCTCCGCCACTAGCGAGTCTTCGATTTCGTAGTGCTGGTAGCTTTGGATTGCGAGGCTTTGACCGCGTCCTGAACCGCCTGCAGGAACACCTTGGCTGGTAATGACAGGTACCGGTCACGGCGATAAATCAAGCCGAGTTCCCGGTATAATTTCTGGCCTTCCAGCGGAATCAGTTTCAGCACGCCGGCGGCCACTTCCGGCTCCGCATAGGCCCGGTTGATCAGAGAAATTCCCAGGCCCGCGCCGACAAACTTTTTCTGCGTTTCCACGCTTGCCAGCTCCATCGAAATCTGAAGGTGGTCGCGAAAATCGCGCAGCAGACGATCAATGACCACGCGCGTGTGGCCGGTCTTGGGAAGAATCAGCGGGTGCTGGGCCACTTCTTCAATGGTTACGCTCTTGTGCCTGGCCAGCGGGTGGTTTTTCGGCACCACCACCTGGACTTCATCGCGGAACACAGGAATCACTTCAATATTGTTCGCAGTCTGCGGCAAGGTTACAACGCCAAGGTCGACCGCGCCTTCCTGGACCTTCTGCACAATCTTGTGGCTGAAATTGCGATAAATGCTGATCTGCACCAGAGGATAAAGCTGGCGGAAATGCGCAAAGGTCTGCGGCAGGACGTAAAGACAGGTGGCCTCATTAGCTCCGATGTAAAGCTTGCCTCGCGGCGTTTGGTTCAGTTCCGCAATCGTCTGAAGGGCTTCCTTCTGCAAGGCCAGGAGCTGTTCGGCATAGCGCAGCAGGATATCCCCCGCTGGCGTCAGCTGGACTTTCTTGCCGCTGCGGTCAAAAAGCTTTTCTCCGCATTCCTGCTCCAGCAGGCGCACCTGGGCGCTGATCGCCGGCTGCGTGCGGTAGATCTTCTCCGCCGCCCGGGAGAAACTCTGCAACTTGGCGACCTGAATAAAACTCGCTAACTGGTCGTAGTCCATGGCTTTATGCATTCAGGGTTTACAAACCATACATTCTACTTCATTTTAGTCCAATTGTGGGAGGTTAAAACGGGAGAAACGGCTTCTGCGCAGATCCCAACCGAAGCCGCAAAGTTTAACCGCCGCTTAGCGGTAAAAGAACCCTCTGAATACCGAAAACATGTGCCGATCGATTTCTTTCGCCGTATGACTCAGGGCGGTGGGCATGAACACGGTGACTGCCCCCGACACGTTCAAATTCCAGCTCGCGCTGACAGCGTGATTCCCGATGAATGGCCGGCTTCATCCCTGGCCACGTTCATGATCAGGGTGCCGCGGACGGCCTGAAATTGGCATTAGGGTTCAGTGTGGGCCTATCGAATCTCCGGCTGGCTGTTAAGGCGTATTGGTTCCGGACCGCTTGTCAGATAAATTGCTTTCAGGATTACTGGCGATGGGGGCCAGGAAGGAAGTGCAAGGGGCAGGGAATCGAAATTTTAGTCTGCGGGTAATAGGCGGGAATCCTACGGGGTTCAACAGAGGATATTGGAGGATCGATTCCCTGCCCCCTCTTGCATCCTGACGCTTCCTTTTTACCTATTTAGTTAATGACCGTCAAGGTACGAAGGTACTAGTACTCTGGTACCACCTGCCAGAGAATTCTATAACCTATTGAAGCTATTTATCTTATTTGACAGCGGCTGGGCTAGTCTTGCCTGGCACCATTAAAAAAACTTCGGAAAGCTTGACCAGAGGGGATCAGCATAGCTTCTGAAGGATTGTCCTCGGCCGAGCCAGCCCGACTCTACGAACCGCTAATCCTTATTGATATGCCGATTTGACAAAGGTCGTGGATGTCGGGAAAGTTTAGCCGCGTGATATCAGTAGTGGGGGCCGGGAATCGTGTTGAACAACACACGGGGGTATTGGAAGGTAAGTTCCCGTGCCCCCCTCCCTACATATTGGGGGTGAATATGTCACACCCTATTAATAGCTGTCAACCTATTCTTGTATTTAGACAATCAGTGTATGCTGCAGGCGCCGGACTTATGAGAAACTTCATTGGGCCTGGGTTTGTGGCGCGATCCGGGTCTCAGGAGAGTATACCCGACGGGCCATGGAGCCCGAGCGATGCGGGAACCAAAGTAAAACCCGCGCGGGTGTTTTGTCACGCTGTTTCAGTACGGAGCGCGCGGCTTGCCCGAACCGGAGACGTCCCCGGCCTGAAAAGTTCCCGATGTCCTTGGCCAGGCCCGCCTTAACCATGTTAAATTGAAGCCGACAGAGCTTGCGCTATGCCTGAAGAACGCCGAATGAAATTTGCCTGGATGGATGTGCTGCTGCTGGTGTTCCTGGCCAGCCTGGCGGTGCTCAATCCGGTCTCAGAAATTCACGCGCAGCTCATTCTGCTCTCCATCGGAATTTTCCAGGTCTTCGTACGCAGTTTTATCGACTTCACCGGGCCGCGCGGCGGGACCTACAGCATCCTTCTGAAGATCGCCCTGGCGTCGTTGCTGATTGCCCATTCGGGCGGGGTGCAACCCAGCATCAACTCGAGTTTTTATCTCATCTATTACATTCCCGTGGTCACCGCCGCCATGTACTCCGGCCCCTGGGGGACGCTGGCCTGGACAACCCTCGCCTCCGCGGCCTATTGTTCCTTTCTCATCCCCGCCCTACAGGAATACCGCCTGACCGCAAGCGGTGCCAAAGAACTGGCCATCCGCATCCTGTTTATCTATCTGGCGGCCATGCTGGTGAACCGCTTTGTGATGGAAAGCCGCGCCCAGGCGGAGCGCTATCGGCGCGTGGCGGAGCAGCTTGCAGAAAGCAACCGCCAGCTTGAAAAAGCCCAGGCGGACGCCCGGCGGTCCGAGCGGCTGGCGGCGCTGGGACAACTGAGCGCGGGGCTCGCGCATGAAATTCGTAATCCCCTGGGGGTCATCAAAGGCTCTGCGGAAACGCTGGGTCGGAAACTTCCGACGAACGATCCCGTGGCCCGGGAGCTGGCCGGTTACATCTCAGGCGAAGTGAACCGGCTGAATTCACTGGTCAGTCGTTTTCTCAGTTTCGCCAAGCCGCTGGAGTTGAAGAAGCAGCCGGAAGATATTTTACTGATCGTGGAACATGCCATCAAGGCCGCTCAGGAACGCTGGCCCGGCTCAAAAGTTGAAGTGGAGCGCGCCTACAACGACGAACTCTCCCCCGTTTCAGTAGACGCGGAACTCACTGAGCAGGTCTTCAAGAACCTTGTCTTCAACGCCTACGAGGCCATGGAAGAAGAGGGCGGAAATCTGCGCGTGGAAGTCTCAAAGCAGTACAGCGACGGCCGGCGTGGTGTGGAAGTTGCATTTTCCGACACCGGATCCGGCGTGGCGCCGGAACTGCGCGAGCAGATTTTCAATCCCTTCTTTACCACCAAGAGCAGCGGGGTGGGGCTGGGGCTTTCCATTGTCTCGAAAATTGTGGACGACCACGGCGGATGGATTCGAGTGGATCCGGTTTCGGGAAAAGGCGCCTGCTTCCGCGTGTTTCTTCCGGCGGAATAACCAGGGGCGCTTGCATTGACAAGTCCCGCGGTCTAAGTTGTTCAGGGTGATGGGTCCCACGATGCCGACCATTCTGATTGTTGAAGACGAACCCAAAATGCTCCGCCTGCTGGAGCTGAATCTGGCGGACGCCGGCTACGCGACCCGCACCGCCAGCACGGCTGAGAACGGCCTGAAGATTCTGGCCGGCGACAGGATTGACCTGGTGCTGAGCGACGTGAAGCTGCCGGGAATGAACGGCCTGGAATTTCTGCAGGCGGTGAAGCGCGCCAACGCCGCCATTCCCGTGGTGATGATGACCGCCTACGGCACGGTTGAAAGCGCCGTGGAGGCGATGAAAGAGGGCGCCAGTGACTTCGTCCTGAAGCCGTTTTCCATCGAAGAGATCAAGCTGATCGTCCGCAAGGAACTGGATGTCCGGCGGCTGCATGAAGAAAACCGCCAGTTGCGCGAAGCGCTCGGCCAGCGATACCAGTTTGATAACATCGTCGCCAACAGTCCCGGGATGCAGGAAGTGCTGGCCACGGTGGAGCAGGTGGCGCCCTCCAATGCCACCGTTCTGCTGGGGGGCGAAAGTGGTGTGGGAAAGGATATGATTGCGCGCGCCATCCACCAGCACTCGCGCCGGGTGAACGGTCCGTTCATCAAGATCAACTGCACGGCCATTCCGGAAAATCTGCTGGAAAGCGAACTCTTTGGTTATGAGAAAGGCGCATTTACCGGAGCCGTCATGGCAAAGCCCGGCAAATTCGAGCTGGCCGATAAGGGCACCATCTTCCTGGACGAAATCGGCGACATGCCAAGCAGCCTGCAAGTCAAGCTGCTGCGCGTGCTGCAGGAGCGCGAGTTTGAACGGTTGGGTGGCACCCGAACCATCAAAGTGGACGTTCGAGTGGTGGCCGCCACCAACCAGGACCTCCGGGCCGCACTCGAGCAGGGAACGTTTCGCGAAGACCTTTATTACCGGCTGAACGTGGTGCCCATCTCCATCCCGCCGTTGCGCGAGCATAAGGAAGACATTCCTTATCTGGTCGACCACTTCATCAAGCGTTTCGTGGAGGGTTCCGGGAAAGCCATCGAGGGCATCACGCCCGAAGCGATGAAACTTCTGGTCGATTTCCATTGGCCTGGAAACGTCCGCGAACTGGAAAACATCATCGAGCGCGCTGTGGTGATGACCACCGGGCCGAAGATAGACGTGGGAGACATCCGCCTGGATATTCTTGCGCCGTCCGCAAACCGCCCCGGCCTTGACCCTGTCTCCATGGCTGCGGACGGTTCCGCGCTGCCGTTGCTTCCCGAGGGCCTGACCCTCGAGCAGTATGAAGACAAGCTGATCCATGAGGCTCTCCAGCGGGCCGGCGGCAACAAGAGCCAGGCCGCCCGGCTTCTCGGCCTCTCGCGCAACGCTTTGCGCTATCGCTTGTCCAAAATGGGAGTATCCGACGAACCGGAGTCCTGACTTGGACCAGCCCCTGATCATTTCCGCCAAGACGCTTGGCCAGCTTGCCTTGCCGGGTTATTGCCCGCGATGCTTCTGGCTGGCCATGAACGCCGACAAGCTGCCCTTCCAGATTTTTCCCGGCATCTTCAGCGCCATCGACAGTTACTCGAAGAACATCGTTCACGGCTGGTTTGACCGCCACGGCAAGCCGCCCGCGTGGCTGGAGCCGCTGGGCCTGATCCGGACGTATAGGGTTCCGCCTCACTTCACGAAATTTTCGGTGCTCGACGAGGAGAACGCGATCGTCCTGCGAGGCACGCCCGATGGTATTTTCCAAATGCAGGACGATTCATACGCCATCATTGACTACAAGACCGCCAGGTTTACTGCTTATCAGGACGATCTCTTCCCGATGTATGAAGCGCAGTTGAACGCCTATGCCTACATCGGCGAGCACCTTGACGTCAAGCCCGTCTCCAAGCTCGCGCTGGTCTATACCGAGCCCGTCACCGGCAACCCGGCAGCCTCCGATGATTCCAACCTGACGCCGGAAGGTTTCCGCATGGACTTCCGGGCAAAGATTCTTGAAGTGGAAATCAAACCCGGCCTGGTGACACGCCTGCTGAAAACGGCCGCCGACGTTCTCAATTCGAGCTCACCACCGGCAGGCGTGGAAGGTTGCAAGGATTGCGCCGCGGTGGCCGGCCTGGTCCACCTCTCCTCCCTCTGAAGCCTGCGCAAAGCAGACATCGTCAAGCCCGACTCTGGCCAGGCTACAATGCCCCGGGCTGGTGGTTGAAAACCACCACATTTGGCCGATATCACCCAGAACGCCTCAGCGCGCCCGATCGCCAAAATCCAACTTTTATTAATCTTCTATTATCAGTAGGTTGCAGATATGCTCCTCAGGCCTTTGGCAATCATCGTGCCCTTACCCAGGTCGGGTCACGTTCGTCGAGGTAGCCAGGAGGTGGATGATGAAAGCGATAAAGTTCAAGTTGATGGCAGGCATGATGACTGCAGCGCTGGCGCTTGCCGGTCTTCCCTTGTTTGGACAGGGCGGCACGGAAACTTCCACCGGAGTGGCGCGCGTCAGTCTCATCCGAGGCGACGTTTCAATGGAGCGCGGCGACTCAAACGAGTGGGTGGCCGTGACCGTGAACACCCCGCTGGTTCCGGGCGATACCCTTGCCACCGGCCCCGGCTCGCGCGCCGAGGTTCAGCTGGACTACTCGAACGTGGTGCGCCTGGGCGGTAACGCTGAAGTCAAAATCGCCGACCTGAATGATTCGCGCATTCAACTCCAGGTGGCCCGAGGCACGGTGGACCTGGCGGTGTTCCAGAACAACCAGGCGAGTTCTGAGGTCGACACTCCCAACGTGGCAGTTCAGCCACAACAGCCGGGCACTTACCGCATCGACGTCAATTCCAACGAGGCCTCACTGATTACGGTGCGCGACGGCCAGGCGCAGATTTCCACTCCTCAGGGCTCCACAACCGTTAACGCAGGCCAGGAGATCAACGTTGAAGGCGCTCAGAATCCGCAATACCAGATTGTGGATGCGCGCCCGCTCGACGACTGGGACCAATGGAACCGCGACCGCAACGGCGTCATTAATCAGGCCCAGAGTTACAGTCACGTCAACCAGTACTACACCGGGGCGCAGGACCTGAACGCGAACGGCCGCTGGAACTATGTACCCGGTTACGACTGGTGCTGGACGCCTTATGTGAACGCCGGCTGGGTGCCCTACAGCAACGGCCGCTGGGTTTGGGAGCCCTTCTACGGCTGGACCTGGGTTTCCTATGATTCGTGGGGCTGGGCGCCGTATCACTATGGCCGCTGGTTCTACTATGGCAGCAGCTGGTGCTGGTGGCCGGGCGCCGTCACACCCTTTTACCGTCCGCTGTGGGCGCCGGCCTACGTTTCCTTCCTCGGCTTTGGGTACGGACGCTACCACTTCTCGTTCGGCTATGGTTATGGATTCAGGTCGATCGGCTGGTTCCCGCTGGGACCCCACGACCGGTTCAACCGGTGGTGGGGCCGGGGCCGTGACCACTCGTTCAACCGGATCGGCATGAACAATTACTACGGCCGGGACGGCGGACGCCGCGGCTACGGCGGCTCCAACATGCGTGCGGTCTTCAACAATGCCCATGTCCGCCGCGGCATCGTGACCATGGACGCCAACCGCTTTGGCCGGGAAGCCGTGCCGCATAACCGCCGGGTGGTCAACTCGACGATGTTGCGGAACGCAGACATGGTCCACGGCACGCTGCCGGTGGTCCCGACACGCGCCAGCCTCCGGGTGACCAACCGTGTGGCTCGCGTTCCCGCAGCGGCAAGGAACCGGGCAAACAACACCCGCTTCTTTACGCGGAGAACGGTGGCTACGCCTCGCGGCAACCATTCGTTCAACAACCAATCTGCCTCCATCCGGCAGATGGTGCGAACCCGCAGAAACGTCAGTGCTCCCGGCGCCAACAGAGCAGGAACGAACGCTGGAGCCAACCGCGGGTTCCAGATGTCACGGTCAACCGGCCGGCAGAACCAGGGCAACGCCGCTCGGCGAAACCCGGCTCCGGTGGTTCGGCAAAACCCGCAAGGTCGGCAGAACGCCGGGTCCGGCAACGGGCGGAGCGTGCAAGCCAATCAGCCGAACATGCGGAGATTCGGAACAGGAGCGCCGGCTGGTGCACAAGCCCGCGGCAGCCAGGGTCGTCAGAATTCCGCCCAAGTTGTTCGGCAGAATCCGCAACAGCGGCAGGGCGGGAGCACCAACGGGCGCGGCACACAGGCCAACCGGCCCGGTTTCCGCCAGTTTGGGTCGGGTACACCGGCAGCGCAGTCGCGCGGCAACCAGGGTCGCCAGAATTCAGCACCCGTGGTTCGGCAGAATGCACAGCCGCGGCAGAACGCAAACCCCGGCGCCGGGCGCAGCACGCAGCAAAACCAGTCCAACTTCCGGCACTTCGGAACAGGCGCGCCGGCAGCTCAGTCACGCGGCAACCAGGGCCGACAGAATTCGGCGCCCGTGGTTCGGCAGAACACGCAGCCGCGGCAGAATGCTGCGCCTCGCTCCGGCCAGCCTCAGTCGAACCGGCCAAACATGCGGAGCTTCTCCGGCAACTCGCCGACAGGGACGCGAGCGGTTCCAAACCAAAGTTCCCAGAGGTTCAACCAGGGAGCAAATACGTCAGTGCGCAGCCAGCAGAACAATGGCGGCTTTCGCCGTTTCACTCCCCAGGCTGCGCCGCGGACTGCTCCGCAGAACCAGGGACGATTCAATAACAACTCCGGAGCCGCACCTCGGAACAACAGCGGAAACCAGGCCGGATGGAACCGCTTTCAGCGGCAAACACAGGCTCCACAGCAGCGTGGCGGCGGTGGGGTTTATAACAGTGGGCAACGATCGCAAGGATCATCCCAGCCGCGCTACCAGGGGAGGCCAGGCAACCAGGGATCCCGAAACTATTCCCGGCCGCCCCTGCGGTTCAACAAACCGATCGTCAGTGAACCGCGCACGCGGTACAACGGCGGCAGCTCAAGGCCAAGCTATCAACAACGCTCAGCCCCGAGCTATCAACGCCGTTCGGCCCCAAGCTATCGATCCGCGCCTCCTACTAGGTCCGCCCCGAGTTATCGCGGCAATTCCGGCGGAAGCAGGTCGTACTCCGCACCCTCGCGCAGTTCCGGCGGCGGAGGCAGGTCGTATTCGGCCCCCTCGCGCAGCTCCGGCGGCGGAGGTAGCAGAGGCGGTGGAGGTAGCAGAGGCGGTGGAGGCCACCGGCACTGATCAGCGGGAAGTCATACTGAAGATGTGAGTACGGAATCGGCCTGGGCTTGCAAAGCCCAGGCCGGTTTTGTTTTCAGGCCTTGGCTCCCGGCCTGGTAAAGTAGGTTTCGATCTCCTCCAGGGTTTTGCCCTTGGTTTCCGGGAGGAAGAAAGTGACCGTGATGAAGTAGAGAACGGTGAAACCGGCGAAAAGCAGAAACATGGTGGTATAGCCGTAGCGCCCCACCGTGGGCAGGAAGATGGCTGCCAGAACAGTGGCGACAGCCTCGTTGATGACCAGCGCAATGCTCATGCCGTTCGAACGGATGCGGGTCGGCATCAGTTCCGACAAGGCCAGCCAGACGCAAATGCCGGGTCCCAGGGCGTAAAAGGTGGCAAACATAAACAGGGTCAAAGCCACCAGCCAGCCATTTCCCCGGCTGGGCAATGGCGTAATCAGGGCATGCTCAATGCGCAGCGGAGCCGTCTTGGCCTGGTCAAGGTTGCCAAAGGGATCAGAGAAAAAGGCGACCACTTTGTTGCCCGGAACGGCGCTGGCCCGGTCGATTTTGACCGGAGTCGACAGCGGCTGGTTTGAAACCATGGCCGGCGTCACGGCGCTGAAATCCCCGTATGTGTAAATGACGGTCAGTGTGGTCGGCTTCCCCAGCAAGCTGGTGTTGCCGGCCGCAGTCAGCCACTGCTGCTGAAGTTCCGGCGTGTAGTGCACCTGCATGCTGTCTTTCCCAGACGCAAGGGACTGAACAACATTGCTCACGTCCACTCGGTTCCGTTCCCCGCGATGGAACAGGAAGGCCGTCGCGCACAAGGCCACGACGATTCCGGCCGTCCCGAGCGAGAGCAGAAACGTACGCCCTTTGCGGTCCACCAGCACCATGCCGATGACAGTGGCCGCCGCCTGGACCACCGTGAAAAGGATGTAACCCCAGTGCGCCGCCACGTCCGTCATACCACTTTGAATCAGAATGGCTGTGTTGTACCCGATAATCGAATTAATACCGGTGGTCTGGTTCAGGGCCAGAATCACGCAGGCCAGAATGAAAGGAAGCACGTATTTGCGCTGGAACAGACTCTCGGCAACGCGCCTTCCTGCAGCTTTCTCCTGTTCAGCAGCCTGGTTGCTCTCCATCTCTTCCAGTTCAAGCTTTGCCTGTTCGGGTGCACGCGAGCGCAAGAGCGATTCCAGCGCAAGGTGCTTTTGCCCGCGCCGGAACAGCCAGCGCGGCGATTCCGCCACAAGAAAACCGCCCAGCACAAAGACCAGTCCCGGCGGCAGCGATACCCAGAAAATGCTCCGCCAGGCATAATCTTTATAGGTATAAAGCATCTGCGGATTGCCCAGCTTGGCCACCTCATCCACCCGGAAGCTGAAGTACATGCCAATGCCGGCCGCCGCCACAATGCCGAGGGTCAACAGCCACTGGAACATGGCGGTGCCCTGGCCACGGTCCTCAGGCGCCAGGCACTCGGCCAGGTAGAGCGGAACAACCACCCCGATCAACCCGGCGCTGATGCCCTGGAAAAGCCGGCCCACAATCAGCAATTCGTAGCTGTGCGAAAGCGCAATGACCGGAATGCTGGCGGCAAACAACGCCCCGCTCAGGATCATCAGGCGCTTCCGGCCTATGCCGTCCGCCAGCACGCCGGCAAAAAGGGTGGAGATCACCGTGCCCAGCAACACCGCGGCCACCACAAACGAAATCTGGCCTGCGGTCAGTCCCGAGGTGGCTTCCAGATAAGGCAGAGCGGCGGCAATGATGCCCACGTCGATGCCGTACAGCAGTCCGCCCAGTCCCGCCACGAACTTCAGAAAACGGTTGTAGGTTGCCGGCTTGAATTTGAGGACTGAAGATGTTTGCATGTGCGCCTCTTCGCTGTGATGTCATGCCGCCTGAAGGGTTCCGGCCAGGAGGCCCAACCCGGGCGAGCGGACAGATTCTCTTTCCTTCAATGCTCTGGCTTTTCCACGCCAGCACGCCAATGCTGGATTGGCGGATTTGTCGAGGGTGAAACCGTCATGAATGCCAGAGCGATAGATTATACCGAAAGGCAACATTCCATGTGAATTCTTTCCGCCCCCGCGGAAAATAACTCCGCCAGTGAAAGCTGCGCCTGTACAACGGCTTTGCGAAACGTCCATCCTACCACCGGTTGGGTTTTCCTACTTGCGGTTTTGCACACCACGCGTTTTTTTTGCGCGAGCCCTTCCTTGAAGAACCAAGCGACGATTCCTGTCCCGCCCCGGGAAGTTGACTTCGCCGCCGAACCCTGCCTAACATTTCTTGAGAGGATCAAAATGGTCAATCGGCGGGAGCGCGTGGTGGCGACATGTGCGGTCATCTTTGCTTTTTGCGTTCTCGGTCCAGCGCCACTGCTCCGCTCGCAGGATACAAAGTCCGACACAATCGAGCGGATCGGAGCAGAACTCCTGACCCGAAACTTTCAGTCCGCGCTGGATGATGCGCGCCAGGCCGTCCGGCAGTTTCCAGAGTCGGCCGTTCTGATGCACCTGCTGGCCGTGGCGGAATCGAAAAACGGGCTGCAGGATGAGGCCCGGAAGAGCTTTCACAAATCCATCAATCTGGACCCCACCATCCCCCAGAATTACTACGACCTCGCCCTGCTCGACATGCAGGCCGGCGACTACCCCGAAGCAACAAGGATGCTCAAGACGTTTATCGGTATCACCCCGCAGAACGCCAAGGCGCACCTGATGCTGGGAATCGCCTACCGCAAGCAGAACCAGGACGCGCTCGCCATCCGGCAATTGAAGCAGGCGCTCGCCATCACACCCGGCCTGCCGCTGGCGCATTACAACCTAGGGAAGATCCACGCGAGCCAGGGCAATAACGATGCTGCGCTCGACGAGTACCGCAACGAACTGGGCGTGAATCCACAATTCTATGACGTCTACTGCAGCGCCGGAGACGCCGAAATCGCAATCAGAAAGCTGCATGCGGCGGAAGCGCTCTACCGCCGCGGGACTGAGATCGATCCGCTGGCGTATCAGGCCTACTACGGCCTGGCGCGGGTCTTTCTGGCCCGGAAGCAATGGCAGAAGGCGGAGGCTGAACTCAACAGGGTCATCGCCCTCGCCCCCGATGATATTGACGCTCACTCGATGCTGGCCGGCATTTACAACCAGCTGGGGAAAACGCTGGAAGCCAAAAGAGAGGAACTGGTGGTGGAAACTCTCAAGAGCCAGGCAAGCCAGCCGGACGAAACGCCCGCCCCATCACACTGAACCGGCCTGACTCAAAACCCATGCGGCCGCGAAACCGATGCTGAAATCCAGTGGAAAACAATTACCAGTTCTGGCTCTGATCGGCATTGCCGGCCTGCTGCTGTTTGCGCCGCCTCTCCGGGCCGATGAATTCACCCAGACTTCCCACTACAAGCGCCGCCTGTTTTCATCCGCCACTTTCACAATGACCGTGCGTACCGG
>JBAUWE010000004.1:0-5026 GCA_049583595.1 Terriglobia bacterium
GGCAAATGACCGCGCCTGATCCTCCGGAGATTTCATGGGCGGCAGCTTCCATTCGGAACGTGGCGGTTCCGCGCCGTTGGAAAAATTTACTGCGTCCCAGAATTCCTTATGAATGAACTCACAGGGATGGAAGTAGATGCTGATCAACCCCCCGCCGCTCTGGTGCAATGCGGCATAGGCCTTCTTGAAATTGGCTTTCACCTGCTCGACGTTGGTCCAATCATCGTTGGGCCTGAAGTCGTTGATGTACTTCATGTCATAAATGTTCAGGATGCCACCGTACCAGTAAGGCTTGCCGTCCAGTCCAACCTGATCGCCATCGTCGAGATAGACGTGGATTCCCATTTTTCGGAGGGCGGGCTGCGCTTCAGGGCACCAGGAGTATCCTGGCTGGCCGTAAGCGGTCGGCATCCGGCCAAAGATCCGGCGGATGGAGTCAATGCCCGGCTGCTCCCGGCGAATGAATTCGTCCACGCCGTCATGCCAATCAAGAAACTGTTCAAATTCCGCCGGAGTCACGCGCCAGCTATGGTAGTTGGAGTGGTAAACAATGGCGTGCTTGTTGAGCGCCGCAATCACATCGTCGCGGTGTCGACGCTCGAGCGTTCTTGCCTTTTCGCCAACTACCTTGAATGTGGCGTGAACCCCTTGCGACGTCAGGAATTCTGCTATTCGCTTGGCGGAATCGTCGCTCTGCGGCAGCACATAATCTTCCGTGTCAAACCAGAGAATGACGTAGACGGGGCCAGGCTTCTGAATTCCCGTCGCGGCCTGCGGATTTCCTGGCTGCGCATGCAGGACCGCAACCTGGGCGAAAGCACCCAAAAAAGCAATGCCAATGGCAATCCCCAGCCGGCAGAGAGACCTCCTGGCCAGCTTTTGAAGTTCTCCGATTTTTTCGCGACTTTTGGCAGGTGTCATTGGTTAAGTAGCCTTAATCCAGTTATTTGGAAGCTTGGCCCCGTGCCAGGGGCCTCGCTGCGAAAGCAACTCCCCACTCAATGTCCGTAACCGATACTCCCTGATGGTGTCCCAAAATGGTACAGGTTTTGTGCAGACAGTGACTCCGCGGAGAGAAGTTAATCTCCTACATTGAAATGAAATTGTCAATAAATTTCTATTATTTCGAAGCGAGTCGCAGGAAATCGAAAGCAATTTCTATAAACCAACGCTACTCTCACGGCTAATGGTCCCTTCCAGGGATGGAAAGGCACCCAGGCACCCTATCCTCACTCCTCGGGGTGAAATCACGCTGGGCTTAACCCCTTCCCCCTATTGCGCCGTACCCTTCCGCTGAAGTTCCATACGCGCCTGCCAAAGGCCCGGGTCGAGTTCAAGCGCGCGGCGGAAATCCGACGAGGCCTGCCTGTCCTGCTTGCGGTAATTCGCAACCAGGCCCGCAAGGTAATAGGCAGCAGCAGACTTGTGGCCGGCCGCCGGTTTACCGGCCAGGCGATCCAGTATGCGGGAGGCCTCCTCGGTTTGTCCCAAGCGTTCCAAAGCCAGTGCCGCGTAGAAGCTGGATGCCCCACCGCCGCCAAGATATTCCTCGCCTTCCCCGGCAGAGTGCATCCCGTTAACTGCCTGTTGCCAGGCTTTTTCTGCCGCAGCCTTCTGGCCCTGCTTGTTGAGCGCCTGGCCCAGCCAATAGAGCACCTCCTGGTCTTGAGGATGCTCCGGCTTGCCTACAGGGAGGTTTGCAGGATATTCGAGCGCTGCCCGGAACGCCCCTTCTGCCGCCCCGTATTGCCCTGCCGCAAACGCCGCCCGGCCTTTTTGGACGTTGGCCAGCACGTACAATTCATGACTGATCCGGCCACCCTCCGCTGCCTTGAAGTTGTATCCCCGAAGCACATTCAGGGCTTCATCGTAGTGCCGGTCCTGGACATCCAGTAAAACCCGACGATTGCGGATGGCGTTTTGCCCAAGCACCTCCGGCGGAGCGCTGGCAAAGAGTTTTTTCCGCTCGCCCGTTTTGCCGAGTTGCGTGTAAAGCTCATCAAGGTCCACGTAGAGCCGGAAGTCCTGGGGAGCCTGTTTGATGGCTCTGGCATAATAGGTGGCCGCACTCGCGGGATCATTTTGAACCTGCCGCGCATACACGCCGAGGTTCCGATAGAGCACCGCGTAGTGGAACCCTTCGCCAACAGCCTGTTTCCACAAATCGGCAGCCTCGGCATAACGCGAATGGGCAAAAAGGAAGTTGCCGAGAAAGTATTTCGCATGCGAGTCGGAGGGGTTGTGCGCCAGCGCTTCTTGCAGCACCCTGGCATCCTCCGGCCGGTTGGGGAACACAGCTTCGACGTTCGCCTTCTCTGCCGCGCTTGCCGCGGCTGAAGCCCCTTGCACATTGCCGTCGTCCCATCGGTCCGCAGCCAGATAGTAATAGATCAAAGGAGAGACATCTTTTGCCGCCAAGGTCTTCGCGCCAGTTGCCAGAAAGAAATCCGATGAAGTCAGATCTCCCAAGCGCCGATACCACGCTCCGGCTTCCAGGTACCCCTGCGACCTGTATCCCACCGTTTTCTTGAAAACTTCCGCCGCCTTTTCGATTGCAGCGTTGTCCCTGAGAGCCTGTTCCGTATGCCACTTTTCGGCAAGCGCATAAGGCAGAATCGGCATCTTCGCAACGGCCTCGTTGGCTACCTTAGAAGCCTCGTCAAAGTGCCCGCCCAGCCGCAGCGCCACAGCCAGGTCGCTCAAGGCGACGCCATCGTCGGGATTATGTTGCACGGCCCTGCGCAGCAGTTTTGCCGCCCCGGCATAATCCTTCTGGTGGATGGCAATCTCGCCCAGTTCAACCAGCGCCGGAGCTTTGGCGCCGCCAAACCGGAGGGAATACCAGAAGCCGTCTTTTGCCAGGCCCAGCTTCCCGGCCCCTTTATAAATCACTCCAGCCAAATAATGGACTTGCGGGTTCTCGTCGTCGCGCGCATTTGCCCTGGCGATCAAGCCTTCGGCGCCCGCAAAATCTGCGGCCTGGTAATCCGCCTCCGCCAGCTTCAGCAGCGCAGGAACATACCCGGAATCCCGCTTCAGCACTTCCTTGTAGATCCGCACGGCTTCCAGCGACCGCCCTTTCTTCTCGACGTTTACGCCGCGCAGAAACAGCTCATCCGTTGACAACTCCCGATCCGGCCTTCGGTCAACCTTTTCCAAACCTGTCTTTACCGACAGATCCGGGTTGCCGTCAATCGGCTCTCCGGCATTCCAGTGCAGCAGCGTTTTCCCTTCTGCATCCTTGATGGTAACGTCCAGCTGCTTTTTGGCAGCCGCGACATCTGCCACCGGGATGGTAAATTTTTTGGTCGCCAGCGGCTCAAATGACACCGGCGAAAAATCCTTGAGCGTTTCCGACCCCATTTTCACTTCAATTTTGGCGCCGCGCAAAACAGCGACAGGGCTCACCGCCAGCACAACGGACTTCCCGGCGGCGTTCGAGGACGGATAGACAACGTTAATGGCCATTTGCCGCGTCCCTTCCACAAAGCCACCGCCCAATTTCGCAACGGGATACCAATACTCATTCCAGGATTCCACGCTTTGTGGAGGCATAAAGTTCCGGAGCCCCTGAGTTCGAAAATGTCCCGCCTGGATCTCGCAATACTGGCCGTCGTTGTCCGTCAGCAGGGGGACCCAGACATCGCCGTCGCCCGAGTTGCCCCACGTAAAGAATTTCTTGCCCGGCACCTTACGGTAGTTGGACACCTGGACCACTCCGTAGTCCGGCTTATGGTAGTAAGCCCCAAAGAACGTGCGGTGAACCCCAATGGCGAAAAGGTCGGAGGCATGGTGCCAGTTCCGGTACCAACTGTAGTCCGTGCCCTGCCAGATCGGGTAAGTTCGGACCTCCCGCATGGTGGTACCCCATCGCATGGGAATGGAGAATTGCAAATCGTCGGTGGCCGGCACCGCGCTGTTCGCCCACCACCAGTAAAGCCTGGTCACCGGCGTCGAGTTGAAAAGCGTCACATGCGCCTGCAGGTAGGCCGTATCCGGATGCAGCGTCAACGCCACTTCCCAGTGCATGCCGCTCACCTGGTCCACATCACCTATCACCGCCGTGGCGCTGCCGTCCGCATTTTCGCTGATGCGCGAGGCCACCGGCGAAACCGTGTCAGTGTTGTGGCCGTTGGGAAAATTCCATTCAATCCCGCCTGATATCCAGGCGCCCCGCAGCCCGACCATCTCGTACTTGACCACGTTGTTACGGTAGAGGACCTCACGCTTCGCAATCTTGTCGTAAATCGAATAAACCCGGCCATCCATCTGCGGCAGGATGGTGACTTTCAAATATTTGTTTTCCAGAAAGATCGCCTTCCAGGCTTTGGGCTGGCGATTATCCGTGAGATCATCGAGCTGCGTGTAGGGATAGATATTATGGCTGTTCACCAGCGGAAACTGCGGGTTGGGATCATCCGGCCCCATCAGGTAGGTTGGAATCGTGATCGGCCCTTCCCACACCCGGACCTGCGCTGCCAGCGCCACCTGCGCCAGGGCGAAGAAAAGCACCAGACTGAACCCAACTGAAATTTTCCTGGATGACATTGTGTTACTCCCTTGAAATAGAGATAACCTCTTGGCAGGTGATCAGCGAGCCCTTCGGAACTTGATTCACCCTACGTCGTGACAAAACCTGGCCACCCCAATCCGGCCTCCAATCCCAAAACCACCGTGTCTTCGCGTTAAGCTAACAAGTTAGCTCCCGGCGACGCGAATGTCCATCCCTTCCGTAGCGCCGGCATCTTGCCGGCCCTGAAAAATTGCCGCCGGGACGGCGGCGCTACAAACGAGCGTTGTGACTATATTTGCAATCCTCAGTGCGAGTGCTCCACGCCATTCCGGCGCATTCGGCGGTGCCCATCGACCACCGCCGGAAACTTCTCGACAAGTTGCTGAACAATGCCTTGGACCCCGTCAATTCCGATCCCGCAGAGCGGGAGAGGAATCTGCTTTTGATCTGTGCACTGAAAATAATGCAGATTCCTCGGGCCGATCAAGGACATCGGCCCTCGGAATGACGGGC
>JBAUWE010000005.1:0-1637 GCA_049583595.1 Terriglobia bacterium
CGGCGTATAAAATGTGAAGTTATTTTTGAGTGAGCCCTAAGCACATCAGTGCGCAGCCCCAGCCGCTGCAGTTCTCGTATGGCGCGCCGCGATTAGTTTAATGGCCTTCTGAGCTTCGAGGGCGATGGCCGATTTGCCCTTGGCCAATTTCGCTAATTGATCGTTGGACTTCGCAGATCCAATTTTACCGAGCGTAGCGAAGGCGGCGATCAGAATGGTGGTTTGATCTGGGGTGGGGTATTGCAGCTTCAAACGGGTGATCAGTCCCTTGCCGGAGTCAACCGATTTCTGAACGACTTTGAGAATTGCTTCCTCGAGGTGGTCCAGAGCCGGAAAGTTATCTAAAGCCCCTAGTGCTTGAATCAGTTGGGCAATTTTGCGGCAGTGGGCTGACGTCTGCTGGTCATCATCCGGGGGATCGGAAGTTATGATCTGCAGGATCTGGGCGATCGCCTCCTGGGATAGACTGTTCAATTTACCGAGAGCGGTAAGCGCACGCCAGCGCAGTTTGTCATCCGGATTGGTCAAGGCCTTTATGATAACCGATTCCAGATCCTCGGCATTGAAACTGATGAGGGTGTGCAGGGATTCTTCCTGAACCTGAGGATCGGCATGGTCGGCATATTTTTTGACCAATCCGGTATCCGCATTTGCTTTGCCCACCTCCCGCATAATCGCCAACGCGTTCTTCAGAGTTCCGACATCCTGGCCGTTTTTATGGAGGACATTTAAACTCCAGAGGCGCGCTTTTTCACCCATACTCACAACGGTCTCCATCGCATCGGTCCGCACATCGGAATTTTCACTTTTTATGAGAATCAGATTTAAAATATCCAGACCCTTGCTGCCCAACCGGCGAACGATTTGATCAATCTCCAAGCGTGAAGTGGTCGATACCGTCAAGTATGCGTTGGATAACATGTCGGACCCATCTTTGAATATAAAATAAAACGGGTTGGCCGGCAGGTTATTTTTGGGTGAATACAGATCCGTTTCGTTTTTGACCTTGTTGACCGCCAGGGTGATTTTGAAGGCCACCATCCAATTCTGTTCTTCAAGAACGATCGGTATCACCCGGCGGAAGCATTTCAACATGACGATTGCATCTATGGGGGTCAACCGCTGGAATACCCAATTAATGTAAATATTGAGACGCGCCTTCACATCGCGCACTATTTTCATGGTATTGACGAGGTATTGCACATCGGACGGCAGCTCGTTGAAAGCCAATACGTTGCTGTTGTGCAGCCCCTCCAGAAAGCTTTGCGCGCCTTTTACTTTCAGCTGAATCAGTCTGCGCGACAAGGTTTTAATGATGCGTTTGACCCCCTCATGCCGCCGCTGCAGGACCGCACTCGGTTTTTCCTTAGCTTTTAATTTATTGAGGTCCTTGAGATCTTCAAATACGTGGTGCGCGGTAGGCAGCAGCAAATTCGGCGGCATCCCCTCGATGATCACCCCTTCTATTTCCTCAGACTCTATATTATCAACATGCTGCGCTATAATATAGCAATTAACCAGGAGTTCTTTGAGGTAGGCACCATATTTCAAAGGTCGGATGATGTCATGGATGATTTTTACCTTCAGGTTGAGAATGGCTTCATCCGATTTACTTTTAAACATCGGCAGGATTTTTA
>JBAUWE010000006.1:0-33988 GCA_049583595.1 Terriglobia bacterium
GGGCAGGTTCTCAATGAGCCCGCTTACATCCAAACGGCGCAGGGCGCCGCGGACTTTATCCAGTCCAAACTCTACGACCCGCAAAAAGGCACGCTGATGCGCCGCTACCGCGAGGGCGATATTGGCATCAACGGCTTTCTCGAAGACTACTCGGGACTTATCCAGGGATTGCTCGATCTTTATGAAGCCTCCTTCCGCGTCCCCGATCTCGCATGGGCCATCCGCCTGCAGGAAACCCAGGACCGGCTCTTCTGGGACGACAAAAACGGCGGCTACTTCCAGACGCCGCCGGGAGACAAGTCCATCCTGGTGAGATTGCGCGACGCCTACGACGGCGCCGAGCCCTCCGCCAATTCCATCGCCGCAATGAACCTGCTGCGCCTTGCGGAAATGGCCAACCGCCCCGCCTGGCGCGAGAAGGCCGATCAGGTCTTCGGCGCCTTCAGCCGCCAGATCGAGCATGCGCCGGAAACCCTGCCCCAGATGATTTCCGCCGTGGACTTCGCCCTCTCAAAACCCCGGCAAGTCGTCATCGCCGGCGACCTCTCACGGCAGGATACTCAGGCGCTGCTTCGCGTGGTGAACCAGCGGTACCTTCCCAACAAAGTCCTCTTCCTGGTGGACGGCGCGGCCACTCAGCAGCTTTCCGCCTGGCTTCCCTTCATCGAAGGCATGCATCCCATCGACGGCAAAGCCACCGCCTACGTCTGCGAAAACTACACCTGCAAACTCCCCACCTCCGACCCCGCGCGCGTCGCGCAGATGCTCGAAGACCGGTGAATTTTCTTGACAGTCGGTGGCCTAGCGTGGTAGTCTTTTGCAAGAGCGGGGGGCTATGGCGGCCAATTTAGCCAGTCTGGATGGACTTCTAATATGTCCGTAAGCAGCTGAAAACAATGGTCAACTATTTTGTCCCTAAAATTGTGGGACAAAAAAACACATTTTTTAAAAAACAAAGCGGAGAAGTTACTGATAATAAAGGTTTGGACCTGAAAAACAAACCGGAACAAACCGGAAAACAAAGCGGAGAAGTTGTTGAAAACACGTACCTGTGGAAAAAACAAAGCTAAAAACAAACCGGAGCTTCTTATTGAAAACAAAGGCTAGCCAAAAAACAAACCGAAAACAAACCGGACGGTGCTGCTCAAAAACACAGGGCCGGTAAAATTCCCTTCAGAAAACTCATGGCTGACAACTCCCTCCCCCGTAAAGCCGGCATGTCATGAAACAAAATGGCTGAAACGCTTCTACCAGCAAGGGCACCGGGCGGTCAACTCGCGGCGGGAATACCGATACCTCAGCCGTTGCAGGCCGTGGCGCGTGGTGCTATTCTTCTCTGTCCTTTCCGGATTCGGGATCACTCCCGCCTGCAGCGATGATTGATTGTCGCTAACTCCTGGTACTCAGAGGACTCAACAGTGTCTGCTTTCAAAAACCGATTCAACAGAGGCCGTTTTTTCCGCCTGGCGGTTCTTGGCCTGCTCGTGCTGCTGGCTGGCGTGCCCATTGCCCGGGCGACTCAATGGGAGACGCTCTTCACCGCGCAGGACGTTCGCGACCGTCTCGCGACTCCCGCCGGGCGTGAACAAGCGCTGGGGTTCTGCCGCCGCATGGGCATCTCCAAGGTTTACATTGAAGTTTTCCGCGACGGCTATCAGGCTGACGCCGCAACGCTCAAGGCCTCACGAGACTTTTTCCGCCATGCCGGCCTGCAGGTTTCCGGCTGCGTCACCACCACTGGACTGGGCAAACCTTCAACAGGGTGGAAGGTCGCGGCCTGCTACACCAACCGCCGCAACCAGCAGCATCTGGCAGAAATCTTCCGCTACGCCGCCGGCCTGTTCAACGAAATCATGATTGATGATTTCTTCTTCACCGACTGCGAGTGTTCGGAGTGCGCGGCGGCGAAGGGCTCCATGAGCTGGAAGCAGTACCGCGACAAGCTGATGGTTGAGATGAGCCGGAAGAACGTGCTGGGCGCGGCGCGGGCCGTGAATCCGAAGGTCAAGATCATCCTGAAATTTCCCCAGTGGTATGACAATTTCCAGAACCGCGGCTATGTGGTGGACGAAGAATCGGCGCTCTATGACCGCATCTGGGTGGGCACCGAACTCCGCGACCCCAGCTCAAACCAATGGGGGCATACACAGCAGTACCGGGGCTTCTTCCTCTATCGCTGGCTTGCCGATGTTGCTGGCGCCAAGGAAGGCGGTGGCTGGTTCGATCCCTACGGCACCGACCCGACGTTTTATCTGGACCAGGCTTACGTCACCGTCCTGGCCGGAGCACCGGAGGTGATGCTGTTCCACTACGGTGAACTTGATTCCGATAAGTACCGCCCTCAGGCCGAGGCCCTGGCCGACCACCGGCAGCAACTCAACAGCCTGGCAGAGCTTTCGGGTGACTGGGACGGTATCCCGGCTTACAAGCCTCCCTCGAGTGACCCAGGCAACGAACCGTATATTTTTGACCAGATTGGTATGCTGGGGATTCCGCTGCTGCCCACGGCCCACTTCCCCGCAAAGGCTCGAGCGGCGCTGTTCACGGCCCACGCGCTGGACGATACGGACTTTGTCGCGGAACTCGATAAATTTCTGCAAGACGGCGGGACGGCCTTCGTCAGCGAATCGCTGGCCCATCGGTTGAACGCTGACCCTCGCCTGGCGCCCGACAACAGGATCGCTCTGGGGAAGGATCAGCTATTGAAGCGGGTTTCTGAGGGCAGCGGGCGGATCATCGTTTTCTCAGACCAGTTGCCAAGACTGGCCTACGTCACCTCGGAAGACCAGATCACCCAACTTGATCCGAAAACCCGCGCGGCGCTCAGGAAGCTGCGGGCCTCAGTGGCAGAGTTTGTGCCCACGTCGCTCGATGCTCCGCCGCGGGTCGCTGTCTTTCCCATGCGCGACCGGGTTGGCGTTGCCAACTTCACAGAACTGCCGGTCACCTGCCACTTGACCGGCCTGGGAGGCATGGGAACAAAATACAAGGAATTGTTTGGAACCTCCGCCGCCCGCGTCACGGGCAACGGGACCACCCTGTACCTGCCGGCGCACGGCGTGATGGTGGTGCGGTGACAAGAATCCAACGCCGCGGGTTGCAGGATGGAATCAGCAGATTAGCGGAGCGCTGCCCGCGAGGCCGGCGATGGCCGGGAACCGCGGCGGCTGTTCTGGTTTTTACCCTGGGTATGGGAGCACCACCCTTGCTAAAGTCGCAGCAGGAACGGGCAAAGCCCCACGCAGAATTGAACCCCCAGGTGGAAGTGCAACCAGCCGGGCTTAACAGGAAGACCCATCGTTTCTTTGACAGGACCAACCTGATGCTGTTTGCGGGAGTGGCGGCGGTACGAACGCTGGATTACACTTCGACGCAGCACTTCCGCCGGCTGGGCAACAAAGAGGTGCTGCTGACCAACAGCATTGTGGACAACAAGCCGCTGTTTGCCGGCATTGAGGTTGCGGGGGCGGCGCTCTCCGTCGGCGCGGCCTACTGGCTGCACCGGACAGGACACCACAAGCTGGAAAGGTGGGTCTCTATCGTCCACATTGGAGTAGGGACATTTGGCGATGCTCATAACTATTCCCTCGGCCCGGCGCATTAGCAGATGGGCAGCACGGTTTGAATCGACTGGCGGCGAGGTTGTCTCGCCACACGGAGGGAGAATGCCATCGTTGGGTCAAACGGAACCTCGGCCGTTCCGCTCGCGCAATTGCCAGCGAGGGAAAGGTTCGACTAAAATATCAGGCTGGCACGGATGGTTTGAAAGGTTGCCCCCGCCACCGGGCCCCCACGGCGCGTGAAATCCTTGGCGATACACAACAAACGCAAGGTCCGTTGCTTCCGATGGCCAATGCTTGCCGTCACCATCGGAATGGTTCTGCTGTGGGCTCCGCGCCTTGGCCGGAGCGAGAACTTTGTCTTCTACTTCCCCAAGTCTCATTCCATTCTTCCAATCCGAAATTACGGCAACGCCCAGTACCTCCCCGTCCTCCGGCTTCTGAATCTTTTTGGCCAGGTCGGCGGCCTGAAAAGCAGGCGAAAGTCCCTGGAGGTGTGGTTTAACAGTACGCAAATCCGGCTGCGCCAGGACAATCCCAACGTCAGGCTGAACAATGCCCGGCTCAAACTGGCCCAGCCCGCGCGCTTTCTTTCTGGAGAGTGGATGGTGCCGGTTGATTTTGTGACCACCATTCTGCCCACGCTCATCAATCAGACCGTGGAATACCAGCGGGGTGAGAACCGGATCTTTGTGGGTGGAATCAAGCCGAATTCTTTTACGCTCCACCTGTCGCCGCTTCAGGACGGCGCGCAGCTCACCATTCAGTTTTCTGACCCGGTCAGTCTGCACACGGCAGCGCAGAATGGAAAGTGGATTCTATACCTCGGCAACAGTCCCATCGAACCTATCGAGTCCAATTTCCAGTTCCGCAATCCGTACGTGTCGCAGGTGAAGTTTGACGATCAGGACGGCCAGCCGAAGTTGATTGTCACGCCCTCGGCAGCAGGTTTTGACTTCTACCCCAAACTCGGAGAAGGCAGAAAGATCCTCGTGGCCAACATCATGAAACCCGGGGCAACAACGGCAGGACAGACCCCGGCGCTTCCGGCGCCCCCGGCGCCGGCACGTCCCTCTCAAACCACCCCTCCGGTGGCAATCCCCAACCAGATGGTGACTCCCATGGCAGTCCCAAACCTTTCTCTGCCTGCCGTGGTGCTGGACGCGGGACACGGAGGGACCGACACGGGAGCGCAGGGTAAAGACGGCCTGCTGGAAAAGAACCTGACAGCACAGTTGGCAGGCCAGGTGCAAAAAGCGCTCCAGGCGACCGGCCGGTACAGGGTGGTTCTCACGCGGAATGGCGACGTGAATGTGGGGTTTGACCAGAGAGCCGCCGAAGCCAACATCGCCCATCCCATCGCCTTCATTTCCTTCCATGCGGGCGATCTTGGACCCTCAAATCCACGCGTCGTGGTCTATAGTTACCGACCCTCGTCACCGTTGGCCATGGCCCCCGGCTCGGACCCGCAGTCCCTTTTCGTGAACTGGAACAAAGTCCAGCTCCGCTATATGGACCAGAGCATTCGTCTTGCTCACAGCCTCCAGCAGGACCTGCAAAAAACCACAAAAGTTACTTCAACTCCGCCCATGGAAGTTCCGTTGAGGGTTCTGCGGAGCATCGCCGCTCCTGCCGTCGCTATTGAAGTTGGAAGCCTTACTCCCAGCAGCAATTCCGCTCCGCTCACCAACCCCTCCTTCCAGCAGAGAATTGCTGCCGCGGTCGTCGAGGCCGTGGCAAGCTTACAAGGGGGACAACGGTAACCATGTCTCGCCGTGCGTTAATCCTGACCCTTGTTGTTGCCGTCGTCCTGGGGGTGGGAATTTATTACCTGATGACACTACGGCGCCACATTGCCCCGACCACTGAGAGCATGCGGTCAGAGCAGACAGCGCGAACGCAGCTGAATGAAGCGGCCCTGCAGCAATCCGGGGGGCAGGCCCAGGTTATTACGCTCTACTTTCCTTCCCTCGCGGACGGAAATCTGCTGCCTGAAACGCGCTCCCTGAAGGTCTCATCGGACAACATCAAAGCCATCCGGCAGATTCTGCTGGCTCTCATCGAAGGTTCGCACCAGGGGCACGGCACGGCCTTGTCGCCTTCCACAACCATCAGGGCCGTTTTCCTCGCGCCGGATGGGACAGCCATCGTCGACCTCTCTCAGGAGGCGCTGGCGGACTTTCAGCCGGGAATCGAAAGTGAAAGCCTGGCCATCTACTCGATTGTGGACTCGCTGTGCGCCAACATTACCCAGGTGAAGGAAGTAAAATTCCTTGTTCAGGGCCAGGAAGTTCAAACCCTGGATGGGCACATTGACCTGACCGGGAGTTTCGCTCCTGAGCCGTCACTAATTGCTCAGACACACTAAAACAGGAGAAATCATGTCTTCAACACCCAAGATGCTTTCGGGCCTGCTCTATTCCAACGGAAAGCTCGTGCGCGCCAGCCACCGCAAAGCGTCCGAGATTCGCCCGGTCGAAATCACTCCGGACTTCATTTCCAGCGCCGAGGGATCGGCGCTGATTCGCCTGGGTGAAACCCAGGTGATCTGCACCGCTTCCGTGGACTCAGGAGTGCCCGCTTTCCTGAAAGGAACCGGCAAGGGCTGGATCTCAAGTGAATACGCCATGATTCCCCGCGCCACGGATACGCGGACGCCCCGCGAAGTAACTCGCGGCCGGCCCAGCGGCCGGACCATGGAAATCCAGCGGCTGATTGGCCGGTCATTGCGCGCCATTATGAACCTGGAAAAGCTGGGTGAAAGGACCGTCTGGATTGATTGTGACGTCATCCGCGCCGACGGCGGCACGCGCACCGCATCCATCACCGGCGCCATGGTCGCCCTTGCACTTGCGCTCAGAAAGCTCAGGGATCAGAAAGTGATTCGTGAAATTCCTTTGAACGACTTTGTGGCCGCCATCAGCGTGGGGATCATCGGGAAAGAAACGTTTCTCGACCTCGATTACGCTGAGGACTCAAGCGCCGAAGTCGATATGAATGTTGTGATGACCGGCGCGGGCCGTTTTGTGGAACTCCAGGCGACCGCCGAAGGACAGCCCTTCAGCAACGAGGATCTGGCCGGACTGATTGAACTGGCCCGGCCAGCCATCAAGCAACTGATTGAAATGCAGAAGTCGATTGCAAATCTCGATCTGCCGGCTTCGGGGGCCTGATGCGGTCTTCCACTGACGGTGGACCCGGCGATGCTCAACAGGCACGTGTCCAAAGGAACTCTGAACAGGCGAGGGAACCCAATATCAACACTTTTTCACATTCCAGCTCTGTGATGCTCACCGTTTATCTTGCCTCAACAAATCCCGGGAAGCTGCGGGAATTCAGGCACGCTGCCGAGGTCCGCGGGATGGAAGTGGAGCTTCTTCCGGGCATCGAGAACCTGCCCGTCTGCGTCGAGGACGGAGATACATTTGAAGAAAACGCCTGCCAAAAAGCGCTCTACTACAGCCAGTGGACAGACGGAATGGTCTTCGCCGACGATTCCGGCATCTTGGTGGATGCTCTGCGGTCCGGACCCGGAGTTTATTCCGCCCGTTACGCAGGACCCGAAGCCGATGACGAAGCCAACAACCAGAAACTTCTCCGGGAGTTGGCCGGCATTCCGCCCCCGGACCGTACGGCGCACTATGCCTGCGTCATCGCCCTCGCACAGCGTGGAGCGATCCTGACGGTCGTTGAAGGCCGGGTTGATGGGTTGATCCAGAATGAGCCTGAGGGAACGGGAGGGTTTGGCTACGATCCTTACTTCTTCTATCCCCCGCTCAACAGGACGTTTGCCGAACTGAGCATGGAGGAGAAATTCGAGGTTTCGCATCGTGGCGAGGCTTTTAGAAAACTGCTCGACTACCTCCAGGCTAAGGTTGGTGGAGAGTAACCAGTCCGGCAAAACCAGGGGTCAGGCCGCCGCAGCAAACATGACCCACTCGCAGGGTAACCCACACAGTTATCTGAATGCTAACCATCTGTATTTCAATCGTTTGAGGCCAACGCCCCTCGGATTGTCCGTTTCTGCCCTCGGAGAAGCCCCCAATGGAGGCATTATCGAGCTTCAAGGAACCTATTTTGCAGACCTTCGTTGGTACCCCGGCGCGGATCCAGACTGCCTAGCACCAGATAAATTTTACATGGCCCTTTACTTGTTACAGCATTTCCGGGGCCTCGCTTTCAAATTTATTACCTCATTCAAAAGCACTTACTGTCTTTTGAGAATTTGGAAGCCAGAATGCTGTAAGGGATAGCGTAGCAACTTAGTACTGCCGGGGAGAAAAACATTATGAATGTAAAAACATTCTCTAGAATTATGGTCGTGGCACTGGGTCCAATGCTACTGCTAACTACGGGTTGCATCGCCACGAGGAAATACGTTAAGAACACTACAACGCCGCTCGACTCGCGCATCACCAAAGTGGATCAGAAAGTAGACCAGAAAACGGCACAAAATGCCCAGGACATCCGGAACCTCGACGACAAGACAGAGGCCGGAATTGCGGAAGCGCGAAACAGTGCCGAAAAAGCCAACCAAGCAGCCGGACAGGCTGACCAGCACGCCCAGCAGGCTCGCCAGGTGGGAGAGCAAGGTGTGGCAGAAGCCAATAAGGCACAGGAAATGGTCGATAACTTCGACAATTATCAGGCGGACCAGCGGGCCACCATTTTGTTCGGTCTGAACAAGGCCACGCTGACCGATACTGATATGCAACGCCTCGATCAACTTGCCCAAAACGTCAGCGCCCTGAAGCATTACGTCATTCAGATTCAGGGGTACACGGATAAGACGGGCTCCAAGCAATACAACCTGCAACTCAGCCAGAAGCGGGCCAACGCCGTGATCCGTTACCTGACCACCAACGGGAAGATCCCCTTGGTTCGAATCTATAGCATGGGGTACGGTGAGTCAGATCCTGCAGGACCCAACACAACCCGAAAAGGACGTGAACTTAACAGGCGGGTTGACCTGACGGTTATGGTTCCCCAGATGCCCACCAGCGCCCGTCAGGGGCCAGCTGAGGGACAGGCGTCTGCGAACCTGAATCCGTAAGACCGATCCGATTTTTTACTGCGTCGGGTCCCCTCCATAACGAGCGGATGGTGACGGCCAAGGTATGAAAGGCCCCTTGAGCCTGCGAAAGGCCGGACCATCCGCTCGATTCATACAGGCCAGAATTCCAAACGAACCCCCTCCCCCCTTGTCAAGACTCTCTTTTCACGAGTTGACCTGAACCACAGGGAATCCGACCGGGTTCTTAGCCCAATATGATCCGTGCTATATTGAAAGGTCACTTGGAGCACTGTGGGCTGGGGCAATCATCTGCAATTCAGACCCGTATATTCAGGATGAGGGGTCGGACTTTTTGGAGGAGGACTTTATACTTTGGCTGATGCAAAAACAACAGAACCCAAACGCGAAGAAAATCGCCGCCAGTACGTGAATTTCGCATATTACAAAGTGGATCCCGCTTGGCGAAGGCTTCCAGAGGAAGAGAGAAAACGCGGCAAATCCCAGTTCATTGAAGTCGCCAAAAGCTATGAACCGGACATGCTGATCATTCCCTATTCGCTGGTGGGGATTCGTGGCGACTGTGACTTTATGCTGTGGCGCATCAGCTACAACCTGATGGATTTTCAGGAGATGACGGCCCGGTTGCTGGCGACTGATCTGGGCAAGTATTTGACCACCCCGTACTCCTATCTCGCCATGACAAAGCGGTCAACCTACGTTCGCGATCACGTTCACGATGACCAGGAAGGAACGCGGCTTCGGCTGACGCCCGGCAAGTTCCGTTATCTGTTTGTGTATCCCTTCGTGAAAACGAGAGCCTGGTACCGGCTGACACAGCATGCCCGTCAGGGGATGATGAATGAGCACATTGAGATCGGCCACCGATTCCCCACGGTCCGCCTGAACACCACCTATTCGTTCGGCCTGGACGACCAGGAGTTCGTGGTGGCCTTTGAGAGCGACAAGCCTGACCATTTCCTGGATCTCGTGATGGAGTTGCGTCACGCCGAGGCCAGCAACTACACGCTACGCGACACTCCGATCTTCACGTGCATCCACCGTGACCTGCCGGAGATGCTGGACCTGCTCGGCGGCTGATCCGGCGAATCAGAAAAAACTGGGGGAAAAGGATGAAGGCTGGATTTATCGGCTTGGGCAACATGGGGCTTCCCATGGCCCGTAACCTGTTGAAAGCGGGCCATGAGGTCACCGTGTACAACCGCACCCGCGAGCGCGCGGAAAGCCTGCGCACGGAAGGAGCAACCATCGCAGGCCAGGCCGCCGACACCTGCGGCAGCGATATCCTGATCACCATGCTGGCCGATGACCGGGCGGTGCGCGCTGTCGTCTTCGACGGGCAGCTAATTCCCAGGCTTGCCCCTGGCGCCGTGCACGTTTCGATGAGTACCATCAGCGTTGCACTGGCCCAGGAACTCGCTCGCGCACACACTGAAGCCGGAAATCAATTTATTTCAGCGCCGGTGTTCGGCCGCCCCGAAGCCGCGGAAGCAGCAAAGCTGGCCGTTGTTGCCGCGGGCCCGGCCAAAATGATTGAGCGTTGCCAGCCGCTGTTTGATGCCATGGGTCAACACACCTTCATCGTGGGAGAAGAGGCATCCAACGCCAACACAGTCAAACTGGCCGGAAATTTCCTCATCCTTTCTGTCATTGAGTCTCTGGGTGAAGCCTACGCTCTGCTCCGAAAATCCGGAGTTGAGCCCGAGAAATTTCTTGAAGTCATGACCAGCACTCTGTTTGCGGCCCCGGTTTACAAGACCTACGGTAACCTGATCGCCAAGGAACAGTTCCTGCCGGCTGGATTTAAACTTACTCTGGGACTGAAAGACGTGAGCCTTGTGCTGTCTGCGGCAGCGGACGCCCGGGCGCCCATGCCGGTTGCCAGTCTGGTCCGCGACCATATACTCGCCGCCATTGCGCGCAACGGCGGGGATCTTGACTGGTCATCGTTCGCAAAAATTTCGGCTGAAAACGCTGGATTGAAGTAGACCCGCTTCCTATAATCAATTTGGAAATCCCTCATCCGCTGTCACGAGAGGTTCATGAAATCCACTGCCATCAGGAAAGCGAAGCCGGCGAAGAAAAAGACAGCCACAAAGAAGGTTGTCGGCTACAGGTCACCCCAGCGATTGAAGAAGATCTTTGCGGCGCTCGACCAGTTATTCCCAGACGTCGAGTGCGCATTGACTCACAAAAGCGCCTTTCAGCTTCTGGTTGCCACCATCCTCTCAGCCCAATGCACCGACCAGCGCGTCAACAAGGTGACGCCAGGTCTTTTCAAGAAGTATCACAGCCCCCGTGATTTCGCCAGCCTGGACCAAAAGGTGCTTGAGGAAGACATCAAGTCCACCGGATTTTTCCGGAACAAATCCAGGAACATCATTGGGGCCGCGAAGAAGATCGTCGAAGATTTTAAAGGCAAGGTGCCCCAAAGCATGGATGAGATGCTGACCCTGCCCGGCGTCGCAAGAAAGACCGCAAATGTTGTGATGGGAACTGCTTTTGGAATTGCCACCGGGGTCGTGGTGGATACGCATGTCTTCCGGATTGCACACCGGCTGAAACTCTCCAGTGGCAAGACACCCGAAAACGTAGAGCGGGATCTGATAGAACTTGTCCCCAAAGGCCGCTGGATTACCTTCGGGCATCAAGTTATCTGGTTCGGGCGAAAGATCTGCCAGGCGCGCAAGCCACTGTGCATCGATTGCCCCCTCAAATCCCTCTGCGATGCGCCGGATAAGACCGTCTAGATGTCACGTGGAAATACGTTCCACCCCTTACCGATGTGTTCGGAACACGGTACGCTTTTGGGGAAGGGTTTCCCTAATGGCGAGTTGCGGGATTGCCAGCGTCTTGTGCAAACTCCTGAAAACTGATTGAGGGGAGCGCAAACGCCACCTGCTCGCTCATGGCCTCAAGGTTTTCAAACTTCTGAACGCCCATCTCTCTAAAAAATTCCACAACATCCAGGACAAGCTTCTCCGGGGCGGATGCGCCGGCGGTTATGCCCACGACGTCCACGCCTTCGAACCACTCATCCTGAATTTCAGAGACGTTGTCAATCAGATAGGATCGCGCACCGGAGGCCTCTGCAACTTCGCGGAGGCGTTCAGAATTCGAACTGTTATCTGAACCCACCACAAGAACCACATTCGCCTGCTCTGCGATCAGCTTCACAGCCGCCTGTCGGTTCTGTGTTGCGTAACAAATATCGCCACTGGAAGGAGTCACTAAACCGGAGAAGCGCCGCTTCAGAACGTCGAGTATAGCCCTGGCATCATCCACGCTCAGGGTCGTTTGCGTGGTAACAGCAACCTTTTCACTGTTTGGGACCTGAACTTGCTCCGCCTGCTCCACGGTGCTGACCAGTTGCATCCGGCCCGGCAGTTCACCCATCGTCCCGATCACTTCGTCATGGCCCTCGTGGCCAATCAAAATAATCGAGAGGCCGTCCCGGGCAAAGCGCTTGACCTCGGCGTGGACCTTCGTCACCAAAGGACATGTGGCATCGATAACGTTCAAATGCTTCTGCCGGGCTTCTTGGAAAACGTCGGGGGAAACACCGTGGGCGCTGACAATCAGCAGCGCGCCATCCGGCACTTCGTCAACCTCATCCACAAAGACCGCTCCCTTCTTCGACAAGGTCTCGATGACGTACCGGTTGTGGACAATCTGCTTTCTGACGTAAACAGGAGACTGGTAAAGTTCAAGCGCGAGGTTGACCACATCAATCGCACGCTCAACTCCTGCGCAAAATCCTCTAGGTTTCGCCAGTATCACTTTTCGTGGGGAAGTTCGATCTTTTGGCATGACCCATACATCAGAGAAGCACTTAATGGTTTATGCTATCAAATCACATGGAAAGCGTCAAAAAGGTATCGCTTTGCACTTGCAATGTTCAAACCGTCGCAAACACTCCTTGCAATCCGTTATTGCCGCCTGTTAGGGTTGTGAAATGCTCGTAGCGGATTTCCCGAATAGCAGGGACATGTAAGGAGGGCTTCATGCGCGGACAAGCTGTGCCAGCCGTGCGGTTGGCGGTGGCTATCTTTTTAGGCTCTTTGCTCCTTTTGCCGGGGCTCGCAAACACAGCATCCGGCAGAGAAATTAAATTGCCGCCGCTTCGAGTGAAGGTCAGTGAAAAGGCTCCGGACTTTGCCCTTCCGGCTGCGGACGGCAACACTGTTCGATTGTCGGACTTCAGCGGCCACAATGTACTGATTGATTTTTACCGGGGATACTGGTGACCCTACTGCATGGCCGAACTCGGCGAGTTCGTCAAACACCACCAGGAACTTCGTGACCTCGACGTTCAGGTCCTGGCCATCAGCGTTGATCCCATCGAGCAGGTAAGAGAAACACGAGCCAAACTGAAAGTTCCCTTTGCGATGTTATCGGATTCGCATGATCAGGTGATGGATTCATACGGGACGCGTTCGCCCGTGTACAAGGGAAAGAATGGTGCTGCCATCAACACTCCCACGCTTGTGCTGATTGACAGGAAAGGGACCATCCGCTGGCTGCACCAAGCGGCGGACTACCGAATCCGGGCGCCTATTTCAGAAGTGCTGAATGAAATTCGCAAACTGGATTAGAAGTCCCCTGACGTCATGTTTTCGAAGGAAGCAGACCCCTGCCGACGTGTTACGTCACAATATCTTCGCCGCCGTCCACACGGATGACGTTTCCGGTCATCCATTGGGTCCGGTCGTCCATCAGGGCGGCAACGGTTTGGGCAATATCCTCCGGAGTGGTTAATCGGCCGCCGGGATTCCGCAGCTTGGCAAACTCGGCCAGCTTTTCAATGCCTGGGATCTTGCTGGACCCTGGCGTCACGGTCACGCCAGCCTGAATGGCGTTGGCGGTAATTCCCTGAGGCATCAGCTCATAGGCGAGTTGCCGAATATGTGATTCCATCACCGCCTTGGCCGCTGAAACCGCTCCGTAATTCGGGATGACGCTGTGACCACCGGCGCTTGTCATGCCGTAGATACGGCCACCGGATCGCATCATCTTCCGCCGTACCAGCTCCTGAACCCAGTAAACAAGATTGTTGCCCATCACATCCACGGTCATTTCCATCTGGGCCTGTGTCAACTGGTCCTTGGAATCCTCAGTAACATAGGGCAGCAGCGAACCGAACGCCACCGAATGCACAAAGACCTTCACGCAATGATCTCCGCCGCGCTGTGTCCAGTGTTCCTGCATCTTATCCAGCACGCTGTCGCGTTTATCGGCATCGGCGGCATTCATATTAAAGAACATGGCGTCACGCCCGGCAGCCTTGATCTTTTCCACAATTCCGTTAATGCGCTCCTGTGCCGAACGGCGGTCAAAGTGAACACCAAAAACGTCCAGACCGGATTGCGCCAGTTCAAGGCTCAGAGCCTCTCCAAAGCCGCTCGAAGATCCAATAATCAGCGCCCATCGTGCGGGTTCAGCCTGTGTCACCATGTTCTACGGTTCCTCCACTTATTGAGCTTGCCCTTGTTGCTGTTTCTGCGCAACTTCCTTTTCCACGACCCGGGAAATGCCTCCGTAGGCATTCTGCAGCAGGTGTTCGACCGCAATATTCATCGCGTTAACAGCGCCCTGCACGTTGTTTTGCTGAATCGGCTCCCTCTGTTCCAACCGTTCCGACCAGACAACCTTGTTCTGCTGTGTCTGCACTAGATCCAGTTTCAGCCCGAGCTGTACGCCTCCAGATTTTCCGTTTCCGCCTGTTTCGTATCTCAGTTCGCCGAGGTCAAGCACCCTGCCGCGCAAGGTGTAGTCCGCATGGACAGGCGCGGGATAGGCATAGACCTGCTGAAACAACCCGGTCCCGGCAAAGAACTTCATGGCCAGTTCGTTCAGCATGTCCCCCGGGTCTGATGACCACCGGTGATACTCATGGAAGTTGAGCTCGGTGGGTGAGGTGTAATAAATAATGCGGTTGTCAAGCAACAGATCCGGCACCTCAAATCGCTCGACCTGCAGGGCAAGATGTGTTTTTGCACTTGCAGCAGCCGGCGGTGGCGGGGTGCGCAGGGTGTAATAACGGGTCTGTGGAGTCGATGCACACGCCGTCAACAAAAGCGCAGCCAGCGGTACCAGGCCGTACGCTTTGAAGTAACCTGCGCTACTTTCCCAGACCCTCGATTGTGATGCGGCGGTCTTCATCTTCCAGCAACTCCATATGGATTCTGACTTGCGCGTTTACATCCTGATCCATCAGCTTTTCTCCCCATTCTACGATGACCATGGCCTCCTGCTCCATCAAATCCTCCAATCCAAGAGTTGCCTGCTCCCGTGCACCCTCCACCCGGTAGAGGTCGGCATGGTAGATTTTGCGCTCCGCTCCGTATTCGTGGACCAGCGTGAATGAAGGGCTTGTAACCTCCTCCTGTCGCGCAACTCCGAGACCCGAGACAATCCCTTTCACTAGAGTGGTCTTGCCACTGCCAAGTTCGCCTTCCAGAACCAGCAGGCAGGGCTGCGGCAATTTCCGGGCAAGCTTCGCACCAAGTTCGATGGTCTCTTCCGCCGAGTGGGTTACAAATTCCAATCGATTATTCCGGACGCCCGAGGCTCGCTCCTGAAACACCCGATTGTCAGCTTCCATAAGCAATTCAGCAGTGCAGTTGTCGTTTCAGTTCCTGATACGCCCTGGGCAGTGCTTCAAGGATGTCACCGGCTATCACGGAAGCCTCGCCAAGTTCGCGCGCGGCAATATCACCCGCCAGCCCGTGGAGATAAACGGCGGCCGCAGTAACTTCCGTTGGCAACCGGTCGGGATACTGGGCCAGCAGGGCTGCGCAAATACCTGTCAGCACGTCCCCCGAGCCTCCCGTCGCCATGCCGGGGTTGCCGGTCGGGTTCACCCACACCTGGCCATCCGGCGAAGCCGTCAGTGTCCGGAAGCCTTTCAAAACAAGCTGCACGCCATGTCTTCTTGCAAACTCGCGCGCCACATCCAGACGATGGGCGACGATTTCCGAAGTCTTTTGACCCGCAAGCCGCCCCATTTCACCGGGATGGGGCGTCAGCACACGAATTCTCCCTGCCGTCTGGAGCGTCTTAATGCATCCGGCAAACGCGTTCAATCCATCGGCGTCCAACACGATCGGAACGGCATGGTGGTTGACAACCTCCCGCACGAGCTCCATTGTTTCAGGTTCCCGTCCCAGGCCCGGGCCAACCGCCAGCACCGACTTGCCTTCCATCAGCCTGTCGAGGAGCCCTTCCTTGAGGGCCCGCAGCGAAATCGCGCCGGAATCTGTCTCCGGCAGAGGCTCCGTCATAATTTCCATGCCGAGTGAGGCGATAACCGGCAGGGCACTTCCGGGCGTGGCCACTGTGGCCAATCCCGCGCCGGCACGCAACGCGGCTTTTGCCGCCAGCCCCGCAGCGCCCGTTTTCCCGACAGAACCACCCAGGACAAGCACATGGCCGAAATTGCCCTTATGGGCCTCGAGTTTGCGCGGCCGGACAAGCCACTCCAGATCGTGCGGCTCAAGAAGGTTGAGAAAAAAGTCCGGATGGGTCTCCAGCGCCTCCGCCGGCGTGCCGATAGCCCTCACTACCCATTCGCCCACTTTTTCACAAGCAGGAGGGAAAACGTGCGCAATCTTCGGAGCCGTAAAAGTTACCGATGCATCCGCCCGCACACACTCACCCATCAGCTCGCCGCTGTCGGCGGCAACTCCGGTGGGCAGATCAACCGCGACAACCCTGGCCTTGGGGAATACACCAGGGATATCCCTGACCACTTCAAGCAGAAATCCGCCCAGCGGCTTGGAGAGCCCGGTTCCCAGGATCGCATCAATCACCAGGGACGCATTGCCCAATTTGCCCTTGAGTTCCTCCCAGGAAGCGTGGTCCGGCACGGTTAAAGGCAAGCCGGTCTTGGCAAGGCGTTTATAGTTGACCTCAGCATCACCTTTCAGGCGTTCAGGGTCGGCCAGCAGCAGCACACGCGGCTCCACGCCCAGTTCACGCAGCATACGCGCCACCACCATGCCGTCGCCCCCGTTGTTTCCATGGCCGCACAGGATCACAATCTCCTGCGCCTCAAGCGGGGAGAATCGCTGGTGCACAAATTTCACCACGCTGCGACCGGCGTTCTCCATCAACGTCAGGCTGGGCACCCCATAGCGCTCTGTCGTTGCCCGGTCGACATCCTGCATTTGGGCGGCTGTGAGGATCTTCATTC
This sequence comes from Terriglobia bacterium, assembly GCA_049583595.1. Lineage (GTDB taxonomy): Bacteria > Acidobacteriota > Terriglobia > UBA7540 > UBA7540 > SCRD01. Next base: position 16,787 of record JBAUWE010000006.1, read on the forward strand.
CTTAACGCCTGCCTGGGATTCAAGTTGCCTTAAGTTTTGCAGATTACCCATGACGATGAGATAGTCGCCGGCGATGATCTCATAGGTTGGATCTGGATTGAAATCCAATTGCCCATCCTGATGGCGGATTGCCAGCACGATAAGGCCAAACCGTTTACGAATATTGGCTCCCTCCAGATTCTTCCCCGCGAGCCGGGAAGTATTTCCCACCTGGACTTCTTCAATCTCCAGGTTGGTTTCGCCGAGAGAGGAAAGCGCCATATCAATGAACCGTTGAACATGAGGGCTGGTCAGGGTGCGTGCCATGCGCTGGCCGGCGTAACTGTAAGGAGAAACCACCGTCGTCGCGCCGGCCCTGAGCAGCTTTGATTCCGCATCCTCCTCGCTGGCGCGAGCCACAATTGGGATTTGCGGCGCAATACCGCGCGCCGTGAGGACAATGTAGACGTTCTGCGCGTCTGAAGTAACGGCGCTGGCCAGGGCGCGTGCGGCTTCAATGCGCGCCTTTCGCAAAACGGCCTCGCTTGCGGCATCGCCAATAATGACGGGGTATCCCCGCTCCAGGGCCCATGAAGCTCTCTCCGTGTCTCGCTCAATGATGACGAGCGGGTATTTACGGGCCACAACTTCAGACGCGACCCGGCGCCCCACGCGGCCCACGCCGCAAACGATGAAATGATTTTTCAGGGCTGAAAGTTCTTTTTCCATGCGGCGCCGTCCGAAGAATGAACCCAACTCGAATTCTACCACCGCCTTTGTGAGGGTTCCAATCGCGAAGCCGACGGTGGCGACACCCAGCAGGATCAGAATAACGTTGAAAACCTCACCCCGGCCGCTCAGCTCATTTTCCGGGCCCGCCCCAATGGTGGAAACGGTCATGAGCGTGGTGTAAAGGGACTTGAACCAGCCCCATCCCTGCACGAAATGGAAACCCGCTGTCCCAACGCCGATCAGAGCGATGAGGGCCGCAAAAATCAGGCCGGCGGTTCGAATGCCTTTCACTGTCTCATTCCTCCCGGGGCCGCATGGACAGCCGGCGCGGGTCGCCGATCCCACTAAGCATCGGCCAGGCCCTCACTTCCCTGTAGTAGAAAAACTGTCAACCAGCGGGGCAGTAACTTCAGTTTACTGAACAATCGGTGAATGGACAACAGCGGCAGGGGCCATCAGGCAGGCGTCGCCCGGGCAATAATCAGAGTCATATCGTCCTGCGGTTCGCCGCCACCGGTCCATTCCTCCACGCTCCTGTATATTTCATCCACCAGCGCGGGTAGCGGACCACCCCGGGACCGCTGCACAGCTTCGATCAGGCGGTTTTCGCCAAACTGGTCTTCGAAGTTGTTTTCGCTCTCCGTAAAGCCATCCGTAAAAGCGATCAGAGTGTCCCCAGGCTCCAGTGCAACCTTCGCTTCGCGGTAGGAAGCAGGCAAAATCAGTCCCAGCGGCGTGCCCCCCGCGTCCAGACGATCAACGTTTCCATTCCGGAGAAGAACCGGCGCGGGGTGGCCGGCATTGGTATAGACAAGCTGGCGGGTGGCCGAATCATAAAGGGCGTAAAAGCAGGTCGCATATTTTTCTTCGGGCGTATTTTCAACCATCTGCTGATTCAACACATCGAAGAAGCGGGCCGTCGAGAAGCGCTCAGAATCAGCTTCTCCGTCTGACGAGTCTTTGTAGAGCCGGGTCCGAATCAACGACTGGATGGCGGCCATGATCAGTGCTGCCGAAACTCCTTTGCCGCTGACGTCCCCCAGCACCAATCCGACCCTTTCTTCCCCCACAGGCAGGAAATCGTAATAATCACCGCTGACACCCCGCGCTGGCCGGCAGATACCGTAAAGTTCCAGACCTGGCACCTCCGGCGCGGCTGTAGGAAACAATTGTTCCTGGACCTCGCGTGCAAGATGGATGTCATGCTCCAGGCGCGTCTTTTCCCGAGACTCGCGCAGAAGGCTCTGCAGCGATTCCGTCATGTCGTCAAAAGCTCCACCCAGTGAACTGAGCTGGTCCCGCGCCGGCATGTTGATCCGGTGGTAAAGGTCGCCCGCCCGGACATGCTCCGTTGCCTCGTACAATCTGTCGACCGTCCCTGTAATCGTCCGCGTCAGCCGGATTCCGGCAATCAGCGAAATCAGCTCAATCGTAAGGAAAACAACTCCTATCACCAGAAATAGAGTGAGATAGATCCGGGAATATCGACCCAATGTAGCCAGCAAATGGCGACTGAGAATGGACAGCCTGGAAGTCACGTAGACAAAAACGGGCTCAGAAAGATACTGCATGGGAGTCGCATCCCACCGGAGAACTTTCAACGAAGAGGTCCCGAAAACGTCGATATCAAGAAAACTGGCTGCCGGTGGAAGGTGCAGAGAATTCGAGCGCACGATGACCTGTTCCTGAGGCTCAATGCCCGTGGTTGCAGGCAGACTTCCCGCAAGAGGCTGGATCGGAACGATCTCGCCCACTTTTGCCTCAATAACTCCAAGCGGCCCGATGCCCTGCCCCAACTGGTCCAGCAGTTGCGGGCTGAACGGTTCGGACAAAATCATGGTGATTTTCCCGGCGCGCGTGTCACCCTGGTCGGCGGCCCGCAGAAGCAGCCTGCCGCCATCCACAACAACTCCTGAAAATTCTTCCGATTTGAACCAGGGGGGAATGCCCGGCACCTTGGAGACCGGATTGCCGTTGAGATAATACGCCCGCTCCCGATCGTCCACACGAACCACAATCTCAAGTCCCGGGTAGCTTGCCGCATGCTGGGAAAGTTGCTGCACGTAGAACTGCTGTAAGTGGTCCAGCAACTGCTCTGGAGTCTGCGCAGGGCTCACGTAGGCTTCGTGGGCAACAATGCGGTTCAACTGCTCCATCTTCTCAACCTGGTTATTGACGTTCAGGGTCACGAGAAATGCAGCAAACTGGCCGTTAGCGATGACGGTACCCAGCCCCACCAGAACCAGGATCAGAACGATAGGAACGACAGCAATAAAGATGTAGGTAACAACCAGCCTTCGGCGAAGGTGCCACAGGACGTGGTGTTTGAAGGCGCCGACAAGCCGGACAACATAGTAGCCGGCAGAAGCGGCCAGTCCGGCAAAGAACAAACCCCACAGCAGGCCGGGAGCGCCGCCAGAGATGATGCCCTCCACCCATATGGCTGCCCCAAAGGCAATCAGCCAGGCCGTAAAGCGCGCCATCGGCCGCTCTCGGTATTCCCGGATAAGCACTTCAAACACTGAAGCAAGCATTTACCCTCCCGGGCGCGTCAGGCGAGGGAAAACATAATGTTTCTTTGACGCCACGCAGAAAACAAGGGCTACGACGAAAAGACCATCCTTGCAGATTCGCTCGGTTCAAGGCAGCCCTGCCGCATCAGCTTTCCGTCTTCGCAACGACGGTTGTTGAAGACTATTTCTTCGCCCGGCGAAGGCGACTGTGGCGGCGGCTGTAACCGAAATAGATGACGAAGCCAACGGCCATCCAGACGAAGAGCCGAATCCAGGTGTCAAGGGGCAGGCCCACCATCTGCGCCAGGCAAACAAGCATTCCCATCGGGGCAACAAACCAGACGGCCGGCGTCCGGAAGGGTCGCCTGATATCAGGACGCATTCGGCGCATCGCCATTACCGATCCGCAAACAATGACGAAGGCGAGCAGGGTCCCAATGCTGACCAGTTCCCCCACAATCCGCAGTGGGATCAGTCCTCCACCCAGGGCCACTAAGAACCCGACCAGAGCCGTGCTTTTATAAGGCGTGCGGAACCGCGGATGGAGCGCACCGAAAACCTTGGGCAGCAGACCGTCGAATGCCATCGTATAAAAAACACGGGTCTGGCCCAGCATCATCACCAGAATCACCGCCGTTGTCCCCAGGATGGCTCCCAGCTTGACAATCGGCGAGAGCCAGTGCGCGGAAGTGGCGTCAACCGCAACGGCAAGAGGATCTGGAACATTCAGGTTGGTGTAGGACGTGACCCCGGTCAAAACCAGGACAACGCCGATGTAGAGCACAGTGGAAATCCCCAGAGATCCCAGGATACCGATGGGCATATCGCGCTCCGGATTGCGCGCTTCCTGCGCAGCCGTTGAGACGGCATCGAAACCAATATAGGCAAAAAAGATGAGGCCCGCGCCTCGCAAGACGCCGCTCCATCCAAACTCTCCAAAGGTTCCCGTGTTCGCCGGTAGAAAGGGAACCCAGTTGCCTCTGGTAACATAGAGTGCGCACACTCCGATAAACAGCAACAGCACGCCCACCTTGACAATGACGACCACGTTGTTGAATCTTGCAGATTCCCGGATGCCAAGAATCAGCAAAACAGTAATCACGCAAATAATAAAAAACGCCGGAAGGTTGAAATAGGAGTGGACCATGGTCCCATCGATGTTAATGGCAGGATCCCAGGGGCTGCGGGCCAGGGACGCCGGGAAAGGAATGTGCAGCGTCCTCAGGAAAGAGAGCGTGTACCCGGACCACCCAATGGAAACGGTTGTAGAGCCCACGGCATATTCAAGGATCAGGTCCCAGCCAATAATCCACGCCAGGAACTCGCCGATGGTCGCGTAAGCGTAGGTGTAGGCGCTGCCTGCAATCGGGATCATGGCAGCAAATTCCGAATAGCAGAGGCCCGCAAAGGCGCACCCGATACCGGAAAGGATGACGGAGAGCACCAGCGCCGGCCCCGTGTGCTGCACGGCGACGCCGCTGATGACAAAGATCCCGGCTCCGACGATGGCTCCGATACCCAGAGAGATCAGCGCAACGGGCCCCAGCACGCGGCGCAGCCCATGCTCAGCGTCTGCGGATTCTTGCCGCAACTGTTCGATACTCTTCTTCACCCACAAATCAGACATCCCGCCTCCAGATAGTTCTTAACGGTCAGCCGGCAAGCTCCGCTTATGCCAGAGAAAATAGATTGGAATTCCTACCGCTACAATCCCAAGGCCCGCCAGGCTCTGCCCCGTCCGGTGCATCAATAAGGCCCATTCAATAATCAAAGCAAGCACAATGTAAAGAATCGGCACCACCGGATATCCCCATGCACGGTATGGACGTGGAGCGTCCGGGCGCGTGCGGCGCAACCGGAAAAGACCAAGGATAGTCAAAATATAGAATAAGAGCACGGCAAAAATCACGTAATCCAGCAATTGGTTGTAGGTTCCGCTCAGCGTCAGCAGGGAGGCCCACACCGCCTGGACCATCAGGGAGACGCCTGGTGTGTGGTACTTCGGGTGAACTTTGGCTACTTTGGCAAAGAACAGCCGGTCTTTCGCCATGGCGTAGTAGACGCGCGCGCCTGCCAGGCTCATTCCATTCATGCAACCAAACGTGGAGATCACGATCGCGGCAGCCATCAATCCGGCCCCTTTGGAACCCACAATGGCTTCCATGACCGCCGTTGCCACACGGTCTGAGGGTGCGTGCTGAACCGCGGCAAACGGCAGTGCTCGGACGTAAATCACATTGGTAAAGAAGTAGATGCTGCACACGACGCCCGTGCCGATCAGCAAAGCCAGGGGAAGATTGCGTTTGGCATTCTTGACCTCGCCGCCCGTAAAGGTGACGTTGTTCCAAGCGTCGGAGGAAAACAACGGACCCACAAGCGCCACGGCCAGAACGGTCAGCGTCGTCGTATCCCAGTGCGCATTTCCCCAGAAATTTGTATGGACCACCCGGGTCTGGGCGTGGCTCGCCTCCCACCAGATTCCTGCGGCCACCAGCCCCACCAGTGCCCCCACTTTGAGAACGGTAAATATGTTCTGAATCCAGGCGCCGGTCCGCAAACCAAAAATGTTGACGACGCCCAGGCCCAGAAGAACCATGATGGCAAGACCCTGCTGCGTCGAGACCGTCAGGGCCACTGGATGTCCGAGAATCGTCAGCCTGCCCAAATTCAGCAGATAGTTCGCTTCAGAAAGCCAGGGAAAAAAGAAACCCAGGAACTTGCCGAAAGCAACGGCAACGGCGGCAATGGTTCCCGTCTGAATCACCAGGAAGAGTGTCCAGCCGTAAAGGAAGCCGAAGAGCGGGCCGAAGGCCTCGCGAAGGTAAACGTACTGGCCGCCGGCTCTTGGCATCATCGCGGCCAGTTCACCGTAGGTCACCGCCGCCGAGACTGTCATGACGCCGCTGACCACCCAGGAAAGAAGGAAAAGCCCCGGCGAGCCGACCTCGCGCGCGATTTCCGCCGCCACGATAAAGATGCCCGACCCGATCATCGAGCCCATCACAATCGTGGTGCAGTCCAGCAGGCCTAGCCCTTTGACCAGCTCTGCTGATTGAGATTCTGTGGCAGAGTTGTTCGCTACCGTCGCAGACATGCTGCCAATCCTTTAGCTGTGTGAAACAACCATCCCCGAACGATGGTGGGAACCGGCAGCCACACGTCAGCCCAGCGCTTGCAGGAACTTCCGCGCCTGTGCCCCGATGTCTTCCGCGGCCAGCAGATCATGGATCACCGCCACGGAATCCGCTCCAGCTTCGATGACAGAAGCCGCGTTGTCAAGCGTTATTCCGCCAATGGCAACCAGCGGCTTGCGTGTCAGCCCGCGCATCTCGCGCAACCGGTCGAGGCCGACCACGGGATCCGGACGTTCCTTGCTTCCCGTCGGAAAGATCGGCCCAAAGGCGATGTAGTCGGCTGAAGTGGCCCCGGCCTCTTCAAACTGGGCCCGCGTATGGGTTGAAACACCCACGCGCTGGCCTGCAAGAAGGACCCTGCGAGCCTCCCCCACGGGCAGGTCATCCTGCCCCACATGAACGCCGTCGGCGCCGGTGATCCGGGCCAGGTCAGCCCGGTCATTGACAATGAAGATTCCCCCGGCCTCGTGTACCCGATCGGCCATTGCGCTGCAAACTTCAAACAGGCGGCGCGAGGAATCCGTCTTGCCACGGTATTGAATCAGCCGGACGCCCGCCGAGAGAAGCACGTCGGCAACATCCAGAGGATCCAGGTTCCTCATCTGGGCAGAGTCAATGATGGCATACAGGCGGGGAAGTCGAGAATCCATAAGTCAGGACCCAGGCGATTCCAGGTTAACCGCCCACGCCGTTACGGCTGAAACGATTGAGAAACTGAGTATCGAATTTGCCGGCACGGAAATCTTTGTCGGCCAGAATTTTTTCCTGCAACGGAATGGAGGTGGATATGCCCTCGATAATAAACATCTCAAGTGCCCGTGACATTCGCTGCACAGCTTCCTCGCGGTCCTTACCATGAACCACGAGTTTGGCAATCAGTGAGTCGTAATAAGGGGGGATGATCGACTCCGCGTAAGCGGCGGTGTCGACCCGGACGCCGGTGCCTCCGGGCACATGGAAGCCGGTGATCTTGCCAGCCGACGGAGCGAATGTTTCGGGGTTTTCAGCGCAAATCCGGCATTCGATGGCATGCCCGCGAAGGCCGACCGTGTCTCCTGCAACGGGCAGCGGAAGCCCCGCAGCAACCTGGATTTGCATCTTCACCAGGTCTAACCCGGTCACCATCTCGGTCACCGGATGTTCTACCTGAATCCTGGCATTCATCTCCAGAAAATAAAGCTTGCGGGTCTCATCCATCAGGAATTCGACAGTACCCGCATTCGTGTAACCAATCTCACTGAGCGCGCGAATCACTTTGCGGCCCATCTTCTGCCGGGTCTCAGCGTCGATCTGGGTGGAAGGTGATTCTTCCAGCACCTTCTGATGACGCCGCTGGATGGTGCATTCGCGCTCTCCAAGATGGATGACCTTGCCATGCTGGTCGGCCATCACCTGAAATTCGATGTGCCGGGGCGACGGAATATATTTCTCGAGATAAACGGCCGAGGAACCGAAGGACGCTTCAGCTTCGTTCTGAGCCATCTGCAGGAGTGTCGGCAGTTCCTCAGGGGAGTTGATGATTCGCATTCCCTTCCCGCCGCCACCCGCCGATGCCTTCACCATGACGGGATATCCGATCTTTTCGGCGGCCTTCAGAGCCTCCTCTTCCGAGCCTAGAACTTCAGTTCCGGGAAGCACGGGCAGGCCGAGTTCCGCCATGCGCTTTCGCGCCTGGTTCTTGTCGCCCATCAGGCGGATCGCCTCGGGCGAAGGTCCAATAAAAGTCAGTTTGCAGGTTTCGCAGACCTCGGCAAAATTGGGATTCTCAGCCAGAAAGCCATACCCGGGATGGATGGCCTCGGCGCCGGTGATCTCCGCGGCTGAGATGATGGCTGCTACGTTGAGATAACTTTCCGAGCTCCTGGCAGGGCCGATGCAGACCGCTTCATCCGCGAACCGCACATGGAGCGAATAGCGGTCGGCCTCCGAATAAACCGCAACGGTGGGAATACCCAGTTCCTTGCAGGCGCAGATCACCCGCAGCGCAATTTCTCCCCGGTTGGCAATCAGAATCTTTCCAAACATGCGTCACACTGGTCGCTACGGCTCCAAGCCCTATGGCGGCTCACTACTACGGGTCACGCTGAAATTTCACTTCTTAAGAGGGCTTGATGGTATAGAGAGGCTGTCCGTATTCCACCGGCTGGCCGTTCTCAACGTGAATGCGCGCAATCTCGCCGGCAAATTCCGACTCAATTTCGTTCATCAGCTTCATCGCTTCCACAATGCAAAGCACCTGGCCCACGTGGACCCGGTCGCCCACATTGACAAACGGAGGAGCGTCCGGCGAGGGCGCCGAAAAGAAAGTTCCCACGATGGGCGACTTCAGAACATGCACTTTTTCGGAAGCCGGCTCAGGCTGCGGCTCTGGCGCCGAGGGCTCCAGGGTCTCAGCCGGCGCCGGGGTGGCAGCCGGCTCAGCAGACTGCCGTACGAAATCGCCACTCGAATTTGCCGGGGAGGCCGGGACAGGCGCAGGCGTTGCACCGGCGGGCGCCTGCCGAAGGATGCGGATCCGCATCCCATCCTTTTCCATCTCAAATTCTGCGACTTCCCGCTCGGTCAGCAGGTCAATCAGTTGCTGGATATCTTTGAGTTCCCAGCTCCGCTCTGGCGGTGCTTCTCCGCTGCGGGATGGTTTCTTGCCGGGCATATTTTTCCCCTGTGATTCAATCCCTAATTGGTAAACCAGGCATCTTTGGACGCCGGGGTCAGAATCTCCGGCTCTCCACCGGTTACCAGCACCGTATCCTCGGTCCGGACCCCTCCGAACCCCTCAAGATAGACACCCGGCTCTACTGTTATAACATACCCCTGCTGAAGCCGCCTTTTGTCACCACGGCTTACACGAGGCATTTCATGGATTTCGAGCCCTACGCCGTGACCGGTGCTGTGCGTGAAATACCGCTCCAGCTTCCTCCGTTCCAGAACTCTCCGGGCGGCCGCATCAACATCGCCTGTCAGCCGTCCTACTCGCGCAACCCGGATGGCTCGTTCCTGGGCCTCGCGAACCTTGTTATAGAGCGTACGAACACGCACCGATGGTTTTCCCAGATAGACGGTTCGCGTCATGTCGGCTGCGTATCCGCCAAGTATAGCACCGAGATCAATGATAACCAAATCGTTTTCCTTCAACAACTTGGCAGACGGCATGGCATGCGGCCAGGCACTCCGCACTCCAGAAGCCACAATGGTTTCAAAGGCCGCGCCTTCGGCTCCCTTCCGCTTCATCCGATATTCAATCTCAGCCGCCAGATCACTTTCCCTGACGCCAGGACGAATCTTCCCCCTGACCTCCTCGAAAACCTCGACGGTCAATTTCCCGGCCTTCCGAATCCAATCGATCTCCCCGGGGTCTTTCACGATACGCAGGTCTTCGACCATCCCGCCGGCAGAAATCCAACGCCGCCGGGGCCCGCCGACCCTTTCAAGACTGGCAAACTCCCGGCATGTGAGAACCACGTCATCGTAGCCCACAGGCCCCAGCCGCTTCTTTCGGATCCAGCCGGCAACTTCCTTCAGAAGGCCACTTTTCGCCTCGACAACTTTGACTCCCTCTGCTTGTTCAGTCGCCTGCAACGTATATCGCGGGTCAACCCAGAGAATACTCTCCGACGGCCCGACCAACAGGACGCCGGCGCTCCCGCGGAAACCGCTCAGGTAATAAATATTGGGCAGGCTGGTGACCAGCAGCGCGGCAATCTTTTTGCGCTCGAATTGCGCCCGCAGGCGCTGCTGCCTTGCCGTGCAAGGATGCGGCATTCCGTTTGAATTCATCGTCTGAAAATAAAACGAGGAAGCCTTCGCCTCCTCGTTGGGAATTATAGATTTTACTACGAATTGCGGGATGTGGTCCCGGTGAAGACGTTAGGCTAGATCAGAATCTTGGGTGTTACGAAGAAGAGCAGTTCCTGGTCATTCTGTTGCTTGTTGCTGCTCTTAAAGAGATTTCCGAGCACCGGGATGTCCTCCAGCAAGGGAACTCCAGTGGAAGAATCCGACTTGGTGTGGACCGTGACGCCTCCAAAAACGACCGTTCCCCCATTCGGCACCAGAACCTGGGTGGTGGCGGACTGGGTATTGATTGTCGGCCCCGCGAGCGTCAGGGCCGGGCCGGGCGTGGAATTTTCGATGTCGATGGTCAGGAAAACGTTGCCGTCCTGCGTCACCTGAGGGGTGACCTTCAGTTGGAGCGACGCTTGCACGTACTGGACGCTGATGGTGTTATTGATCGTGGTCTGGATGGGGATCTGGGTCCCCTGAATCACAGTTCCTTCCACATTGTTCTGGGTCACAATGGAGGGCTGTGAAATGGTCTTTGCCTTGTCGTGGGTTTCTGCCGCCGAGATCGCGGCATTGATGGCGTAATTCCTGCCCAGGTTGGAAAGCACAAACACGCCGAATCCCGCTGCCGAGGCCGTCGTCACCGAAGGCGGAGCCAGGGGTTCACCCGAAACCCCATTGCCCGTAGCACCGCCCGTCACAATGCTTCCGGAACCATTCCGTTGCGCGAACGAAAGCGCCGTCGAAAGGTTACGCGCAAAGTCTGAGGTGGCGCGAATGATGCGTGCCTGAATTGAAATCTGTTGTGCCTTCGTGTCCAGTTTCTTGATCACGGATTCGATCCTGGGGATATGCGAGGCAATATCTGAAACGATCAGTGTATTGCTGCGGTCGTCCACCAGAACGTTGCCCCGCGAGCTCAGCGCACCCCCGCCCACCCAGGTCTTCAGAAGAGCGGCAAGTGTGGCCGCCTTGGCATAATTCAACGGGCGGAAAACGGTGACCAGAGGCGCCGACTCCTCCTCGGCGTTGCCCAGCTTTTTCACCTCCTCCTCCTCCCGCGTCAGGGTAGACATCTTGGCAATGCGCAGGACACTCCCTTCCAGCCGGTCGCCTAGCCCGTTGTTGTTCAACACCAGAGCCAGTGCCTGGTCCCAGGGCACGTCGTCAAGAACAAGAGTCACGGTGCCGGAAACATCCGAGTCAACAATAGTGTTCAGACCGCTAACCTCGTGGATCAGCCGGAAGAAGTCCTTAAGATCGACTTCCTTTAGATTCAGGGAAATCCGCTTCCCTGTATACCTGGGCCCGTTGGAAATCTCTGTAGTCTGGGAAACCGGCACCACAACCCGGCTGAGGTTCACATCCTTTGCCGCGGCCACAACCTTCGCGGCCTTGGCGGCGTGGACGGCGTCCGGAAATTCCCGTTCCATTCGGGGCTTCGGTTTCGCAGCCGGCACCGCAGGCTCCTGTGTTACGGCCGCTCTCTTTGTACGGACTGGCCGCGCCGGGACGTGCGCCTCGGCAACCGTTTCAGGTTTGCGCACCGCGGCTATCTTCTCAGCTTTTCTGGCAGGCGGCTGGATAGCGGTTGCAGCAACTTTAGGGACCGCCTTGGGCGTGCCGGGCCCCGCAGGCTCTTGTGGTCGGACACGGGCATCCGCCGGATGCTGCGACTTTGCCTGCGTGCCACCCTCTTTGGGCGTCAACTCGATGCGGAATCCCGCCGGTTGCCGGTCGACAGTGTAGGAGGTGTCCCCTTGAAGGTCCGCGACAACCCGGATAATGCCCCCGTATTCAGTGCTGAACTTCCCCACTCTGACCTGTTTGAGCAAAGGCGAATGCGAAGAATACCTCCAACGGTTTGTTCCGTTCTGAGCGCCTTCCAGGTCCAGCACCAACCGGTCCGGGTTCTCCAGGTACAGAACGCGATAGTCCGTGCGGCGGCTGGTTGCAACCTCAATGGTTGTTTCCACTCCGCCTGCCGCCGTCTGAATCGAAATGCCGGTCAGCCGGCTCAACAGCGGTTCTTCCGCGGAAGGGGTTGCTGCTGCCATGTTCACGGCGCGAGAGGATCGAGCACCGGCAACTTCCTTCGCCGGGCCCCCCGAAGCCTTCGTATTGCCGTCAAGCACCGCCCCCCAGGCCAGGCCCAGCATAGCGAGCATTGCCACCAGCACCAATAGATAGTCTCGTTTCATCTTGCCTCCTGCCGCGCGGGACCCAGTCTCAAGACAACCTCCCGGGCCTCCATCCGTCCGCGGGTATCCAGGCGTCTCTGCTGAAAATAGAGTGCGTCCGGCGTGATCTTGCTGACGACCCCGTTGTAAACATCCTCATGAATGTGGAGGAAATAGGCCAGGTTCGCAGCGTTGGTGACCACAGCGATCATCATGTGCGTATCCTCCTCGCGCAAAATCCCCTTCAGGCGCAAACGTCCGATCACCAGACCGCGAACCCCGGGCGGTAGCGACTCATCCATTCCCTCCCCTTTGCCATTCACCTGCGGCGGAGGGGGAATATTGAAGGGATCGCGCTTCCCCGCCAGAGCATTCACCATGGCGCGTTCTTCGGCCAGGCGTTGCCGGCCCTGCTTCTCCGGTGCAGTTCGGACGGGAACTGCAGCCGCGGCAGGCTGAGCATCCCGACCGGAGTCATTCTCGCCGCTGGCGCGGCCGACGGATACGCTACCCGCCAGCACCATCAAGACCGCCGCCAGACAGGCCCCTGCGCGAGTTAACCACGAACATCCTTTCGTTCTCCTGGTCATGGCAATACCCTCGTCCTATTTCGGCTTGATCTTTCCCTTAGGTATCGTTTCGGTCGCAGACCGGTTGTAATAGGTTGTAATCACGCAATTAGCTCCCACGGTCTCGTCGGTCGAAACTTTGTACGAACCCATACCGCCCCCCTCCGGTGCGCCCAGGGTCAGGCCGGACACCGTTACGATCCGCTGCCCGTGGGCCAGCCGGTCAAAGAAATGCAACAGCCGGTAGTAGGTCCCGTCCAGGTGCAGCCGGAACGGCATTTCGACATAAAGTTCCTTGCTCACTTGAGGTTGGGAGATGAAGGTCCGGATATGCACATCGCTGTTGGTGCCGGTGTCATGGACGGACCTGACAAAAACGTCCGTCGAGGGCGCGTCAGGCACAATCGACTCCAGCGTCTTCAGTTGCTCACTGAGTTGCGCAATCCGATTCAGGTATTCCGTCTGTTCGCGTTTGAAAGCCTCGTTGCGGTCATTTTCCGCCCGCAACCTCTTCACCTGCAGCTTCAGGGCATCCAGCTCGCTGGATTTGGGCAGCACGAAGTACCAGAAAGAGAATCCCGCCAGAGCAAGTGCCACAACAACCAGAATGGCTGCCTGAGCGCCGTCCGACAAATCGTTGAATTTCCTAATCATGACGGCGTCCTCCCTTACCTTCCATTCCCCGACGGCAGATCCGCCATGGTCGGTTTCCCGCCAGCCGTAGCCTTCACCTGCTCAGGCGAAACATAAACACAGTCCAGGTTGAACTTGAAGTTAACGCGGTCGTTCTGGTTGTCCTGGTAGTATTGCTTCAGCTTGATGTCCGAAAATTTCGGCGAACTCATCAGCGCGTTGATGAACTGTGCGATCTCCGGGACTGCGGTCGCCTGTCCGTAGATGTGCAACACGTTTCCTTCAGGTGTCACCTGCAAGAGGTAAAGATTCCGGGTTCGGTTCACCGTTTCCCCCAATCCCTCCATCAGGTCAACCGGACCCTGGCGCTTGGTCTGGAGTTTCTGGATGGTTTGAATGCGATCCTCGAGTGTCTTGAGTTGCCTCTGGTATTCCACGTTCTGGGCCTTCACCGATGCCAGTTCCTTCTGCCGGATCTGCTCGCGTGTCAGGGCGGCCTGCTCCTGGGTGATCTGATGGCTCCAGTAGTAGGAGACAAACCCCACCATACTCATCGAAACGGCCATCGCAACCACAAACACCAGGACCTGGCGTGCCGCCACGGAAGACCCGCCTGATATCCTTAGCTGGGGAGTATCGTGTCCGAGCAAATTGATTTTCATCATGGCGCGTCAAAACTCCTCAGGGCCAGCCCCATCGCCACGCAAAGGCGGGGAGCAACCTCCGCCGTGTAACCCAAGTCATACCGCGAAGGGTCGACGTTCACGCGGCGGAAAGGGTCCATCATTTCAATCGGAACTTTGAATTCTTCCTTTAGCAGTTCCAGAAGGCCTTCCACTTTGGCCGTTCCCCCCGCAAGATAAATCGCCTGGATTTCTTCCGGCGAGGTCGTCTGCCGGAAGAAATCAAAAGTTTTCTGGATCTCCAGCAGCAGGATCTCGGAGACCGAACGAAGGTGCGGCGTGGCGGCGTCGGTGGAGACGTTGGGAAGCGAACGGCCCTGCTTCAGCAGCTCCGCGTCATCAAAGCTCAGGTCCAGCTCCTTCTGGAGCGTGTCCGTGTACTGGTTGCCTCCCACCGAAACGTCGCGCGTAAAAAGCGGCGTCCCGTCCCGTGCGATGTTGATGTTCATCGTGCTGGCCCCGATGTTCAGCAGAGCCACCAGGGAGCCTGGTTGCGGGTCGTAATTCACCTCAAAAGCGTTTTGGAGCGCAAAGACGTCAATGTCCACGACAAACGGGACTCTCCCCGCCTGGCTCAGAACGTTGGTGTGGTTCAGAATCTTTTCCCGTTTCACCGCCACCAGCATCACTTCCGTCCCGCCTCCACCGGGAGCAGGTCCCATCACCTGGTAGCTGAGGTTGACGTCGGAAACATCAAAGGGAATGTGCTGCTGGGACTCATAGGGAATCGCGGCGGCCACTTCGGCGTCCCCAATCGCACTCAGGGTGATCCTCTTGACGATGACCGAATGCCCTGACACCGACGTCGCAACTTCCTTCACCTTGATTTTGTTTTGAGCAAACACCTTCTTGATGGCCGAAGAAACCAGCAGCGCATCCATAATGGAACCGTCAACCACAACATCCTGGCCCAGCGGTTCAATCCCCAGGCTTACCAGTTCGTAGCCCGTGCCTTTCCGGGCCAGCTCAACCGCTTTCACTGAACTGGAGCCAATATCCAGGCCCACCAGTCTCCTTGATTTCCCCCAAAACATAAGCCATGCTCCCTGCGGAACCGGACCCGCAGCGTCGAGAAGCCCTGCCGCGCGGGTGGTCTGAATTTCCCTGCCAGCGGCCCGAAGCCACTGCATCATCCATCCTGAAACCAAACACTTGCAGACATAGGAACCTCTCGCAGGCGCCATGGAGCCAACGAGGGATTTCCAATTCGCTTAATACATCGGCAGATAAGGTTGGGAACAACAGTAAGGTGAATCTTTTTTGATGACTATTCCTTTTTCGCTGTCTGCCCTTCGTCTCCCGCCCGCTTGCCTATTGCACCTGGAGCGTGACCTTGCCGGCATGGCTGAGCGATTGTGCAGTGGCGGTAATGTCCAGGGTATAAGTCCCGGCGGGAGTTCCGTCGTTCGATCCCGGGGAAACGCCTCCTCCGCCTGCGCCGCCGCCGCAGGCCGCCATCACAAGGGAGATCAGCAAGACCACTGACGCGATGCGAATGGCCACGACCAGCGGGCGCCGACGGGCCCCGGTCAAAAGCAGGACAACGGCAAGGAAAGCACACCCGAACCACACCGGGAACCACGGAAGTGGCCGGCCCCACCAGTCGCTGGCAGGAGGATGGACCAGAGACCGCGCCGTGGTGTGCAGGGTGAGAGTGGCCTGGGCGGAGCCGGAAACGGGTATCTGCACTGTGGATGAGGAGAACGAGCACGTTGTTCCCCTGGGGACGCCGCTGCAGGCGAGAGAAACGGGCACATCAAACCCGTTGAGAGGCGTAATCGTCAACGTATATTCCGCCGTCTGTCCGGCCTGGATCGAGGCGCTCGCCGGTGAGGCCGCCAGGCTGAAATCCGCAAACTGCACCGAAAGCTCGAGGGTTGCCGTGGTTGTTCCGGAACTGGTGGTGGACGATGTCGAGGTTGTCTGGGTTGCCGTCGTCACGGTTCCCGTCACCGTAAAATTGAGTGAAGAAGAGGTCACCGCATCCAGGTTCCCCACCGTCAGCGTGCTCGATTGCCCGGGAGAAATCGAGGCCGGATCAAAAGCGCAGGTGGCGGGGGCCACATTGGCGCAACCGAGAACAATGGAGCCCGTAAATCCGCTGCTGGACGACGCGGACAGGGTAAACTGAGCCTGGCTGGTTCCCATCAGCACGGTTTCCGAACTCGGGTTCGACGACAGTGCGAACGGAGCCCCACCCGCTCCGGTCAGGGTAACCGTCTGCGGCGAGCCGAGACCGCTGTCCGTGATCGCCACTGTTCCCACGCTGGTTCCCACCGACGAGGGTGTAAAACTGACGCTGATGGTACAACCAGCGCCCGCATTCACTACGCTGCCGCAGGTGTTTGTTTCCGAATAATCACCGCCGGTCTGGATGCTGGAAATATCCAGCGGCGACTGCGCGGGGTTCGTTAGAGTCACCGTTTGTGTGCTGGTAGCGCCCAACTCCACGGTGCCAAAATCCAGGCTGGACGCCGAAAGACTGACCGCACCGCTGGCCCCATAGCCGCTCAAATGGATCGTCTGCGGGCTGCCCACGGCGTTATCGGTTATCACCAAAGTGCCCGTCTGCGTACCGGTTGCCGTGGGGGTGAAGGTTACATTGATGGTGCACTGGGTGCCGGGGGCGACGCTCTGCCCGCACTGGCTGGTCTCCGCAAAGGGCCCCGTAACGGAAATCCCCGAGATGCTGAGGGCCGCGCTGCCGGCATCGCCAATCTTCAGTGCGGACGGCGTGCTGGTGGTATGGATCTCCTGGTTTGGAAAAACCAGCGGGTTGGGAACCGCGGTCAGTCCGGCGGCGTTCAGCGGGGCTATTTTGGCGATCCAGGCATCGTAGGAGCCGCCCGTGTAGCCGCTGGTTATGGCGGAGGGCGTAATCGGGAAGTCGGTGGAGAAGGTTGCTCCGGTCACATAGACGTTGCCGGAAGCATCGAGGGCCAGGTCGCCTGCAACATCGTTGCCCGTCCCGCCCAGGTAGGTGGAAAAAAGCAGCG
>JBAUWE010000007.1:0-2152 GCA_049583595.1 Terriglobia bacterium
CCGATGCTCCACATGGCCGGGCCGTATATCTTCACAATGCCCGCAGAAAGATAGAAGATGCCGGGCGGCTTGTTGTCCCAGAGGTCGCGATAGAGCCGCGCTCCGTCCAGCCGTCCCCGGCCGATCACGCAGTATGTTGCCTGGTCGCGGCCGATCGGATAGCTGAGATTGGGCAGGGTCATCAGCAGAACCAGCCCAAGCGACAGTGCCAGCCAGCGACCGGAGCCTGTTTTTGAACCCAGGCTGCACGGGATGGGTTGCTCGGCGCTCATGATGCGCCGCCAGCGGCAACACGCTGCAGCCGCGCATAGATGGTGAAGTTCCTCAAAGCCTTGACGCGCCGGTAGCGCTGGCGGAGAAGGCGGGCCAGAGCAGGATAGCGGACGAGATATTCCTGGGAATCGAGCGTGGTTCCTGAAACGGCGGGGATGGCATCGCGGCGCTCGACGATGATGAAGCGAGGTCTTCGGGCCTTCAGGGTTTGGACAAGCTCATCGCGCCACGCTGCCGGTGCCCAGTCCGAAACCAGTCCAATGTTCGAGACAAAGCGCGAGGGACACTCGCGCCCGGAAAGAAAATAGATGAGCGGCGCGGTTCCCCACACGTAGACTTCGTCGCCCGGCGAGGAGTGCTTCTTGAGATAGCGAACGGTCTGGAACTCGCCCCCCAGGTGCTCAATGCCCAGCGACCACCAGTAACTCCCGTAGGATTCTTCAGGATTGCGCCACCACTTCCGGAGGCCCTGGTAGCGTTCCACCTGGCGCATGGCGGGCGCAGGCAGCGGGAAATAAACGCAGTTGATAAAGACCAGCCAGACACCGACACGTGCGGCAGCCCAGCCGCGCCGGCTGAATTGCCGGGACAGGGTTCGAAAACCTTCAAATATCTCGACAGCCGCGTACGCCCAGAGCATGGCAAGGAACGGGAAGAAGGTCTCAAAGCTGTAGGCATTGAAGCGCGCCTGCGAGGCCGTCACAAGAAATCCCGATGCGGCGGCGATGAAGATTGGGGCCGAGCGACGGAAGTCACGGCATCTCCAGGCGATCAGCAGGGCCAGCGCGACGCCCGCTTCCGGCCAGGTTCCCAGGTTGAAGTTGACCTGGTGCAACGCCCAGAGAAAGTAGTGAGGCGTTCGCTCGACGACCATGGCGCCGTAGCGCGGCAACACCTGAAACTGAACTTCCTTCATGGCCGGCCACGCGCCGGAAAACCGGAACCCGGCAAGAACTCCGGCGATGGTGGCGGCAAGCCCGGCGAGCAGCACGGCGGTCCGGGCAAACCACGCACGCCAGGGCAGGGTTAAGCTCAAACGGGGCGAAGGCAAATCCAGGCGGCGGGTGTCGAGATAAGGAAGAAAAACGACCAGAGGCAGGAACACGAGCGCGTTGTACTTGATCCAGAAGGCAGCACCCAGCGCCAGCCCCGCCGTGAAACTTCGCCACTTTGGGCGGGGCCCGTCGCGAGCCAGCAGAAAGAAGGCGGCGAAAACAAACAGCACCATAAAAACTTCAGGTTGCGCCGCATTGATATAACCTTTGCGGTTGTGCCAGTAGGCATAAAGCACCGCGGCGACGGCGCCCGCCTGCGGCCCCAGGTACCGCCTGCAAAAGCAGAACGTGGCGAACGCGGCCGCCAGAACGCAAACCAGGTCCACCGCGCCCACCAGCCACGTTGCGCGGCCAAGCAGTTGGACGATGGGAACGTAGAGATAGAAAATTCCCGGCGGCTTGTTGTCCCAAAGGTCGCGATAGAGATGCTTGCCCTTCAGCAGGTTTTCAGCAATCACGCAATAGGTGGCTTGGTCGCGACCGATGGGGTATTGTAGATTGGGCAGGGAGAGGATGAAGACCACGGCCATTGCCCCAATCAGCCACATTCGGGAGTTGTGCGTGGAGACAGAACCGCCCGAAGTTTCGCCGAGCCTGTGCATACCGCGATCAGGATTCTTATCGGCATTTTCAGGAGGGTGGGTGAGGGATGAATCGCGAAGGGGCTTCCAGACGCGAGGCCAGCCGAATCTGACCGAAAGCGGAACTCAGGCTTGCCCTTATCCGTCTGCAACAGGGTTGCTGGAGGTGGAGGTCCTCGGGCCCCAGATTTTCCAGATGGAGGGAATATTGAAGGCGAGATTGACGGCGCCGTCGAGAACCAC
>JBAUWE010000008.1:0-3155 GCA_049583595.1 Terriglobia bacterium
TGTAACAGCCGAAAGGAAACGGGCACTGTCCGCCCTCGGTGGCGCACAGAGCGTGGGGGTCCTCCTGCTTGCAGACCTGCGCCGCCCGCAGGACGGCTTCGGCAAACGTCTCGTCCATGAAGTTGCGGAACTCGCACCAGGCGGAAACATTCCATCCCTCGGTGGAATGGATTTCGCCCAGCTCTTTGTAGAAGCGCTTCAGAAAATCCAGCACCTGGCTCCAGGTCTGGAAGTTGGTGGGCTTCTGGACGGCTTTCCAGCCGGCGCGCCGGCCCCAGTGGTCGTTCGCTTTGGGCAGAGGGCCGAGCGTGTCGGACAACGCTTCCTCGTTCAGGTTGACGATGGAACGCGCGTCGCTGACCAGGCCGATCACCGGTTCCCATTCGTCGTGCACGCTCATCCCCACGCCTCTCGGTTCGGGGAAACTGGTGCCCCATTCTTTGTTGAAGTTCTTGACCCCGCCATACCGGGCGTGGAAGACGGCAAGGGCGATGGAGTCGAAAGCGCGGTCGGTGGTGGTGTAGGAAATCATCAGGTTGCGCTTCTCCCACTGCGTGCCGGAGCGCACGCTTTCATCGTCCCAGCGCGTCATCTCCTGGCCTGTCTGCCATTCGCCTGCCACGTGGCCGGGGATCCCGTAGAGCTTCCGAAGGTACTCCGCAAACTTGATGGCGCAGTGGTCGGAGTGGCAAAAATCGTTGGGCCTGATCTGGTCGGCCTGTCCCAGCTCATCGGCGATGTTGTAAAAGAGCGGACGAAAAGCGCGGTGCTGGCGCACGTACCGCCGAAGATGTTCCCGCACATACTCGTCGGTTTTGGGATCGTTGACGCAGGGTTGCCGGACCCAGAGCTTCAGGTTGTTCCGGTCCTGCATCACCTTCGCGATCAGGCCCTTCCAGAGTGGCTGGTCCTTGTGGTAGATGGCGAAGACTTCCCACGCCATCTGCTCGACGTAAAATTTGAAATGGTTGTCCAGAACGTTTGTAAACTCGCCATTGCGATAGGCGATGGTGGCGTCCACGCCGCACTGGCGCAGCAAATCGTAAAAACCGTCAGGGTAGTGGGCCCAGGTCACCACGTGATAGTCGTCCCACGCCCGGGCCGGCGGGGACAGGAGAAATTTCGCTCCCTCCACCTGCGGAACGCCGTCCACCTTCAGCCGAATCCAGTTGCGGTAGGTGAGCGCCGGAACCAGGCGGAAGGAAAAAAGTTGAGGGCTGCCCATGGAGGAAGGCGGCGGAAAAGCCGAACGCCAGGCCACACGGCCCAGGCTGTCAATCCATTCGATTTCCGTCTGGCCGGCCGGCGGCAGACGGAAAGAGATGGTGCCATTGACCACTGTGCCGTAATCATAAAGCTCGTGGTCCAGTGTGACCCGCGCCACCACGGTGGAATCCGCCGTTTGCGGGACGGCTTTCCCCGGGAATGCTTCGGCGCCGGGCAGGCCCAGCGCGCTTCCTGCGATGGCGGTTCCAAAGGCTGTGCGAAGAAAATTGCGGCGTGACGGCAAGAGATCTTTTCCCATAACGACTCGTCCCCCAACCCTGATTTATCGTATTGCGAAATGCTCGACAGGATAATCAAGATGTTTCTCACTGTCAATGAAAGATCCTGTAAGTATTCACAAATTTTCGAAAATACACCTGTCGGAGATTGATGGTCGCCCGGGCGGTCGTACAATTGGACTCACAACAAAAATGACGAGCTTTCCGGTGGTTCCTGTGGACGGCAAACCATGGCGTGAGCTACTTGCCTTTGACGAATTCCACAAAACCGTGGTCGCGCAGGAAGCGGAAGTACCCCACAAAATCAAAGCGGACAGGCCCCATTTCCATTTTCGTCAGGTGGATAACCTGCTCGAGATTCCGCTGCCCGTCGCACCAGTAGAGGGCGGAGATGGGGACGAGGGCCCAGGCGCCGGAAGGATATCCTTCCCGCTGGTCGGGTGGTACCTGATCGAGAGTGATGGTCCCAAATCTTTTCCGCTTAACGACGATTTGCGAAGCAACCGCGGCTTCCGGGTCCGGCGCGGCAATGGGCTGGACGGAACCCTCGATGCCGAGCAGGTGCGCTCTTTCAGCCACAGCTTTGCGAACGCGCTCGGCCTGCTGGTTTCCGAACTCGACGAGATTTTGAGACAATGGCGCAAGAGAATCTTGCAACGCCTGCCGTTCTTCCGGCGCAACCAGCCGCAGAACGGAGTTGACGGCCTGGGTCTGCCGTCCCACCTTATAGTCGATTTCGTCGAGCGACTGTTGGAGACGCTTTCCCAGTTCTTCCCGGCTGCCGGCATCTGCGATGCGGTCCATGAAAGGCGAAACGGCATCCAGCATCTGGCGGTAGCCGCGAGTCTGGCTTACTCCCGCCAGCCACAGGGCCTGCGGAGCCTCGGCGTTGGCCAGATAGTAGAGATAAGCCGCCGAGACAATCGAGATATCCCGCAGCGACCTGGAATCCACGCGGTCCGGAGTATCTTCGCTGTTGTGGTGGGTTTCCACGCCACTGCCGCTGTAGGCCCAGATGGTTGGCACTCCGATGGTGGGATCTCCCAGGTAGCTGTCCGTGCCCGTCAGGTAGGGGTGCTCATGCCAGAGGCGATGGATCGCGGAAAAATAGTCGTCGGCCACCTTCAGAACAAAAGCGTCGGTGTAGGAACTGGCGACTTCCGGGTTCATGAAAAAAGTGTATTCCGTGCCCTGCATGTCGTATTTGCCGGCGGGAGTGTCCAGGCACCAGGCGGCGATGGTCTGCTTGATCCGCTCGCGATGATTTGCGATGTAAGGCATGGATCCGTACATCTCAGGCATGGCCAGAATCCGAATCGTACGCCGCGGCCGCGGAAGCTTTCCGGACTCAATCAGCCGGTTGAGCGTTGCCATGGCCTCCATCAGCGCGGCCACGCCGGTGGCGTTGTCTTCGGCTCCCTGTTCAGCCGTGTGGCCCAGCGCCAGCACTTCTTCCGGCCCGGTGCCGGGGATGACTCCGGTGGTGTACGGGTAGACCCCCTGGTAATAGCGCGTGTCCGCCACCGCATGGACGCGCACTTTGCCGTGGCGGGCCAGGAGCCTGCGGAGAAGGTCCCCCTGGCGAGGCGTTATTGAGAAGCAGATGAGAGGAGTGCTGCCTTTGATGAAGGCCCAACCGTCGTCGCCCCA
>JBAUWE010000009.1:0-8247 GCA_049583595.1 Terriglobia bacterium
GTAGAGAGTGGCGACGGCGCTCCAGACGTTCCGGAAGTTGATTACTGGTGGCGGAAATGCAGGATCGGGGCTCAGGGCACCGAAGGCTTTGCCGAGGTTCTGACGGGCGGCGGCTGGCGCGCCATCACCAAGGATTCCGGCGGCGTGATTTCCGGTCCCGGTTGTATGGACTACGCGCACGATATGCCGCCCTACATCCAGGAGATTGCCGACTGGCTGGATGATCCGAACAAAGTACATCCCTGCAACGGCGAGAGCGCCTACAAAGGGTTTGAGATTATGATGGGCATCTGCCGATCCGCCGTCCAGCGCGGCAAGATCAACTTGCCGCTCGGCCCCGGCGAACCGGAACTGGAAGCACTGGAAAAAGCCCTTCCTGGATAAACTGCGTTGGACGGAGAACATGTTCCGGCGTGGGAGAGCGCACGACGTTTCTCCCGCGCGT
This sequence comes from Terriglobia bacterium, assembly GCA_049583595.1. Classification (GTDB taxonomy): domain Bacteria; phylum Acidobacteriota; class Terriglobia; order UBA7540; family UBA7540; genus SCRD01. The sequence continues at coordinate 446 of JBAUWE010000009.1, forward strand.
TGACCCGCCTCAGTATTAAGATGAAAGGTGAATTGTTATGCCAGGCTGCGTGGGTGGCTCGACGCAATGCGCCCCTGGGTTGTGCCGGACAATGGCGGCGCTGAATCTCTGAACGTGAAGGAGCTTTATGTCATTCATGATGAGGGAAATTCTGGATCAGCCCCGGGCGCTGCGGCGCTGCTACGAGGCCGAGCGCAAGCACGCTATTGAGCTGAAGAATTTCGCGTCCCGCCAGGACTTCCGCCTGATTTTGCTGGTCGCACGCGGCACGTCCGACAACGCCGCGATGTTCGGCCGCTACTTGCTGGAACTCACCACGGGCATTCCCGTGTCCTTTTGTGCCCCTTCGATCCACACCCTCTACCACGCTAAACTCGATCTCCGAAACGCGCTGGTGATCGGCATTTCGCAGTCCGGCGAGGGAACCGATATCAACGCTGTTCTCAAGTCGGCACGGAAGCAGGGCGCTTTCACTTTGGGCATTACGAACGAAGCAAAGTCAACCATGGCGGGGATTGTGGATGACGCCTTCTTTGTGCGGGCCGGCACCCAGCGGTCGGTTGCCGCCACCAAAACCTTTACGGGGCAGCTGCTGATGCTTTACCTGGTAGCCGCTGCGCTTGGAAAACACATCACGCTTGAGCGCGTGGGCGAAATTCCGAAGTGGGTGGCGAACTCTCTGAAAATCATTCCGGAAATCCGGCAGATCGTTGAGCGTTACCGCTTTATGCGGCAGTGCGTGGTGGTGGCGCGTGGGCTCAACTATGCGAACGCTCTTGAGCTTTCATTGAAACTGATGGAAACCTGCTATGTGGTGGCGGAAAGGTTTTCTTCAGCGGACTTTCTACACGGCCCCATCGCCATGATTGAGAGCGACTTCCCGGTGATCCTGTTTATTCCCCCCGGGAAAACCTATCGCGATATGAAGCGACTGGCAGAGCGGGTACGCAAGCTGCGGGCCGAGATGCTGATTATTTCCGCCGAAGGCGTGAGGCTTCCGGCAAAGAGCAATGCTATCCGGGTTCCTGCTTCCATCCCGGAAGTCTATACGCCCATTCCTTACATTGTTCCGGGGCAGATCTTTGCCTGCCTGCTGGCAGAATTGAAAGGCATCGACCCGGACAAGCCGCGTTCTCTCAAAATTGTTACCCGGACCCTGTGAGGTTCCGGTTCCGGGTTTTCATTGCTCCGGTCAGGAGGCGTCATGCCTCCTGGCAGTAGCTGGTAGCTACTACGCTTTCGGGATTTCCACTTCCGTTCCGCGGCGCTCGGCTGAAAGGTAGGCGCTGTAGAGCACCGCGATGCTGTCCGATGCCAGTACGCCGTTGGCCAACGGCTCGCGATTGTCGCGGAAGGCCTCAAGAAAATCCTGGAACTCCTGCGGATAACCGTGCTGCCAGTCTTCATCCGGCGCCGGATGGCTCCATCCCTGCTTGGTGGAAATTTTCTCCGTCACGTATATATCCTTGAAGAAATCCTCTTTGGGATTGAAGGTTGTGAGTGCGTCGATGGGATTCAGGTTACAGCGGGTGCGGTGGTTGTTGGCAAAAACTTCAAGCCAGTTGTGAACGCCGCCCATGACCAGTTCAGAGGCAAAGATGTCAGCTACGGTTCCGTCTTCGAACGTGATGTGGATTTGCCCGTAGTCTTCAATGTCGTCGTAGCCGGTGCGAATGATGCCCGCATCCCGAAAAGTTTTCAGGTGCGTAATTTCATGCGTGCGGGCTGAGACGGTGGCCGGGCGAATGGGCTTGCCGTCACGGGCGTTCCCCTCCACCGCTTTCAGGTAGAGCGCCGTCGAGAGCGGATGGCAGGCTTTGCCCACAATCGAGCCCCCGCCCGAAAATTTCCAGATGCCGTAATAGGGTGAGTGCGACCCGCTGTGCGATTCGTCGCCGATCAGCCAGAGAATCTGGCCGCCGCTCTTCTCCAGAATCTCTCGCTCTTTCTGGACCGAAGGCGCATAGACCCAGTCCTCGGCGTAGCCGATGAGCTTGCCGCTCTTGGCGGCGGCGTCGAGAATGCGGCGGCAGCTTGCCATCGCCTCAGTCAGCATCGTCTCCTTGGGAAACGTATTTCCCCGAAACGCGGCCCCATCTTTTTCCGGCGGGCCGTAGTAACCGGTGAAAGGTTTTTCGATGATGACGTGTCTGCCCCGATTCAGGGCTTCAACCGCAATGGTTTCATGGCTCGACCCGGGCGTGCACACATCGATGACGTCAGAAGCGTCGCAAAGTTCCTCCAGGGTGTCGAAAGCCTGGACGCGGAATTCCTGCGCGAACTTATGCCGTGACTCGGGCGTATTCGAGACGACGCCGGTGACGGCGAGGGGGACGCCGTAAACTCTCTGAATACCCTTCATGTGAAACCGCGCGGCGAAACCCGCTCCGGCAATACCGATTCGAATAGGATCTGACATTTTAGCTCCGCTGATTATGGATTGATGATACCGGCACCTCTTGAAGGTAGCCAGCCGCAGAAAGATAAGGATGCATTCTACCATCCACCGCGGAGGATGGAAGAGCAATTTCAAGGGCACCTTCTGTGAATTTGGATTGGCTGTTGCTATTTCGAGCAAAACCCAACGTGCGCGTTTCTGTGGCGGGTTTGCTGCTATTCGAAATATAATTGCAGGGAGCTAGGTAGCGCCTCCGGCGGGCAAGCCCGTGCCGACAACTTTTCTTGCGGTGCTTGACGAAAGCGACGCGCAAGTGTGGTTGCCTCGCGGGGAGGAAGCATGGCCCGCTTGCATGCCGGTCGTTTCAGGATGCAAGCCCGGCAACTGTGCTTGAAACTGGACTTGGAGACGGCTCAACACCGTTTTAGGCTATAGGAGCGAAAGGGAACTACAATGAGTATCTTGAGTATTTTTCGGAAGATTGACAGGGACCGCTGGTTTGTCTGCCACAATTGCATGATGCATAACGATCATGACGCGCTCAATTCGATCTTTTATTCCGAGAGCCCAAGGGTGAATGTGGTGGGTCGCCCCACGATGATTTGCCCTCGGTGTAACGATGCTAACACTCGCTCCTTCCAGGAACTCAAAGACGAAGGGTCCGAGTCCTCGCTCTGGGGCCTCGAACGCCTTGCCCGAAAATACCCACGCAGCCAGTTCATTGTGAAATCCACCAGCCAGACAACTGCCGTGAACTAGCGGATCGTTGTATCTGGGAAATGGGTCAGCATTAGCGCATGGGCTTTCAGACCCGGCAGGGGATCACTGTGTCCTCTGGCGTTGGCAACATTCTTTTTTGGGATGTGGCTTGTCGCAAAACAACATCTTAGACCTGCTGGCGGGCTGCCGTCTGCGCAATGATGCGGTTGCGAAGGTCTAAGAAAATCATATGCCCGATGATCAGGTGGGCGTCCTCCACCTGCTGCATGCTGTTTGAGGGAACGATGATGGGACAATCCAGCAGGTCCTTCATCTTGCCGCCGCCAAATCCGCCCAGTCCGATGGTGGTTGCGCCCGCGCCCCGAGCGTAGTCCAGGGCTTTTATGACATTGCGGGAATTTCCGCTTCCGCTGATAGCCATTGCCACGTCGCCGGGCTGCAGAAAGTTTTCAATCTGGCGCATGAAAACGTCTTCGTAGTGGGTGTCATTGGCCCAGGCGGTGATCATCGCCATGTTGTCGGTCACGGCCATGGCCTTGAGCCTCCTCACCGAGGCCAGTTCCTTGGGACCCGGAAAGTGAGTCCCTTTGCCGAAATCTGCAACCAGATGGGAAGCCAGCGCTCCGCTACCGCCATTGCCGAACGTGAAAACCGTATGGTCGGCATGGTAACATTCGAACAGGATGTCCGCCGCCTTGGCGATCTCCCGGAGTGGGAGATTGTCCAGAACCGCTTTCAGGTCAGACAGGTAAAGCACGAGATCATTTGATGACTGTGGCAAGGTCAGTCTCCCTCTTTGGCCGATTTCGCAAGCGGAATCGCCGAAGCGTTGGGGGACATTGTTTGTGGGACGCAACCGGCGATGTGCCAGCCGAATCCTGTGGGATGTCCCCCTCAGACTCAATTAATCATTTTAGTTCCTTGACGCAGCGGGTGCGTCAAGGGTGCGAATCAGGCAAACTGGCTCATGTCAATTTCGGCATCCCAGCGTTCGCCTGAGGTTTCCATGGCTTCGTAGCTGACTTCGCGGCCCGTGTAGGCTGAGTGCCGGGCCATCATGCAGCTCAGGGCCGATTCCACTCCCTGCGCGGCCTGGTTATGGAATTTGCCACTCACGATGCTGTTCACCCATGACAGTTTCTTTTCCGGGTCTGCCTGGGCAAGGTTGTCACTGAAAACTCCGGAGGTAGAAAATTGCTTCGACCCGCCTTTCGCGGCAGCCTGATCGGCACCCCACTTCCAGGCGTTCTGGCCATAGATGGCCACCGGCCCGGCATAGTGTGCTTCTGCAACACCCTGGGTTCCAAAGAAACGCCAGCCTACTTCCCATGGGTTGTTGCCAAACTGCGTGGAACCAAAGGTCAGGCTGATCCCGTTGGGATACTTGAAAACCACGTTGTAATGTCCGGCAACCTCACCGTGCTCGGGACGGCCCTTGTGCGAGCATGAAGCCGATGCGACGATGGGATGTGCCCTGAGCACCCAGTTGCACACGTCGATCACGTGGATATTCTGTTCGACGATAATATCGCCGGACAGGATACGGGAGTAATACCAGTTGCGAATGGTCCGTTCGTCAGCTGTAGCGTTGGGCCATGCAGGTAGTTTGGGCCACGTGGCGTAATAATGGCCTTCGCCGGAAACAATGTCGCCGAGAGCCCCTGCATGAATTCTCTTCACCTGCTCCACGTATGGCGGAGCGTTGCGAAGCTGGAACCCGACTTCCAGGCTCAGGCGTCCCTCTGCCCGGCGTGCGGAATCCAGCACTGAGACGCAACCTGCGGGGTCGACAGACACGGGTTTTTCGCAATAAACGTGCTTGCCTGCCGTCACCACTTCTGCCAGGTGTTGCGCGTGGAAGTATGCCGGTGTCGTGATGATAATGGCATCCACGTCCTTTGCATTAGAGATTTCCTGATAAGCATTAGGTCCACGAAACATGAGCCTTCGCTCAATTGCCGGAATGCCTTTGGCCTTTTGAAACTTGTCATAGTGCGCCTTTGCTTCGTCCAGTTTGTCCTGGAACAGGTCACCCAGCGCCACCAGTCGCGCCTTGCCTGTTTCTACGGTGTAGGTAGCATCCGCCTGTCCTCGGCCTCCGCAGCCCAGCAGCCCGACGCGAATGGCCGAGTTCGCGGCTGTCCCCCGCACCAGTTGCGGGGCCATAATCATAAAGCCGGCTGCGGCGGCAGCCGTTCCCATAAATTCTCTTCTTCCGATCTTCTTGCAGGAATCTTCACTCACTTACTTTCCTCCTTGGGAATGATCCATTCCTCAACTGCGGCGTTGAATATGCCCGTGGCTGATCGATGGTCACACCTTGATTTTGTTTGCGCACCGAACATGCCAACCTATCACAATCCTCAGCGATTAGGAAGATTTTCGCTCGCGGACTTTTGTTCCGGGAATGGCATAAATGTTCAGTTCCGAGCAGTTTTGCCAAAGGTCTTGACGGCTGTGCTGTCGGGGTTATAATGGCGGCTCATACCTGAGGGCTGGTCGTCATTCTTTCATGGAGTCTGGAAAATCAGCGTGGATCCTTCCGGGTTCGGGGTTTTCGAACGCGGATTGTGTGGGTGCACTCTCGTGGGAATTTGCATAGAGGAGCGGAGTTCTGTGATGAAACGGTTGCTTTATGTCGCGATGTTCGTGTTTGCTTTCGGGCTTTTTGCGGGGCGGGGAATTGCGCAAAGTTCTGCGCCGGCTGCGGTTGCCGCGCGGTCGGCAAGCAGTTCACAGGCGCCCGTGGCTGACCAGCTGCAGAAGCTGCAGAGTGAGGTGGCAGAGGCGCAAAGTTCTGGCGACAACGCCTGGATGCTGGCCTGTGCAGCCCTGGTTTTGATGATGACGGGACCCGGCCTGGCGCTTTTCTACGGCGGACTGGTTCGCAAGAAGAACGTCCTGGCGACCATGATGCAGAGTTTCTCTATGATGGCCCTGATCACCGTAATCTGGGCGGTGGTCGGTTTCAGCCTCTGCTTCGCTCCCGGCACTTCTTTCATTGGTGGGCTGGGACACCTGTTTCTGCACGGCGTGGGCGCCGCTCCTGATCCCACCTATGCCGGCACTATCCCATTTGGAACATACATGGTCTTCCAGTTGATGTTTGCCATCATCACTCCCGCGCTGATCTGCGGTGCTTTTGCCGAGCGCATGAAATTCAGTGCCATGATCGCGTTCATGATTCTCTGGTCGTTTATTGTTTACGACCCGATGGCTCATATGGTCTGGGGCAAAGGTGGGTTCCTGAATGCAGCGCTCGGGGGGACTTTCCCGACGCTCGACTTTGCTGGTGGGACTGTGGTGCACATTACCTCCGGAGTTTCCGCCCTGGTTTGCGCTCTGTATCTGGGAAAGCGTCTCGGTTATCCCAAGGAGCCCATGCCGCCCCACAGCGTAGTGCTCAGCTTCATCGGGGCTTGTTTGCTGTGGGTGGGATGGTTCGGATTCAACGCAGGCAGCGCGCTGGCCGCCAACGGGTTGGCTACCAGCGCCTTTGTGGCTACCGATTTCGGCGCCGCTGCGGCCGCCATCGGATGGTCGGTGGCGGAATGGCTCCGCAACGGCAAGCCCAGCGTCCTGGGAGCGATCTCCGGCGCGGTTGCGGGCCTGGTGGCGATTACGCCTGCCTCCGGTTTTGTGGGGCCGATGTCCGCGTTGCTCATTGGCTTTATCGCCGGAATGTACTGCTACTGGATGGTCTCGAAGGTGAAAAGCCGCTTTGGCTATGACGATTCGCTCGATGCCTTTGGGGTTCACGGCGCCGGCGGAACCATTGGAGCGCTGCTGACCGGAGTGTTTGCCACAAGTGCCATCAACCCTATTTTCAAGGACAGCCAGGGCAAAGCTTTGCCGGTTGGACTGATTGACGGTAACAGTGGACAGATCTTCAACCAACTGGTGGGCGTGCTCATTGCCTGGGGCCTGGCGATTTTCGGCACGTTGATCATCCTGAAAGTGGTGGATATGGTTATCGGCCTTAGAGTGCCTGAGGAGCATGAGATTCAGGGACTCGACCTGGCGCTGCACGGAGAAGAAGGTTATACGTTTGAAGCTTAGTGTTTGCGCGCATGCGTAGCCCTGCAAAAAGCAATCAAGCTTATCTTGAAAACGGGGAAAATGGGTTATGAAAAAAATCGAAGCGATCATTCAACCTTCGCGTTTGGAGAACGTCAAGTCTGCGCTGCACGAAATCGGGGTGGAAGGAATGACGGTCCATGATGTGCGCGGACATGGACGCCAGAAGGGGCACACGGAAGTCTATCGCGGCCGCGAATACAACGTTGACCTGCTCCCCAAATTGAAGCTCGAACTGGTCTTGCCGGACAGGCTTGTCGACTCCACGATTGAGGCTATTCTTGGCGCGGCCAAGACGGGCAAGATCGGTGACGGCAAGATTTTTATCTACCCTGTCGAGGATGCCATCCGCATTCGGAACGAAGAACGTGGCGAAGCGGCGCTGTAGCATCTATATCCCGGGGCAACAGGGGTCTCGAGACTTTCGGTCTTTGTGTTTGTAGTTATGGCCTTAGATAAGATGTTTTATTCCCGCCGTGTGACGGTTTCGGCGAGGCTTTGTCGCACCGGAGCTTCATGAGAGTTTGGGCTGGAATGGGACCTGCCAGCCGCGTGAGTGGCAAGCTTTGTTGCGGCCCCCGAACCGTTCACTACAATTCCTGAAACC
>JBAUWE010000010.1:0-1688 GCA_049583595.1 Terriglobia bacterium
CACAACCGGCACGTCCATGCGTCATCGCCGGCCGGCCGCGTCAGCCTCTGAAGCTGGGGATGGTGGACCCGCACTGCCGCGCGTGGACCACCTGCCCGTAAACCTCGGGAGGCACGGACGGCCCCGGGCGCGTGCAATGCTGGCTGAAAGCCTTCATCAGTTCCGCGGCGATCGCCTGCGGGCTGACCCCTTCGATCTGCCGCCGCTGCAAGGCGTACACCAGGACGCCGTCCTTGAAAAGCGCCACGGACGGCGAGGAGGGTGGTACCTCGGGCATCAGTTCGCGGGCCCGCGCGGTCGCCTCCATGTCCACGCCGGCAAAAACGGTGGTTAGGTGGTCCGGGATCACCGCGCCCTGGAGCGCTTCGGTCACCCCGGGCCGCGCGCCGCCGGCGGCACAGCCACAGATGGAGTTGACCACAATCAGCGTGGTTCCAGGCTGGGCCACAGCGGCATCCACTTCCGCGGCCGCCCGCAGCGGCTTCACTCCGCATTGCGCAAGCTCCTCCCACATCGGTCGTACGGCTTCCGGATCATACAATGGCTGCATTCTCATTCCCCTTTTGTTTGGTTCCTGCGCCCCTGGCAGCGCTCCGGCAAAAAATCGATTGCCAGCCGGCGCCGCCTTCCAGTGTCAGGTTTTCAACCAGTATGGCGGAGCCGTCAATTTCTGGATACCACATTCTATGGAACGGCGCGATTCGGCGGGCCAACCGGCTTCCAGGCGCTCCGGGCTGCGCTTTCGCGGGCGGCGCCGAGGCGGTTCTCGTCTCTGCGTCAACGCAGCTGAGAGAGGTTACAATGGCGGGGAAAAGATAATTATGAATTCTGAATGATGAAGGATGAAAGAAGGCAGCCCAAGCCACTGCATTGATCGCAGCGGACTGGTGGAGTGAAAACGAGCGAGTACCTCTGGCTCCGCGAGAACGCAGAAACTACCAGGCGAGCATCTGCGCCAGTCCCGGTTGGATCAGCGGCGTGCTTGACTAACCCGTCATACGCTGGGCGTCGCGGGCTATCGTTTCAGGAAGGTTTTTCGGCCCCAGATCCCTCGCGCGGCTCGGGATTTCGCCGGGCGACTCAGACGCCGCCCAAGCGGCTCAACCTCACCCATGCCCCCGGCAAACAGTGGGCGGCAGATCATGAGCGGGACGTCCATGGCACGTCAACCTGTTGCAGTACGTCCAACAGGCGGTGAATTATGCCGCAAGCCCCTGGAGTGCGGTCGCGCCAGCTACCGCCTTGGAATCGAAAAGGCGGCAGCTCCGCTGCCGCACTCCACAACCCGCACGTCCATGCGCCATCCAACTTTCGACGCACTAGATTAATTTTGAGAGAAATCGCCAGGTGTGCGGCATGAAGCGGCGTAGCGCCGCCGTCCCGGCGGCCCTTTCCCCAAATGCCAGCGGGACGCTGGCGCTACGGGCCAAGCCCAACGCAACGATTTAAGCCTTCCTTGAAAGATACCGCCAGGTGTGCGGCGCGTGGCGGCGGGCGGCGGGATTTTTGATCAGTGACTTCTTCAAGGCGGCCAGATCCTTTGGAAGGTCGATGTCCTGGCAAGGTCCAAGCACCGAGCATGAAAGACCGTGACGGAGCAGGCTGCCAAGCGTATCTTCAAAAGCGAATTGGGTTCCCATGCGAACGCCGCTGAAAAGGCCGGGGCAGATCCGGCGGAGTCCGACAAG
>JBAUWE010000011.1:0-1792 GCA_049583595.1 Terriglobia bacterium
TTCTACCACAGTATGTGGGCCAGAAAGTGCAAGTGGCCTGACCTGATTGACGAAGATTCCGGGGACCCACTTTTCGATAAATTCCTGATGTCCGGCGCAGCGCGTGTGCAGGTGCCTATCCGGCCCGGCATGGAAGATGTGTTCAACTGGTTCCTCAAGACCGGGCAGATATGGGGAGCCACCGGCAAGCCTCCCGTTCCCGGAGACGATGATTACATAGCGATGATCCAGGAACTGAAAGAGGCCAACCAGTGCGACTATAACGACAGGCCTGGACTTATCGAAACCGTTCAGGGGAGCGATGTCCTCACTCTCACGAACAGCACTTTTTACTGGGACCTTGTCAATGACCAACTGAATACGCTCAACGTCAGCAATGACATCGATCGCGAGCTCCTGGTCAATTTCAAGATCTATCGCATCGTAAGTATTGACCAAGCCACTCCCGGCGACAATTCCACCTGGAAGATCACGATTGACAAGCCTTACCCGGATCCGAGCGCAAATAATCTGAAACATGCGGTGGGTGCATTGTTTGTTGGAGCGCCCTGGGAGATTGTCGTCCCCACCGAACTGGTTTACTTGCGCAATCCAAAAGACAAATTGCCGACCTATCCATTGAGCTGACGTCAATGGAGGGCGAAAACAACTATGGCAGTTTGCAACTGACTGACTGACGGAGACTATAGCAGTTCGACGGTTGCCACGGACGGCTATACCAACTTGCAGAGTTCGAAAGACAAGCTGCCCGCCTGCCCCTTGAGCGGGCATGGTTGGCGATCGGAAGCTTATGGACAACGACAACTACAGCGGATCGCAGAACCCGAATTCGGATTATTCGGACAGCCAAAATTCTCCCTCGCCTTATTCCGGGAAGAATGCGAAAAGACCTGCTACCCCCGCAGGGCCGAAGTTAAAAGTTCCCGTAAATGGTGAAGTGACTATATTAACCTCGTATCCATGGAACCCGCCTATTGACGAAAAGACGGAGGTGGAATACCTCCTAAACGGTAAATGGCATCCTTCGTATCCCGACTACAGTGAAATAACGGGCATTCAGGTGAATGATACGCCGGGCAATTTTATCGCATTATTGGGAATGATTACTGAATATAAGAACAAGTCCATTAGCCGGCTCAATTTTTTTACTCATGCGAACAAGACCGTGATTGGTATTACCGGTTATATGGATTCTACCAATGTTTATTTTACAGCGCATGTGGATCAGACAGAGATCGCCAATTATGCTTCATCGGGCTTGTCTTTCACCTACAAGAAGCAGGATTTTACATTGGATGATGTTAGAGCGAGATTCACAGATGATGCGATTTTTGTTTTGTATGGCTGCGACGCTGCGTTTGACCCCACAACACTTCTAACTGCGTTGAAAGATCTTCTGAATGTCTCCGTCATTGGCTTTAAAGATAAGACTGTTTACTGCCCTCCATCTCAAACTGTAGGCTCCACTGTTTTCAACCGTAAAGGGGAAAGAATCGGCGTCATGAAAAAGGACTTTAAGTGCGCCGACGATTCCACCACTGATTGGCGCTCCTTAATCAAAAACCCGAATGCAGTCATGGTGAAGAAATAGGACCTTCTGAAAGTTGTAACCGTTGAAACCCCGTAGGAGTACAAATAGCTGAAGAGGAAGGGCTTTCCCACCCTACTGTCAGGAAGATTCTCAACCATCCAGAAACTGACCTGCTCCCCTAGAACCGCACGAAATGGAATATGATTTCGGACGGAGAAAGGGGAAGGTCGATGTCGATTTGAACGCACAGTGAAGCGCAGA
>JBAUWE010000012.1:0-1734 GCA_049583595.1 Terriglobia bacterium
CTCCGGCACGGTACGGCACCAGGCCGCCAGGTAGAGGCGCCGCGGGTCCTTCACGTCGATGGCCAGGCCGTTGGGGCCGTTCACACCCTTCGGCAGCGGGATGCGGGTCCAGTGTTCGGCGCCGTCATCGGAGCGGTAAAGGGCGCCGTCGCCCGGGTTATCAAAGCTACCGTCGCGATTGCGACGCGCCACCAGCAGGTAGAGCACGCCCCGGCCATCCTGCGCGAGGCGCCAGGCGTACGGTTCTTCCCCTGCGATGCCATTGTTCTTCAACACCCAGTGGTCGCCGCCGTCCGTGGATTTGTAAACGCCCTTGCCAAACGCCGCCACGTAAAGCACGCGCGCTGTCACGGGACTGCGGGGATCCAGCAGGATATGGGTGGGCGCGGTGGCGGGAATCCAGTCAGCGTTGCAGGTCCAGTTGCGCCCGCCGTCCTCGCTGCGGCCAATGCCGCCGATATAAGTAGAGACCGAGCGGTGGTTCCACATTTTGGTGCGCGGCAGGTCGTGCACGTAGCTCATCACGCCCCACATGCGGCCTTTCACCTGGGGATCGAAAACGATCCAGTAGGTGGTGTTCCGCCACAGGCGCGGCACCCCGGTGGTTGAGGTCAGCCAGCCTTTGCCGCCGTCCTCGCTGCGCATCAGGCCGATATCGGTGTAGGTGATGAACATGCGCTTTTTGTCAAACGGATCGAAGTGCACGCCGTAGCAGGTGGTCACGTCCATGCCCGTGCTGGTCCACTCGCCATCCGGCAGTTGGCGTGAATAGACCTGCTCCCACATGGCGCCGCCGTCGGTGGAGCGCACGATGCGCATGGAATCGGAACCGAACACGCGCTTGGGGTCCGTAGGCGCCGCGCCCACGTCCGGGGTGCTCGGGCCCCGGCCCCAGCGCTTCTCGATCCACCCCATCTTCAGGTGGTCCTGCTGCGACTGGTTCCACGCCACCGTCCAGGTGCGGCCGGAATCGGTTGTCCTGGCGAACCCGAAAAGGGTGTTGGGCTGGTGGCGTCTGCCGTTGTCATACGAGACGTAGCACGACTCGGGATGAAAGTAGCTGGCGGCGATGCCCTGGAAATTTACGCGGCCTTCAATGCCGGGCAGACTGACGCCGCTCCAACTCTCGCCGCCGTCGTGGGAAACAAAAGCGCCTTGCCGGGAAGTCACGTAGAAGGTGGGTTTGCCCCCGCCGCCGGGGAACCCGCCGGTATATCCCGTAAATTCGTTGAAGGTAATTACGCCGGGTGGCGGATCGAACTTGCGCCACGTTCCGTTTTGCCGGACGGAAATGGAGTTGGTGCCGATAAAGTAAATGGTGCGATCGGAGGGCGGGGAAGCGGGGTCGATAAAGATCCGCTGCGGGGTCCCGCCGTAAGGGTGGGCGCTCGCCGCCTGGTAACCCGGCAGTTCGGCGCCCCGCTGCCAGGTGGCGCCCCAGTCTTTTGAGGTGGCGAAGGTGTGCGTACCGTTTTCGAGGAAGGCGGCGTACAAAATTTTCGAATTCGCCGGGTCCACGGCCAGGGTGCTGATGGAACCCTGGGAAGCGCCCCGGGTAAGGATACTTTCTTCGGCCTCGTCGTCAAGGATGTCCACGCCCGTTACTGAGGAGGGGGCGGGATAGACCAGCCGCCACGTTTCCCCCCGGTCGGCGCTGCGCCACAGGCCGATGGTGGATACATAGATCACCTTCGGGTCCACGGGGTCAAACAGGTTAAAGCGCACGCGGCCCCG
>JBAUWE010000013.1:0-7582 GCA_049583595.1 Terriglobia bacterium
CCCGTACTGCTCAAGGTCCACCCGCTCGAACGCCCGAAACCCCAGGCGAAACACCTGCAAAGGCTGGCCCAGGGCGAAACCGGCCAGAGCCAAAACCAGCGCCGGCACAACCGAGGCCGCCGGGCCGGACCCGGTCTTCAGCAGCCCCTGCACCACGCCCAGCCGCAGCCCCATCGCCATCAGCAGGCAGGCCAAAACGGCCGCAACACAGAGGAAGATGAAACTGGTGCTCAGGACGCGGTTCACCGTCTGCCAGTCATCACGCGCACGAGCTTCAGCCAGCATGTTCTGGCTGACCGTGGGGAAACCGATGCTCATCAGAGAAAGGGGCATCAGCACGCTCAGCAGAGTGAGCCAGAGCCCGTACTGCTCCTTGCCGAGAAAGTGGAGATAGATGGGCACGGCCACCAGCGAGCAGGCCGAGGTCACGGCAAAGCGCACGTAGGAGGCGCGAATGCTCGAGAGTAGCCGCCGGACACGCGTCACGCGGGGCCGCCTTTCAGGGCCGGGCGGCGGCGGAAAAAGGCTAGCATTTTAAAATCGCCATCCAATCGGAAAATTTTACACGCTGTGTCATATTGGAACAACTTTTTGAAAAATCAAAATTTCAGCGGCAAAGAAATTATATAAAATGTTTATTTGCAATAATTTACAATTTTCAGAAAATCTCTGATCAAAATTCCACACGTCCCATTTGGGGGTTAAAGCAAGCCAAAACTAGCCTAGATAACTAAGATGTCTCCGCCGCCCGCAACTCGCGGCGGCCAGCGCCACGCACACGGCAAACCATGCGGCGTTGGCCGGAATGTGCAGGTTGAAGTCCACCAGGCTATGGACCAGCAGGCCGCAGCACCCCAGCGTTGCCCCAAGCTGGATCCAGCCGACTGCATCCCGCCGTCCGGCGGAAAGGTTCCTGAACGCCAGGCTGAAGAACAGCGCCAGCGAGAGCGCGATCAGCGCACCGCCCGCCACGCCCGTCTCCGCCAAGGCCTCGGCGTAGTCGTTGTGCGCGTGCGCCCATCCCAGGTCGGTGGGAAAAGTCCGGTACTGCGGAAAGACCGTGTTGAAGCTACCCAGGCCGATTCCAAGCCACGGATGGTCGCGGAAAATCCGGAGGGTGTCACGAGCTGCAAGTTCGCGCTGCCCGAAGGTGGTCTCGGTGGTGCGGGTCACGTTGGCCAGCGCTCCAAGGCGTCTGACCACGCGGTTCGGCGCCGTCCAGAAAAAGAGCAGGGCGGCTGCTGCGAATCCGATGGGCAGAATCGATCTCAGCCGGTGGCCACTTTGGCCGGAGCGCCGCCAGAGAACCCAGCCGAGCAGCAGGGCCTCAACCAGCAGGGAAACAGAGCCTCCGCGAGAACCGGAAAGCAGCACCGAGGCCACAGGGACCGAAAGCGCGAAGGCCAGCAGCAGCCGCCGGGGGTCCGTGCGCGGGCGCGAAAGAACATACCCCGCGGTGATGGGGGTGAGCATCTCCATCAGCCCTGCGTAGTCGTTGTGGTTGACGTAAGGGCCAAAGGTCCAGCCGTGGCTTCTGACGCTCCAATAGATCAGGTTGTCGCTGGAAAAAGACTGCAGGATGGCCAACAGTCCAAGCACAAAGGCGTAGAGCGTAACGGCCAGTCCCAGTTCACTCCACGCATCGTCTGAAGCCCGCGCAAACGCCTGCCCGGCGATAAAGAAGATGACGAGCACCATGACCAGCTTGAAGATGGATTCCCGCGTGGCATAGGCGTCCAGTGTGATGCCGCCGTAGAGTTGCACGATGCAAAGCCCGAGAAACAGCACTGCGGGCAGGTAGAGTGGCGAGAGGTGGACCTTCAGCTCTCCCTGCCGCACGGTCCCGAGGGTCCAAAGCATCAGCAGGACAAAGGAAGCGATCAGCAAGGCGGCCCAGGCCCAGGGCTCGACGGCGCCGAAAGCCAGCGGAGCAGCCAGCAGGATAGCCACCAGCCCCCGGCGCGTCAGGCGAAAGACAAGGGAGGAAGCCCGGCTGGGCGCGGCCGGCAATTCAGCGGAGATCGGCAATCTCGTTGTCGTCACAGCGGGCGTAGCCATGGTCAGTCTGCTGAAGCTGTCTCCTTCGGCGCCGATTTCAGTGGAGTGATGGACACGTCGTCCAGCCAGAAGCTGCCGCTGATCTCCATGGGAAAGGTTCGGCTGCGGGCTCGCCACACTGAAAGCCGGACGACCCGCGTGTGCGCACCGGCGGCAAAATCCAGGGCCACCGGGTGCCAGCGTGTTGTTCCCACGGTGGTCCCGGTTGCAGCGTTCAGACAGGCGGTGCACTCCGGGTCCGTCACCCGCAGCCGGGGGCCGCTCGCCGACGTGATGTTTTCACTGCGCACCTCGGCCCGCAAGCGGTAGGCGCGCCCTGGAACGACGGGCACAAATTCGCAGACTGGTTCCGATTCCAGATTCCCGCCCGCGGCATAATCCACCCGCAGGCAGCGCGAACCGCGAAAAGCCGAGGGATCGTGGAAGTCCGTTTCCACGTATGGAGCGTTGTGCATCTGCCAGTCAAAACCGGCGTCCAGAGGAGTGTGAGAAAAACGGCCGTTGTAAACCAGGTTGGCAGCACGGTCCTCAGCGAACCCGGGAATCACGCCGGCCCGTTCAAGCTGGCGCCAGACGGCAGCCGCCCGCCGCAGATGGCCTGAAGCAAAAAGATTTTCCACGTAGGGCCTCACATCTTCAAATCTGCAGGCGACCCCGTCGGATGAAATCTTTGCCCAGAGACTGTTGGCAAAATCGATGTCACCCTGAGCGCTCACAAAATCCAGATAAGCCATCTGCAACCGGGGATGACGGCCTGCGGGAATCACCGCCTCCAGGATGGTTTGGGGGCTGCGCGTCACGCGAAGGCAAACCTGAAACACCGGCTGCGCGTAGCTGTCGTCGAGGGCGAGCAAGCGGCGGAAATGGCGGAGCGCCTCGTCAACGCGGCCCTCCCGCAGAAAATGGTTCGCCGCTTTCCACTCGAAGCGCGGCGTGGCCGGACTCAACTGCAGCGCCCGCTCCACAGCCTGATGGGAGCAAGCCGCGTCGCCCGTGCTGTCACAGACTTCGGCCAGATCAGACCAGTATTGTGCCTTGCGGGGGTTCAACTCCGTTGCTCTTCGAAGATGCTTGACCGCCTCGGGAAAGTTGGCCGGGCCGAACGAATACGCATCGATGAGCCCCAGTTGATGTTCGTAACCGGCATTGCCCGGATCCAGAGCGATGGCCCGCCGGAGGCCGGCAACGTCAAGGCGGCTGCCCAATCTCGCCGCCAGGGCCATGCGCGCCGCCTGAAAGCCAAGCAGGACACCCGGGATGGCCGCCAGCAGAATCAGGGCCAGCCGTGCGCCACGGGACCGCAAAGGGATGCTGACGTCCGCGCCTTGTGTGAAGCGCGAGAGCCCGCGGCCTTCAGGAAAATAAGTTCGCATCTGTTTGAGGCGCTGCATTAACCGAGATGATTTGCGACGCCACAGGGCTTCGCGAAAGGGCGCGCTTTTTGTAGCGCCGCCGTCCCGGCGGCATTTTTCAGGGCCGGCAGGATGCCGGCGCTACGTGTTTTGCAATGGGAAGGGCGAAAGGGCACTACTTTAGTCGTGCCGTTGGGATGCCGCTACGAATTTGTTACGGGGCTTCAGCCCATTCGTGGATTGTCTTTGCGAAAGGGCATCCCAAGCTATTCATGCGATCTCCAAGGGGAGGTGGTGGCGCGCCGGCCTTCAACTGATGTTAGCCCTCTCCCGTGGGGAGAGGGTGCCGGAGGGACGACGGCGGGTGAGGGATCACTTAGCCGTTCGCCGCTTGCCCAGCATCGTCTCTGCCGCTTCGCGCACCTTGCGGACAAAGCCTTCCGGATCCTCCCTCACCAGCCCATTTGGCAGCCGGAGCACGCGCACGCCGACGTTTCCGAGAAATGCATCTTTCGCTGCGTCCTTCTTCATCTGGCTGGGCTGCGAGTGGACCCCTCCGTCAAGCTCTACGGCCAGGCGGAGTTCGCCGCAGTAGAAATCGACAACGTAATTCTCAATGGGATACTGGCGGCGGAATTTCAGGCCCACCCGCCGGTCGCGCAGCAAATGCCAGGCGGCCTTTTCGGCTTCGGTCTGCTGGTGGCGCAGTTCACGAACGCGACACGTGGAAATTCGCATAGATGAAGTAACCCCTCACCCGCCCCGGCGCTGCGGGGCACCCTCTCCCCTCGGAGAGGGCTGTGCTTGCCGTTTAATGACTCCGTACTGTGGCGACCCTCTCCCCTCGGAGAGTGCCGCATCATCCGACGGGACCGCTTTTTCGGCACGACTAAAGTCGTGCCCTTTCGCAAAAACACCGGTCGTGACGGCAGGTTTGAGGTCGTGCCCTTTCGCGAAAACACCGCGCGGGCCGGCGCGTCTGGAGTCGTGCCCTTTCGCAAGAACACAACGCGTGCCGGAGCTACGTGCCTTCCTTTATGCCGGCGGAGTGTGACGAAGTCACATCCAGCCGCTTCGCCGTCAGGTCCCGCGCCGGGCGGCCCTGGCGGTAGTAGCGAACGTAATCGCAGTAGTACGATCCGTATTGGCCGTCGTACTTGAGGTCAAGTTTATTCAGCACGCAACCCAGAATGTTGGCGCCGGCGCCTTCCAGGATGCGGTGCGCCCGGCCCAACGAGGCCCTGGAAGTCACGGAGCTTTCGGCGACCAGGATAACGCCATCCACAATGGAAGAAAGAACGGTGGCATCCGTCACCAGCAGAACCGGCGGCGTATCCACAACAATGTGGTCGAAGCGCCCGCGCAACTCTGCCAGAAGGTCCCGCATGGCCTGTGAAGCCAGCAGATCGGAAGGGTTGGGTGATTGCGGACCGGCTGAAAGGACCCAGAAGCCCGGCGGGGCAGGCAACTGAAGCAGCGATTGCTCGACCGGCCCTGCCCCGGTGAGAACGCTGCTGAGCCCCGGGTGTCCGTTGGTCGAGACCACTCGCTTGTGGCTGTGCTGCCGCATGTCGGCGTCGACAAAGAGAACCCGTTTTCCGATCTGCGCGAGCCCGATGGCCAGGTTGAACGCCGTGGACGTTTTGCCTTCAAAAGGATGGGTGCTGGTCAGCAGGACGGCCTGGGGAGGACGAGGGGCCGATGAAAGCAGGACGGCGGTCCGCAAAGCCTTGTAAGACTCCGCCAGAACGGAGGTGGGCTGCTTCAATACCGCCCACTCGAGTTTGCCGTTGCCTCCGGCCACATGTGTTCCGCGGCTGAACCTTCCTTTCGAAAAGTCCTGGGACCGGACCGACGGAATCACTCCCAACACAGGCTCGGCGATGCTGCGCTCAACGTCGTCGGTGGATTTGATGGAGGTATCCATCACATCCTGCAGGAATGCCAGGGCGGTTCCGAGGAGCAGCCCCACCACCAGGCCCATAGCGATGTTCCAGCTTTTCCTGGGGCGCACCGGCGACGAAGGCGTCATGGCGGGGTCAACCAGGTGGACATTGTTGGCCCTCAAGCCGGCGGAGACGGCGGCATCTTTCACCTTGGTCAGCAGGTTGTCATAGAGTTTCTGGTTGGTGTCAAAATCATGTTTCAGAAGATCGTGCTGAATCATGAGTTGATGCAGACGGCCCACCACCACCTTTTCCCGGGCCACGGAACCGGCCAGGAGCTTCACCCGTCCCAGGGCCGCCTGATAATTGTGCGCAATGCGTTCCACCGTCCGTGTGCGCTCCTGCTGGATGAGAGATTGAATCTCACTGATCTGGTCACGCAGTCTGACAACCTGCGGAAAGGTCGGCCCGTACTGCCCCAGGGCGTCAACATACTGCGTCTTCAAGTCGGCCCGCTTCTCTTCCATGGTCTGCAAAAGACCGTCCTGAGCCAGCAAACTCACCTTCTCCGGATTCGCCTTCACCAACTGGTAGAGAGATTCCTTTTCAGCCAGGTCATTCTGGGCCTGGGTCAGGCCCTGGCTCAGGTCAGCCAGGCTCTGGTCTTCAATGTTCTCCTTGCCGCTGATGTTGACAATGGAATGTTCCCTTTCGTAGGCCACCAGGGCTTCCTGCGACGCTTCGACCTTGGCCTTCAGTTCATCCAACTGTTCGCGCATCCAGCCGGAAGCCTGGCGTGTGGCATCATACTTGGCAAGGAAATTGTACTCCTTGTAATTGCCGACCAGCGCGTTCGCCACCCCGGCCGCCAGCCGCGGGTCCGGGCTTTCAAAGCTGACTTTGATCATGCGGCTTCCCGGCACCAGGTCCACCTCCAGGGAGCTTTCAAACCGCCTGATCAGCCGCTCCTTCTGATCCAGCGAAGGATCGCCCGACTCTGGCGGCCGGCCGGAATCCAGGGGGTTAAAAGAGGGGGCGAGATCGAGGTTGAGCTTCTGAATCGTCTGCCAGGCCAGTTTTCCGCTGGTGAGGACGTCGACCTGGGTCTCGAGGAATGTGGGGTCGGTGGGAACAGACGCGTAGACGCTGTTGACCGACTGCACGCCGGGCGTTTCCGAGTCCACCTCCACCTCAGCCGTGGCGCGATAGACAGGCTTCTCCTTGTAAGAATAAATGGCGGCAAGGGTCGTCATCACCAGTGCCGTTGTGAGGATGGTCCATCGCCGCTTTGAAAGGATTTTCGCGTAGGCGCGAAGGTCAGCGTAAGAGTCCATTCGTTGGGGCTGCAGGTCCAGGACGGGGGAGGAACGCGGCTTGGCCGTCGGGGAAATCGAGGGCCGGGACGGGAACCCTATTTCTTCTTCTGACATGTCGTTAACCTGTGGATGGAGGATGGGATGGTGGCAGCCGGGATTCGCTTAGCGCGTCGTCATTTCCATTCCGTATCGCGAAGCGATCTTGGAGTGCGGGAGCCTGCTCCCGCCTTCAGCCCGCGAGTTTGCCCGCGGGACGAGGCCGAAAACCGGGCGCCAACCAACAGGTCGCACACCAATCGCCGGCGATCCGGCCGCCCACCCAGCGCTCGCGAAGGGCCAAAGGCAAGGCGGCGCCAAGCCGCCGCACTCCAAGGGCGCAAAGGAAAGCACTTTGCGCCGGGTTTTACGGCACCATTGAACTCGTGCCCTTTCTCTCCGGAAGATTGGTTTCACGTTTTTGCGAAAGGGCACGGATTGATCCGGCCGCAGAGGCAGTTCCAAGGACGAGGGCTGGTTGCTGACGGCCTCCTGCCTTTCCAGGCCCGGAGGGCCGAAAGATTTTAGCCCACGCGCGTGAGCCGTGGGATTCGGGTTAGCACCCGGTCCCGGTAAGCCCCGGCAGGGGCGACAGAACATAGGGCAGATGGAAATTCTTTCGCCCCTCCGGGGCTGAGCGGCTTTTTGCGTTCTCGTGTCCCATAGCTCACGCTATGGGCTAAATTCTTCCGCCCCCTTTCGGGGGCTCAAAGGCAAGCTGGGTCACGCCCTTTCCTTGAGCCCTGCTGCTTCATGAGTCATGGGGATCAATAGTGCCCCCAGATCACGACGCCCGTAGCAATCTGCACGGCGGCCTCGGCGCCGCGCCGCAGGGCCCGTTTGGAGGCGCTGTCGGGGATGAATAGAATGTCGTTGGCCTCCAGACCCGGATCGGAAGCATGGCCGGAGAGGACTTGCTTGAGGTTGACAGGAA
>JBAUWE010000014.1:0-5038 GCA_049583595.1 Terriglobia bacterium
CGTAAATGCTCTGCGGAAGTTGTGTGAATTCCCGCGAACCGTGAAGGTTCGAGAGGCTCGCGGTCTCAGTTTCCACAGCAGTGCCTGCGCCGGCGCTCACAGTGACCGTTGTCGTGGTGCTTCCGACTTCCAGCGTCACGTCAACCCGCCGGATTTGGCTGGTGACGAGTGTGAATGGGTCGCTTGACCATTTCTTGAAGCCCGCAAAGCTTACCTCAACCGCATACGTTGAAGGCTCCAGCCCGGGGACACGATAATGACCCGTGCTGTCGGTGGTCACCGTGCGGGTGAACGAAGTATCACGATTGATCACTTCCACCGTCGCCTTCGGGATCACCGCGCCTTTGGCATCGGTTACCAGTCCCAGTACCGTGCCCTGGACCGATTGTGCGAAACAGGGCTGAAACATTCCCACGGCGAGCGAGCACAAAATCAGCAGCAAAGAATACTTCCACGCTCTTTTCATCTGGCATTTCCTCCTATGATTTCACCGGGCCAAGTTCGTCGTGCAACCTCGTGCGAGGCGCCGGAAAAGGTTCTTGTTTGTTGAGTCCCGTGCCCGACTTACAGCTTGCAGTCTTACGCACAGTCAGGTTCCCGATGCGCAAGATAAAGAAAAGAATTCAGTAAATTTGACACCCTGTGTTCCTCCGAAAAGGAAAACACTCCTGGCTGTCCTATTGACCCAGGACCTGAAATTCAGTGGTGGCTGCGTTCAGGGGAAAACCGGTACTGGGGATCGATTGGAACGGTCTATCGACTCGATTTGCCCCTATTCCCCACAACCAGAGATCCCAATCAACCTGAGTCTGGCGATGCCCGCCGGGAAGGTCCTGGCTTCTGCCGTCCGCTGTTGATCATTCACCTTGCAGAACCGCCCCAGCCGGGCCGCTGTCACAGCAATCAATAACCCGACGCGAATATCAACAATGCTGTGACCTTTCCTTGAAAAAACTGTCATCCGGTGCCTGTGCCCCATTCCCGAAACCGTTGGAATGCTTCCAGACCGCCGCCTAAAAAGGTACGGGAGTCTGTCCATCCGGATGGAAGGCATCGCGAATATATTTAAGGTTTCGGTTAAAGCTCCAATGCACTTCCCGGAAGTAGGCCTCTAACTGCTTGCCCTCGTTGTTGCGAACCATGCGGATGATTTCCCTGTGCTCGCGAACAGACTTTTCCAGCCACTTGGCTAATGAGCCGCCCTGCACCGGGTAAGCATAGACCTGCCGCCGGATGGAGTCGCAGAGACTGTGCAACATGCGGTTCCCATATTGGTCCAGGAAGATGCCGTGGAACTTGTGGTTCCATTGGCCAAATTCGGAAAGGTCGCCTTTTTGCGCAACCTGCCGCATTCTGGCGTTGTACCCTTCCAGCCGGTCAAGGTCCTCTGAAGTGATGATCTGGGGGACCGCGCCGGCAGCAGCACCCTCAAGAATCCCCAAGGTGTCGTAAATTTCCTTGATATCGCCTGGGGTCAGGAGCCGGACTTTGTAGTTGTGGCGGCTGTTGCAGATGATGATGCCTTCATTCTGCAACCTCAGCAGCGCTTCCCGCACGGGAGTTCTGCCCATGTCCAACTTGTTCGACAGGTCTTTGGCCAGCACCTGCTCGCCTGGCCTCAGCTTGCCCTGGACGATACTCCGGCTGAGCATGTCGTAAGCTCTTTCGGCGAGCGATTTAGACTCCCTAACCCTGGGGTTAGCCATCGTATGGGCGGCTCCTAGTGATATATCACAGGCGCGCTGCGACTCTATCTGATATATCACCGGCGTGTCAAGGGATTTTTTCACGTTTTTTCACATTTAATCCGTTGACTCCCGTTTCAGCGTCAGAAGGTGTCAATGCCTTTGGCGCCGGCACGCCGGGTGGCTTGCCCGCCCAGGCGCTGGGGCGCCGGGTTTTTGGCCGGGTAAATGCCTGAAAATTCAACGGTAAGCGGTCGGGCCAGGACAGCAGAAATCGCCAGCCGGGCGGGCGGAAATGGCCCCCGGCACATATCGATTAGAAGGGAACGTGATTCTGCCCGTGCTCTTCCCGCGTATTCGGTTGTCCTGATGGACCCCACCTGCCGCACGCTTTGCCCCTTCGCAAATAGATGGATGCCGATCATGGATAAATACCACGACGGGAAACGAATCGACTGCGAGGGCTGGGGATGAGTGGCAAATTCCGAGAAACGTCTTCCGGGAGCCACTCAATCCCTCTCAAAGCAAATTGCTGCAGGGTGGGAGCCCCTGGCCATGAGAGGCGCGGGCGTGCCCTATCCGTGGGTGGCGGAATGCTTCGGCAATGCGTTAAGATGCGGTGCTGAGCAATGGATGCCCCGGGGGGCGGCCGCAACGTGGATGGCCGCCCGATGACTTTGTGGCGGCGGGCCCGAATTCCCAAGAGGCCGGTGTTTGAAAAGTTCAACCAAAATCAGGATCGGCAAGCGTGTAGCGCTGGCCAGTATTGCGGTCAGCGGCATCCTGGCGGCGGTGAAGATCACCGTAGGCCTCATGGGGCGTTCTGCCTCCGTGCTCGCGGACGGCTTTGAGTCGGCGGGCGACGTGGTGGCGGCAGTGGCCGTCTTTTTCGGCTTTGCCATCGCTTCCCGGCCGGCCGATGAGGAGCATCCTTATGGGCACGGGCGCTATGAGACGCTGACCGGACTGATTGTCGGTGTCATCCTTTTTGTTGCCGGCATTGGCATCTGTTACCGGTCGCTCCAGGGGGTGCAGCACATTCAAGAGACGCCTGCTTTTTATGGCGTCTGGGCGCTGCTGGTCTCGATGGTTTCGAAAGCCGTGATGTCCGCCGTGAAATTTCATTATGGCAAGAAAATCCGCAGTGCCGCATTGAGGGCCGACGCCTGGAACGATTTTGTGGATATCCTTTCGGCGCTGACCGCCCTGACCGCGCTCGGGTTGACGCTGCTGGACCCCGATCGCTTTCTTGCGGCAGACCACTACGGCGGGTTTGCGGTGGGGCTGTTTGTCATTTTCACGGCCATCCGGGTTGCCAGGGAAACTTCATCGCGCCTGACGGATGAAATGCCGGACGAGGAGATGATGGCCGCTATTCGCGAAGTGAGCCTCACGGTTCCCGGGGCCGCCGGCGTGGAAAAATGCTTTGCCCGCAACGTGGGGCTGGAGTATTACGTTGATCTCCATCTGGAGGTAGACCCCGGCCTTACGGTCAGGAAATCGCATGACATCGCCACCGAAGTGCGTTTCGCCATCCGGAGGAGGCTGGACTGGGTGGCCGATGTCATGGTGCACGTTGAGCCTGCGCCGGAACCTCCGCAATCCGTCGCTTCTGAACACTCCCAGGCGGGTCCCACCGGGCTGCGCGGCTGATGGGACTTGTGGCACGGGCGTCCCCGCCCGTGCTGCAGCCAAAGCACACGGCCAGGATGGCCGTGCCACAATACCAGCCCAATTGAGCCGCCTCGCGCAGGTTCCCGGCTTGATAATTTTCCGGCAGTCAGCCATATTATGAATGAGGTATGAAAGTCAGCCCCAGAGTCCGTGCCGTGTTTCGTCTGTTATTCCTGGCTGCCGTCCTGATGACAGTGGCCGTCATTTCAGCCATCACCACCATCCGCCTCACTATCCATGGGCGGCAGGAAACCCTGCCCAACCTGGTTGGCATCCCCGTCGAACAGGCCCGGAACACCGTCCGCGCGCTCGGCCTGGGTCTGGAGGTTGAAGACCGGCTCTACAATGACAAGATTGCGGCGGACCGCGTCGTGTCTCAGATGCCCGCCCCGGGCACCAGCATTAAACCGCGCCAGGACGTCCACGTCCTGTTAAGCCTGGGGCCTCAAAAGGTGAGCGTCCCGGACTTCGTCGGGCGCAGCCTTCGCGCGGCCCGGATTACCGCTGTGGAGCGTGGACTCACCATTGGCGACGTTGCAGCGCTTTACTGGCCTCAGGACCAGCCGTACCATGTGGTGGCGCAGGATCCGCCTCCGGCCACAACGGACTTGCAGAGCCCTGCCGTGAATTTCCTGGTTTCGCTGGGGGCGACACCCATCGCTTACCTTTGCCCGAACTTCCAGGGCAGGTCCGTTGGCATGGTCCGGTCGGAACTGCAACAGGCGGGATTCCAGAACATCAAGGTCACTCAGGCCCAGGCGCCGGGCGCCGTTCAGGGCAATATCCTGCAGCAATTGCCTCTTCCGGGAAGCAAAGTGACACCGGATACCGTCTTTGAGTTTCAGGTGGCGCAATAGACCGCCGGGCTTACAGAGCCAGCCAGACCGTCTGTGAGCAGTTCCCCTCCAATAAAAGGAAAGACCCCGCCCGGGGGCGAGGCCTTTCGTCCGCTACCATACCATCCTGCGATTAGGAACCGGCATTGGTGCTGCTTATGCTGTTGAGCGCCGCCATCTTCTGCTCGGCGTGAGCGTACTGGGTGACGGTGCCGATGGCATCCGACATCTGATTCGCGTCCCTGTAAATCATATTGATGTTCTGCGGATACTCGGTCAGTGCAAGATGGTCCTTTGACTGATACTGATTCAGCGAGTTAATTGCCGCATCCAGCTGGTAGGCCATTTCATGGACCCGAGGTGAGACTTTGTGGATCAGCCTCTGCTGCCAGGGTTCCACCTTACTGCTGATTTCGTCCAGCCGCACCAAGTCTTCGCCCATCTTGTTGACATTATTTCTGGCTCTGTCGAGCTTAACCGCCTGAATTTGCCATCCCAGGTCGGTTTCGGCGACTTGAATTTGTCCAATCGCATTTCTCGCGTTGAGGGCAAGGGTCTGCATCCTGTTCAATAAATTGGAAGCTTCTTCAACGTCATACCAGTTGGAGGTATTGGATGTCAGGCCAGTCGCCTGCACCGATTCTTTTGCAAATAACATGCCAGCCGGCATCAGTAATGTGATGAATAGTGCCAATCCGATCGTTTTCATAAAGTTCGTACGCATATTGCCTCCTTTGCACGCAATGCTCTTTCAGGGCTGTGGTTATAGGCCTTTCGTGCAGCTCTTGAATTCTGATTCTCGTTGGACGCACACGCCCAGGTCCGAAAAGGCCTCACCTGGGG
>JBAUWE010000015.1:0-6484 GCA_049583595.1 Terriglobia bacterium
CAGCTCATAATTGGTCCATTCATATGGGGGCTTGTCCGCAAAGGCAGGGCGCGGGTTCCACCACTGGTCCGGCGTGGAGCCGTTGAACTGTTTTGTGGCCTCCGCCTTCAAAGCCTCGAGGCCGTGCTGCGCCTTGAAGCTATCCAGCAGCGTCAATTCCTGCACGGCGTTGCGCTGGATTTTGAGCCGCACGCTGGGGATGGGATCGCGCAGGCCGAAGCGATCACCCGAATAAACCAGCGTGGTGCCGCCGCCCGTAAAATTGAACCAGGGATCTTTGCCGGGTTGCACGGCCAGCCAGTGCACAAAGCCCATGGCGTCCCACACCCAGGCGCGCAGAACCAGTTCGGTGATGGCGGAAGCGGGCTGCGTGACGCGGGGCGGCGAGCCGTAGTACCAGACGATGTCGCCGCGATCGCGCAGCATTTTGGGCGCGCCCTTGTACCAGCTGAGGATGCCGCCGCCGCAGGTCCACATGTTGACCACGCCGTTGAGCTCGCGGAACTGCTGCTCCATGTCCCAGCTGACGTCGGCGCGAAAGACCAAACGCACGGGCGTGTCGGCGGGTAGCGCCTTCTTCAGCAGCCGGCCGTATTCGGTGAAATAGCTGAGATCTTTGGGATACCGCACCTCGTCACCGTCCCACGAAAAGCCCTTGTAGCGCTTCTTGTGGTTGAAGAACATTTCAAAATTCGTTTGGGTCCAGCCCTTGTCGCGGAAGTGCTTCTCCATTTCGCCCACTACATTCGTGAACTCGGCTTCATAGCCCGGCTCGCCCCACCACAGCCAGGAAGCCGGCCACTCCGGGTTGATGGGCAGATAGGCAAAGGGGATGGGCTTGGGGCCGCGGCGCGTTTGGGCAAAGGCCGAGCCGTCGAGCAGCGGCCCGTAGTGCCGGTCGTAGAGGTCCCAACTGGCGATGCGCTTCCCGCGTCCTTCGCCTTCGAGCGCCGGAGCGAATTCCGGCTCAACATGGCCGGCGTGGCCGTACCCGAGCTGATGGAAAACTCCGTGGTTCTCGTAGAAGACGCGGTGATAGGAGTGGATGAGCCGGAAAAGTTCGTCGCTTTCAAGAAAGTTTCCACTGGTTGCGCGCACGCGGGAAGGGAACTGGCTGGCGATCCAGGAAGCGTCATAAGAGTTGTGGTCCATGGCCACAACGTCTTCCGCGGGAACCACCGCGGGCAGCACCTTGAGCTGCAGCGTCAGCGTGCGGCGCTTGCCATCCGCTTCCAGCGTTGCCCGGCCGGAATAATCGCCCGGCGCGGCGTCCGGCGGAACCCATATGTCCACCCAGAAGGCCTGCGTGGTCTGGTTTTCGATCTTGTTGTCGGGCTCGGGAAGCCGGGAGCGGTGCGGCGCGGGCACGGGGACCAGGGCGTCCGGGTAGTAATCGCCGGAGCGCAGCCGGTGGAACCACTCGCGGTAAAGGTCGGTCTGGATTTTGCCGCTGCGGTCGCTCCAATGCAGGTCGAGGCTGTATTCGCCGGGCCGGGCCGTCTGCACCACCAGATGAAACGAGGCGTAGGCGCCCCGGGGACACTCGAGCGAAAGCCGCTGGCCCTTCTGGAAATCGTCGTCGGCGGCCGCGGCATCGCGGTCGGCGCGCACGATGCCGCCCATAGGATCGGGCCGCAGAAACTGCGGCAGGGCGAAAAGGCGCGTCTCGCGGGCCCCGGGGCGAGCGGGACCGTCAGCGGCTTCGCTCCAGGCGGGGACGGTGTGTTCGGCCGCCAGCGCCCCCAGCGCAGTCTGCAAAAACGCCCGGCGCGAGGGATGGCTGGTTGTTTTGACGGGAGGCTTCATAGGGGCATCGATCCGCGGTTAAGAGTTCCACCGCAAGCGGGTCAGCAGAGTGACAGAAGCGCAGGCGGAGGGAATTCCGAGATTGTTTACAAGTGTGAAATCATCTCCGAACCGGGCGGGGATGTCAACCGTTGCGGACGCCTGGACAGTTGGTATTCATCCTGATATCTTCGCTGCCAAGAGTTTGCGAATGCCGCGCCGTTGCCTGCTGAGCCTGGCTCTGCTGGCCTTTTCAGTCACGGCTTTGCCTGCTGCTCAGGCATGGCCGCGTTACAAGTTTGCCACGCCGCTCAAGGTTCAATTTCCCGCCCGGCATCCCTACCTGGCGCTGACGCCGCAGCGCAGCGAGCACGCGCTTCCTGACGGTGCTGGTACCGGTTGCGCGGGCCGCGGCATCCGCTCGGTTCGAATGGAAAAGTCCGGGATGGTCATCCACTCGGCTGCGGGCACAAAGCGTGTTCCGGTGGAATAGCGCCTGATCCCGCCATGAAGAAAACCTGCCGCCCGGGCCGGACTTCAGTTTTCTCCAGGGGATCACACCCTCTTGTGATTTATGTCACAGCAGCCTGTGAGCCGGATCAGTGATATTGTAGGAACCGGACTGGGACGCGAAAGATTCAGACAAGGGGGCGATAATGGCAAGCAAAGTGAAGTCCAAAGAATACAAGCGAGAGGCCGTTCCTTATGTTGAAGACGGCAAGCAGGACACCTTTGTGCCCACGGAACCGCTGAATCCCTGTGAGCTTGAGATTGACCTTTTCTGCAAAGGCATCCGCGTGGACGATTCCTCCGCGCTGGGCGAAGAAGGGCGGCCGCTGGTGCGCACCCGCGCGGGCCTGGGGAGCGGACTCGAGGTGATCATTCCAGGGCCGCTGAAGGACGTCTGGGCCAACATCCCCGTTGAAGAGGAGTTCGCGCACAAATCCTGCTACCGGATTGTTCGGGAAGGGAAAGCCCTCAAGGTGGTGGACGACCGGCAGGGATTCAGCTACCCCGTCAGGCTTTCGCCGGAAGTCCCCTGGTACACCCGCAACACCACGCGCGGCGTCCAGATGCAGCGCATCGGCGTGCTGCAGGGCACCTATCTGGGAATCTATATTTCCAATTCCTGCGGTTTCTGGTACCACTCGCCGGCCCTGAACTGCAAGTTCTGCACCACGGGGTTGAACGTGGGCGTGAATGAAGTGGAACTGAAAGACGTGGAGGATGTGGTGGAGGTGGCGCAGACGGCGAAGGCGGAGTCAGGAGTGACCTTTACACATTTCAACTCCGGCTACCAGACCAATCGCGACCTGGACCGCGCCGCGCCCTACGTGAAGGCCGTGAAGTCGCGCGTGGGCAGCCTGATCGGAGTGCAGTTGACGCCCAGCCGCGACCTGTGGAAGTACGACCGGCTGATGGACCTGGGTGCCGACCACTTCAGCTTCTGCTACGAGTTCCAGAACCCCGAGTTTTTTGCAAAGCTCTGCCCCGGCAAAGAAAAATTGATCGGGCAGGAGAACTTCTTCCGGGCGCTGGAATATACCTCAAAGAAGCTGGGGAAGGGCGCCTGCTCGGGCGAAATCATCGCCGGCGTCGAGCCCATTGAAGATACGATGGCCGCCATCGACATGATCGCCGGAATGGGAGCGTTCCCGACGGTGTGCATTTTCCGGCCCACCATCGGTTCCGACATGGAGCGCTGGCCCTCGCCCCGCTATGAAGATATGTTGGTGGTTTACCTTCACCTTTATGAGGCGTGCAGGAAGAACGGCATTCCCATGGATGTGACGCCGAATATCGAGGTGAGCCTGATTGTCCAGCCGGGCGACACGCGCTACCTGGCGGACTCGAGCCTGGCCACCAAGCTGTATGACATGAAGTTAAGTCTGATGAAGAAAGCAGCCAAGCCGTATTTCTGGTGGGCCGGCCGTCCCAAACACATCAAGGGTTCTGAAATCCTGAGCGAGTAGCCGCCGCGCACACTCCGCCTTGCAGGTCCGGCCTCAGGGGCATACCCGAGGCCGGGCCTGAAGTTTGTTCAACGCTTTAAGGATTGCCGATCTGCGTTTCCTGCCGTTTTATGTTGCTAATGGCGCGGCGAAATTAACTCAGAATATGGCAACGAGTACATGCTGAAACTGCCGAACGCTGAATGCATGATGGCCTGTGGCAGACTCATAAAAAACGCACCTCGCTTCAGGCATGCATCGAGCTCTGCTGCTGAGATACTAAATTCAGCGCAGACCCCGTGAATGACATGACAATCAGATCCGCTCGCCGCTGAACCCCGAACTTGGCAAGCAGATTCGAAACGTGGAACTTTGCCGTGCGCTCGGAAATGTTCAACTGGCCGGCAATTTCCTTGTTGGAGAGGTTGTCCAGCACCGCCTGAAGGACCTCCCGCTCCCGCCGGCTCAAACCCACTGAGCCGCTGATCAGCGTTCGATTGCGCGAGCTGGGAAGAATCGATTCCACGAAACGGGAAAGCATAACACGAGGGACCCAATAGCTGCCCTCGACTAAGCCTTCGAGCGCAGGCACCAGTTCCGAGGAAACTTCGGCATAGGTCAGCAACCCCTTGGTTCCCAGGCGCAGCAGCGGAAAGGCATTGGATTCGTCGAATTTTTCGGAAATGGCAATGACCTTTGACTCCGGGTAACGGTCCATGATCTCCGATACCAGGAGTGCGGCGGTCGATGGGACGCAAGCATCCACAACATAGAAGGGACACTTTGGAAAGGCTAATTGGTGGTAATCAGTTGTTAAATGAGAATCAACGTGCTTGGCTTTCACCCGGTAGGAAAAGTTGGCCAGTACTTTCGAGAATTCACTCAGAACCAACGGATGGGGAGATAGGAGGCAAACTTTCAAACACGGCTTGCCGTGTTTGCGCAACCTACGAGAGAAGCCAGCGAGTGTATGCTCGATCATCTTATGCTTCTCCTTGCTCAATATGACCTTCATCGTCTACTTTGCCGGGTTTGTTTAGTGAATTCCGGCGATTCACCCACCAGAGGGCAATAAAGCACACAACGCCCTAGGGCGGAAACCTGACTGGCCTAATGGGGCCTCCCCACCCGATTAATCCAGATCTTACCCTATGGAACAACTACAAGTCCGTCATTTTGGCAAATGAAGCCCTCAGAGTCAAGCTAGAAATTACACAATTAGAACGGCCAAGCATACTTGAGAAAATCCTGGTGACCCAAAGCATCTATATTATTTAAAATAACTTATCTATTAAATCCGGACCATTATAATAAGGGCAACTGGCCGGTTTATTAATAAAAATTGGTGCAGTAAAGGGAATCAAATCAGCCTGATAATCCCACTGGCCTGCCGGTCAGGATTGGTACTGCATTTTCGGGACAGGTCTATGACCTGGCCGGCTCAGGTCCTTACTATTCTTGTTCACAAGTTCGAGAATCGTCGGGGCTGGCGGGGGACTCACGCCTTGTCCATCCGGGTGGCCGCCAGGGGGCTGAGTTTCCTGCGGCGCAAAGTGAGGTAAAGGGAGAGCACCACGAAAACTTCCGTTGCCACCACGGCTGCCGCCATGCCAAGCTGCGCAAACCGTGGCGCGAGAACCACGGCCAGAACCAGGTTGAGCGCCCCACCCGCCAGGATCACCCGGTTGAATTGCCGGTTCAGTCCCAGAGGCACCATCCACAAAACTCCAAACAGGGTTCCGAGGGCATCGAGCAACGGCAAGGCGGCCAGGATTTCGAGCACCGGAACCGAGGCTGTGAAGCTCCTGCCAAGAATGAGGGGGACGGCCCAGGGCGCTCCCAGAAAGGCGGCGAGACTCAAAACGACACCAACCGAACTCATGAGAAACATGCTGAACCGGGCCAGGCGATGGGCCGCGGGCCGGTTGTGCTGCACCAGGTGGCTGAGCCTCGGATAAAGGCTCTGGTGGATGGGGGCCATCAATCCCATCAGCGCGCGCGCCAGCTTTTCGGCGCCGGCGTAAAATCCCACGGCTGCGGGCGAAGCGAACAGGCCCAGGATAAAAGCATTGCCGGCGCCATAGAGGCTCATGGAACCCTGGAAGAGAAACATGCTCCACCCCATGCGCAGGGTGTTGCTGACCAGCCGCCAGGTGGGGAGCCGGAAGGGAACTTGACGGTAAACTATCGCCGTCGCCACGGCCACCGAAAGCAGTGCGCCGCTGCCCTGCAGCACCAGCACCTTCCAGCCGTCGGCGGGGTGGCGAACGAGGATGAAGATGCCCGCGGTGGCCGCAGCCTTGCCCGCCACGTCCAGCACGGCCACCAGCCGCATCCGTTCAAAGCCCTGGTAATACCACAGCATGCTGAACGATTGCCCCACCGCCCAGAACACGGCCGCCCAGAGGAAAACGGGATGCGCGCGGAACATCGGAATCCACGATTCCAGGAGCAGGGCGAGGAGCACGGCGCCGGCCGCCAGCATCACCCTGGCGCCCATCACGCCCGCCACCAGATTTGCCAGCTCGTCCAGAGAATCGCGGCTCCTGGCCACCGCGCGGGTGGCGGAAAGGTGGAAGCCGTATTCGATGACGATGCTGGCGTAGGCGCCGAAGGCCTGCGCGAAGGCCACCAGCCCCCAGGTTGCCGGGCCCAGCACGCGGGTGAGATAGGGAATGGTAACCAGGGGCAGCAGGTAGTTGGCGAATTGCACCCCGTACAGCGAGGCCACGTTCCGCGCCAGGCTT
>JBAUWE010000016.1:0-2308 GCA_049583595.1 Terriglobia bacterium
CACGCCTTACCGCGAGGGCGGATGGACGGTGCGGCAGGTGGTCCACCATCTGGCGGACAGCCACATGAACGCTTTCGTTCGCTTCAAGCTGGCCATGACCGAGGAGCAGCCTGCCGTCAAGACCTACAACCAGGAGCGCTGGGCGGAACTTCCTGACGCGAAGTCGCTACCGGTGGTGGTTTCACTCAATCTGGTGGACTCCGTGCACAAGCGCTTCGTGACGCTGCTGCGATCCATGAGCGCCGCAGACTTTGCGCGCACGATGAACCATCCCGAAATGGGAGTTGTTCCGCTTGTTCAGTACCTGGGCCTTTACGCCTGGCACGGGCGCCATCACGTGGCGCACATTACGGGGCTGCGAGAGCGTAAGGGCTGGAAATAAAGGCTTTAGCGGGGCTTCAGGCTTCGTCTCCGGCTGGTTGTTCAGTGGGGCCATTTCGGCTAAGACTCAGGACAACTGCCACCGCGGATATTTGCAGTACCAACGATCTTGAATTCACCCGACAAAAGGAGGAAGCATGCCAGTTCGCAAGGCTGAAGCACAATGGAATGGAACACTTCTTGAAGGAAACGGCCACATGAAAATGGCCACGGGCTCCTATGACGGTCCGTTCACCTTCAAGTCGCGCATGGAAAACGGCCAGGGCACCAACCCTGAGGAACTGATTGCGGCCGCGCACGCCGGCTGTTTCTCGATGGCCTTCTCGGCCGGGCTGGGCAAAGCGGGCTTCAAGCCCAAGCGGGTTCACACCACGGCTTCCGTCCACTTTGACAAAGTGGAAGCGGGTTTCGCCATCACCAGCATCGACCTTGAAACCGAGGCGGAGATTCCCGGCATCGACGAAGCCAAATTCCAGGAGCTGGCGGCGGGCGCCAAGGCGGGCTGCCCGGTATCCAAGGCGCTGGCCGGAACCACCATCAATCTGAAAGCCAAGCTCGTCCAGTAGCCGCAAGGCCGGCCACCGCTGCGTGCGGGTTTTACCATGCAGGATACTGAGGCAGCACCGGCGGCCAAGCTTCATCCTGAGAGTCTGCGCCCATGCCGGGAATGATGCGAGGGGCCCTGCTCTGGGCTTCTCGGAACAACGGGTTGCGCGAGCGTGCCGCCCGGTACAAGTTTGTCCGGCGCAGTGTATCGCGCTTCATGCCCGGCGAACAGATTGCGGACGCGCTGGCCGCCGCGTGGTCACTCGAAGACCAGGGCCTGGGCACGGTGCTGACCCATCTGGGCGAAAACGTCTCAACCGAAGCCGAGGCCGAATCCGTAACCCGGCATTACCTGGAGGCGCTTGCGCAGGTGCGGGCCGCGGGGCTGCGCTCCGAACTCTCCGTGAAGCTGACCCACCTGGGACTCGACCTCGGCCATGATCTTTGCCGTTCCAAGGTTGAGAAGATACTTCAAGCGGCCGGCAACGATTCTTTTGTGTGGATCGACATGGAATCGAGCTCCTACGTGGATGCGACGCTCGACGTGTATCGCAACCTCCGCCGGACTTATTCCAACGCCGGCGTCTGCCTCCAGGCCTATCTTTACCGGACGGCGGAGGACCTCGATTCCCTGCTGCCCATGGGCCCGGGAATCCGCCTGGTGAAGGGCGCCTATCTCGAGCCGGCAAAGGTGGCATACCCCCGCAAAGAGGATGTGGACGAAAACTATTTCGCTCTGGCCTCCAGGCTTTTGAGCAAGGAAGCGCGAAGCGCCGGCCTCCGCGCGGCGATTGCCACTCACGATCTCAAGCTGATTCATCGCGTGGAATCGCTGGCGCGTTCGGAAAACTTGACCGGAGACGATTTTCAGTTTCAGATGTTGTATGGCATTCAGCGCGCGGAACAGCTTCGGCTGGCGCGGGACGGGTGGCGGTCAGGCGTGTTGATTTCCTACGGAACGTTCTGGTTTCCGTGGTACATGCGGCGGCTGGCCGAGCGCCCCGCCAACGTTGGATTTGTCATCCGAAATCTGCTGGGAGGGTAAGGATCGCGCCTGCGGGGGATTACATCAAAGAGCGGCGGATTTCCGTAGCGCCGGCATCCTGCCGCCCCCGAAAAATGCCGCCGGGAGGGCATAGCTACGAACGAGCTTATATTTTGTAATTCTCCGGCAGGACGAGGTACCAGGGCCGCACCTATGGAAAGCAAGAAAGAACCCATGATTGGAATTCTCGCCGTGCAGGGCGATTTCGCCATGCACGCCAAGATGATCGAGCGCATCGGCGCGAAGTACAAACTGGTGAAGCATGTGGACGACCTCGCCGGCGTCGACGCGCTGATTCTGCCCGGCGGCGAAACCACCACCATCCTGAAGTTTTTG
>JBAUWE010000017.1:0-11136 GCA_049583595.1 Terriglobia bacterium
CTTCAAGTGGTCCGACAGGCGAGCCATGGGTCAACTCCAACGGGTGGAAAATCCGCCTGGCAAATGCGCTGAACCCGCAATCGGCCGTATGGGTCGACGCGCGGCCCGAAACTCCGCAGCCGGGCTCCTACACCTTGTGCTTCGCTGACGCCGCCGCATGCGGCGGGCGGTGGATAATCTCCCTGGACGATCAATTTGCGGCAGGGGTTCAAAGTGGGAATGAGGAAGCTTTGCGGGCCTGGAAGAGTCTTGGGCGCGCCACCAACTTTTTCGCTGCGCACAGTTCGTGGTCGGATTACATCGGCGGGGCGGTGGTGGGGGTTGTTTCAGATTTTGCCGGGGCGAACGAATTCTTAAGCCACGAAGTTCTGAACCTGTTAACCCGGACCTGGGAACAATACAGAATCATTCCGAAAACCAGGTGTTCTATGGACCAACTGGCCGGTCTCCGAGGCGTCGTTTACCCCGACTCAGACCCGCCCAGCGACGAACTCCGGAAGCAGATACTGAATTTCGTGAAGGATGGCGGACTGCTGATTACCAGGCCCGCATGGGGTGAATTGCCGGGAAATCCCGCCTTGTGGGGCCATCCTCGCTACGACTGCCGGGTGCTCGGCAGAGGAAGGATCGCCATCGCGAAGTCGGATGATGTGGACCCTTATCTCCTGGCGAATGATACTGTGGCGCTTGTAAGCCACCAGTTCGATTTACTACGCTTGTGGGACGCAACTGCTGTGAAC
Source organism: Terriglobia bacterium (assembly GCA_049583595.1). Taxonomy (GTDB): domain Bacteria; phylum Acidobacteriota; class Terriglobia; order UBA7540; family UBA7540; genus SCRD01. The sequence continues at coordinate 741 of JBAUWE010000017.1, forward strand.
GCTTATCTGTGCACCACGCCTGATCGGAAACAGGCCGTGGTTCAGATGGTTTTTTATGTGCCGGAAACGAGCGGAAGAAGCGGGTTCCGCAGTCCCGGCACCATGACGGTTCGGGTGGCGGGACCATACCGGACAGCCCGATTATTGGCTTTCGATCAGTCGTCACAGATGACACCGTTATCTCAACCCGTGAGCGATAAAACAGGGGTCGAAGTTGGGACGGGAGCAATGGAACTTCACCTGCCCCGCCTGTTTCAATACGCGGCCGTCGAACTCAGCATCTGATATTGGCGAGTTGGTTGCGGGCATTCAGCATGGATGGGAGGACCTTCCGATGAACCAGGAATTCACCCGAAGGGAAATGTTGAGAAAAATGGGAACGGCAGCAGCGGCAGCCTGCGCCTGCTGGGCAGGAACGCCCCTGCTGGGCTCCGCGGCCCCGACCGCTCCCGTAGCGATAGGCAGCTGCAAAACTTATAATCGCGTCGAACTGCTGGCCACGCTCAACAGAATGTTCGATCAACTTGGGGGGTTGAAGAAACTTGTCAGCGGAAAGACTGTTGCGATCAAAATCAACCTGACGGGTTCTCCTACTTACCGTGTCGGGTATTTGCCTTTAGGCGACACCCACTACACAAACCCGCACGTTGTTGCTGCGGCTTTACACCTCATGGGGAAGGCCGGAGCCAGGCGAATCCGGGTGCTCGAAAGCCCGTGGTCCTCTGCTTACCCACTCCAGGAGACGATGTACCAGGCGGACTGGAACCCGCAGGAGATGCAGAGCGCCGCTTCAGGCGTCGAATTTGAGAACACTAACTTTCTGGGACAAGGGAAGAAGTATTACCGTTTCGCCGTCCCATACGGAGGTTACTTGTTCCCGGCTTACGAGCTGAATCACTCCTACCGGGATTGTGACGTCTTTGTCAGTATTGCCAAATTGAAAGAGCACGCTACGGCCGGCGTTACCCTTTCCATGAAGAACTGCTTTGGAATGACCCCTGCTTCGATATACGGGGCGGGCGCTGGTATCGACGAGCCGAACGAGAATCCCAAATCGGGGCGCTTTATGCTGCACTCCGGGAATCGCCAACCGTCCAAGATTGCCCCTCCGGAAAAAGATCCCAACTCCCCGCGGCAAGGTGGCTACCGAGTTCCCCGGGCAGTTGTTGACCTGGTCGCAGCTCGCCCGATCGGCTTGCAAATTGTGGATGGTATCAGATCCATTGCGGGCGGCGAGGGCCCATGGATCCGAGGAGCCACGCCCGTTTCCCCCGGCGTGCTTATTGCCGGGACGAACCCGGTCGCCACGGATGCGGTGTGCGTGGCCGTAATGGGTTTCGATCCCATGGCTGACAGGGGGACCGCTCCGTTCAAGACCTCCGATAACATGCTGCGGCTGGCGGAGGATGTTGGTCTTGGAACGCGGCGTCTGGACCGCATTGAAATTGTCGGCAAGCGCATCAGCGACGTTGTCTTTGACTACGCGGCTCATCACCACCGACAGACTGCACAAGTGAGGCCTCGAGGGGGTGTCGGGGTTCCCTTAGGGTGAGATGAGATTTATCCGCCAGCAAGACTCTCCTCGGTCTTTTCGCCAGAATTATGTGCGCTGCCTGGCTGGAGCAATTTGTTGTGCGCCCGTCAACTTGAAACGGTAAGTGGGCATTCCGACTTCCTGAATCATTCCTGCCGCCCGGCGTTGCCTGTGCCTCAGGTTAGATGCCGGGCCCTCTCCTTCGGAATAGACTGCCTGCCGCAAAAGCTTCCAAATCAAGTGGCTGCTCTGATTTCTGATCACCTCGATGGTGTGATGATATCCTCGGGTCGGGAGGTGCCGGTGGTAGAGGAATGTACCCCGTCAGGCCCAGTTGGACACATGAGGTTGGATTGATAAGGTGATGTTTTTGGCTCATCGTAGTTACGAAAGGAACGAAGATGAGACAAAAACAAGGCAGCCGGGAAGCGGTCGAGAAGACCGTCCGGGACATAAAGCGCCGGACACGGCGTCATTTTAGCGCAGAAGACAATATCCGTATTGTATTGCAGGGGCTCCGGGGCGAGGAAAGCATTGCAGAGATCTGCTGCCGTGAGGGCCTGCACCAGAATCTGTATTACCTGTGGAGCAAGGATTTTCTGGAAGCCGGGAAGAAGCGGCTGTCCGGAGATACTTTCCGGGAAGCGGGCAGCGACGAGGTGAAGGTTCTGCGCTCTGAATCCGCACAGCTTAAAGAGGCTCTGGCCGAGGCCATGCTGGAGAACCGCCTGCTTAAGAAAAGTGTGATCGCGGATGGGGAGGACGGCACATGAGATACGCGGCCTCCGAAAAGCTGGAGATCATCCGGACGGTGGAGCAATCCAGTCTGGGCGTAAAGCGGACGCTGACGCAGATCGGCATTCCCCGGTCGACGTTTTACAACTGGTACGACCGCTATGTGACCGACGGGCTTGATGGCCTTGAGGACAGGAAACCATCACCCGGCCCGTTCTGGAACAGGGTGCCGGAGGCCGTTGCCGAGCAACTGGTGACGCTGGCTCTGGCCGAGCCTGATCTGTCGTCACGCGAGCTGGCGGTGCGGTTTACCGAGCAAAACCGCTATTACCTGTCGGAATCATCCGTCTACCGCATCCTGAAAAACTGTGATCTTGTCACGGCGCTGGCCTTCATCGTCATGAAGGCGGCGGACAAGTTCTCCAACCCGACCACGGCGGTCAACCAGATCTGGCAGACGGATTTTACCTATCTGAAAGTTACGGGCTGGGGCTGGTATTACCTCTCGACGGTCATGGACGACTTCTCGCGGTACGTCATCGCCTGGCGACTGTGCAAGACGATGAGCGCTGCCGATGTCTCGGCAACGCTGCAGGACGCCCTGGAGGCCACCGGCCTCGATCATGCGAGCGTCCGGCACAGACCAAGGCTCCTGAGCGACAATGGCGCGTGCTACGTCTCGTCAGAACTGCGGTCGTGGCTGGTGGCATGCTCTACGTTCAAAGTGGAAGTTTCGTAGGCATCGGAGCATTAGCTCCCATCATGTTCTTTCTTTTTGCTGCGGCGTCAATGGTGCCGACATGTTTTTCATCGTTTATTGCGTCGAACAGCTTCAGCACCATGCTGCCCCGGATCCCACGCAGCGTCTCGACGCTTGCGGGCGTAACCCTCAGCGCCATCCTTGCAATCACCGGAGTGGCTGGAAACCTTGTGGGTTTCTTCACAGTGGTGGGCGCGTCTTTCGGACCCATTTGTGGCGCCATGGCTGCGGATTACCTTCTTGCTGGAGGGCGCTGGTCAGGACCTCGGCGGGGAATCAATTGGGCAGGCTACATCGCCTGGGCCATTGGTTTCCTCGTCGGTATTCCCGACCACTTGCCGCGTGTGCCGGCCGCCTGGGTCAGGGCCGATAATCCTGCGATGCTCTACTCGTTTATCGTTGGCCTTTTCATCTATCTGGCCCTGGCCGCAGCGGGGCTTCGTCCCCCGGTCATCGGCAAGGAGGAAGCCGGGCCTGCCGCTGCCACCGCGCGCAATGCTGCATAAATGCCCTGTCTGCTTTGGAATGGACGCCGGGAGTCGCTGCCCGGCAGTGTTGCACGCAGAGGCGATATGGCGGTGACGGAGTTCTTGCTGGATAAGCTTGGATTGCGGGGGGAGGTTATGAAACAGAAGAATGTGATTTCCAGGAGAGACCTTTTGCAGGGTATGGGAGCCGCTGTAGCGGCGAGCGCCCTAGTTGCCTCAGAAGCCAACGCTGCTGCCGCACGGCAACCCGAACAGCATGGAAAAGGCGATCAGCGGCCTCGTGTACTCGCATTGATTGGAGATCGCTATCACAATTCGGATTACATCCGGGTCAGTCTCGACAAGCTCTTTGCAGAATTGGGTCTCCCCGTGGATTATTCGACCAACTACGACCGCCTGTCGCGAGATTTGCTTCAGAATTATCAGCTTTTTGTCTGCTTCCGCGACGGAATGATCTGGCCAGGCGGTTACCTGGGCCCTGATGCTTACACCGCCTATGCGAGCGCCCTGGAAAATCGTTTAGACTTCCCAAAAGAAACACCCAAGACGTGGATCACGGATGAGCAGGGAGAAGCTGTAAAGGAGTTCGTCGCATCGGGAAAAGGTTTCTACTCACTTCATAACAACAGCCACGTTTCGCTTTCATCAAAGAGCTATCGCGAGGTTATGGGAGGCGCATACATCGGCCATCCACCGCAACGCCCCTTCAAGGTGAATGTTGTCAACAGGGACCACCCTATTACCCAGGGAGTCCGGGATTTCATGGTGAATGACGAACAGCACTTTGTGGTCTATGACAAGGACCCGCAAAATATTTTTCTGCGCGCCGAGAACATCGACGGGCTCACTTACGGGGATCATGGCACGGAATCGATCAGTGGCTGGGCGCACGAGTATGGGAAAGGGCGCGTGGTTTTTACGGCTGTGGGACACAACATTCATGCGATGTGGCAGCCGGAGTATTTCAAGCTTCAAAAGAATGCCGTTCGCTGGCTCCTCAAGGCCATTTGACCGACGAGCCAACAGCGGGAAACAGTCGAGGAGGTGTTAGATGGCTAGAACTCTGAAAGTAGTTGACGCACATGCACACCTGGGAGAATGTTGCGTTTTCGGTTTGCTGACCACTGAGGAACAATTGGTCCGCCGAATGGACGAAAGCGGCATCGATGCCACTATCATACAGCCCTTTCCCGGGGCAACGAATGCCGAGGAGACTCACAATCGGATTGCCGAGCTGTGCGTAAAATACCCAGGGCGTTTTTTTGGCTTGGCGAGTGTCAGTCCTCACGGTGATTACGACGCTTATCACCGGGAGGTCGAAAGGTGTGTTCGCGACCTGCACTTTGTGGGAGTTAAGCTCCACACCATTGGCCACAGTGTAAACCCACTTACGGAGGACGGCGACCGCGTATTTTCAACCGCGCACGAACTGGGAATTCCGGTGATGGTTCACACAGGTCCGGGGGTGCCTTTTGCCTTGCCCTCGCTTTGCATCCCGGCGGCCCAGAAGTACCCTGGCCTGAACATTATTCTTGCACACGCCGGGTTTGCCGTTTTTACGGCTGGAGCTCAGGTCGCAGCATCGGTCTGCAAGAATCTCTTTCTTGAAACCTCCTGGTGCATCGCTGACGATATCCGCTGGATGATTTCCACGATTGGTGCGGATCGCGTTATGCTGGGCACAGATTCGCCGACCAACGTTCCAGTTGAAGTCGCAAAGTACCGGGCCCTCGAGCTTGAGCCGGAGGTTTATGACAAGGTGATGGGCAGTAATGCCATCGAAATATTCAAGCTGTCATCGCGAGGTGAGAATGTTCGTGCTGCACGTGGAACTGCAAGTGAAGCCAGGAGCTGAGCAAGGGCTGGAAGAGACCTACAACGAAACGTTCCGGCCAGCTATTTTGCAACAGGAAGGCTTTCTTTCAGTCAGCCTGTTGCGCCCTCGGGAAGAGTCGCAGAACTACCTGCTGAGCATCGTATTTAACGATCAAGTCTGGCAGCAGAAATGGGTGGCGACCGATCTTCACCAGCGGGTCTGGTCACAAATGGAAAGCCACTGTGTGAGCTATGCTGTTAGAAGCTATGACCCCGTTTAAGCGGGGAAACGGCTCTTGGCGTTGCAAAGCGACTTGCTAATCATAGGAGGCGGCAACAGTGACCCTTAGACGAGGATTACCCGCACCCGGTCAAGCGTAGTGGGCCGAACCGCCGGGTGCGGCACGTGGCCGTAATGCATAATGAATGGGTGTGTTGCGGGAATGGGTCATTTCCCAGCTACTGTTTGCGTCACGGCACTACTCAGCACTCGTTTAAATTCGCCCACGGGATGATCGGTCAGTTCCCTTGAAATCTCTCGTGCGACATTCACAAGCTCCGCACCGACTTTTGGCATTGCAGATGAGGCAAGCCTGCTGACAGGAGCGAAAATACAAACTGCGGCGACCACCCCGCCGAGATGATTAAAGATAGGGGAAGCCACGCATCGAACGCCTAATTCATGCTCCTCGTCATCCGTAGCGAAACCCAGTCTCCTGGTTTCGGTAAATTGGGCCTTCAGAACCTCCATCGAGTGCAGTGTATTCTGGTTGTGTCTTGGCAAGCCTCGGCTTCTGATTAAACTTTGCACGTCCGAGTCAGCTAGATAGCTAATCAGGGTCTTGCCGACCGCCGTACAATGCAAATCGAAATGGCGCCCAACCCAGGAATCCAGGCGCAAGCCGGGGATCTCAGAACGGTCGATGATACGAACTTCAGATCCCTCGCGAATTCCGATCTGGGCTACCATCCCCAATTTGCGGGAAAGGGCCCGGATATACGGTGAGCAGAGTTTCTTCAGATCAGACTCAGCATTGTTATTTGTAACAACGGGTGTGGTGTTTGTTCCTAAGATATAAACGTGCTCGCCAGCTTTTCGTCGCACAAAGTTGCGCTTGGCCAGTGTCGTAACGAGGTAGTAGGCGCTGCTTTTGGGAATCGAGAGCCTGCGGCTGATCGTGGTGATAGTCATGCCTGCCGAGGCCGAGGCCAACAGCTCAAGCAAGTTCAATGCGCGGTCTACCGAAGGAACCGCTTTCCTGTTATCACTAACATCCACGGCTTTTAGCCACTATCTCTGGCGCCCCAGTCTGGCGCCAGAGACTATTACGAATTTGAGTTTTGATGTCGAGTCCGTACTGTGGGGACCGTGCCGCATCAAGGGGGGCGGTAAGTTGATTGCCAAGGGGTGCGGAATCAATTTGAATTCGGCGATAGGATAGAGCCGTTCCGGAATCTGCCAAATGATGGTGCATGAACTGTGGGCGAACGATCTTTGCTCAACTGATGGATCTGCTTCTACAAGCCGAATTTCGTCATTCCATCGAGCACTACCGTGGCAACCACAAGGACCAAAGTTTCTTCTGACACTATCAATTATTGTGCCCGGCTTTTGCCCAACGCCATTCTCGGGCAAGCTTGCGCGACATTGATCCCTGCTTACGAGCGCATCGCTAGCAGCTTGATCACATAGGCTTTCAGGGTGGCGTTTCACGCAACAACCTGGCCAACGCCAACCAGCAGCAGGCCTGGCGAGGGGAAATCGGCTCGTTGGGTTATGAATCTGATGACATGGCTATTTGGACCAAGACAGGATAAGCGCGCCTTTCTGAGATAGGCAAAGGAACGGTCGGGAACGGGTATTGGAAATCTGAAGGGGTCCGGGATTCAGACCATGTATCAACAGATTTTCAGCTTCACGAGTGGCGTTTTGAGTAAACTTAACCTCCCTCCACCGGGCAATCCTCAACCATCGGATTCAATTCATCAGGCCCAAACATTTCACCGTGTGTCTGAGACGCAGTAGTCAGTCGTATAGCTGGTCTCAATCAGGACAACATAGGAGGAAGAATGCCAACATCGTTTGGAAATCTACGGTTACCGCCACGTATCATAAATTCTCGACACCTCAAGAAGAACGATCCAAGAGTGTTGCGTTATGGAAAATTACGTCGCCGTAATATGTCGGGACGGGGCAGCGTAGACGAATCTAACGTAGAAGGAAGAGAAAACTCTTTCCCTTCAGGCGAAAGGTGAAGAGCTGTCAGTGCTTATCAGCCGGTATGCGACCAGAACCGGCCAGTCCTTATTCAGAAATAAGGTTGGGAAGGCGCCAGGCACTATTCTGGCTTATAATGGTTGCAAATCAGGGTGACATCCATCTTCTGCATCGGCACTCTATGAGTGCCGAGAAGCCGACGGTCTTTAAGTCGCGGCGACAATCAATGTCGTCACTCTATTTTGCAATCATCTGTCGGATTTGCGCGGATTGGACCAGGCGGCAGTGGGAAGGTTTTGGCAATTCGCAAGCGAAATCGAATCGAAGTTCGGGGTGTTGTGCAAGGGGTAGGTTTTCGCCCCTTCGTTTATCAGCTGGCCCAACGCTTTCACCTGTCCGGTTTTGTCTGCAACACACCCGACGGCGTTTTGATCGAAGCGGAGGGTGCAGACTGCAGGCTAGCCGAATTCTCCACTTGCCTTACCCACCACTCCCCGCCGCTGGCAGAGATCCAAGACGTAGTCACCTGCGAAGTCAACTCGCTGCACGACACAGAATTCGTGATCCGCGCGAGCCTGGAGCGACCGTTCGCGAGCGTTCTTGTTTCTCCAGACGTTGCCACCTGCGACGATTGCCGGCGGGATTTCACCGACCCGTCGGACCGGCGCTTCGGTTATCCCTTTACCAACTGTACGAACTGCGGGCCGCGCTACAGCCTGATCGAGGACGTTCCGTACGACCGGGCCAGGACGACGATGCGCGAGTTCCGGATGTGCGCCGACTGCCAGGCGGAATACGACCATCCCGGCAACCGGCGATTCCACGCACAGCCGAATGCCTGTCCGGTCTGCGGCCCCGAACTTTTGCTGGTTGATGCCGCTGGAGTAAACCTTCCCGCCGTGGCAGCGCCGGAAGGCCCAACGAATCCCAACCTTGAGGTGATCCGCGAAGTTCGCCGGCGGCTGCTGCAGGGGAAGGTGGTTGCCATCAAGGGACTCGGCGGGTTTCACTTTGCGTGTGATGCCGAGAACGATGGAGCTGTCACACGGATGCGGGCGCTCAAGCGACGCAGTGACAAGCCCTTTGCGTTGATGTCGGCGGACGTTTCCTCGGTGGCTCGATGCTGTGTTGTTCGAGAAGCGGATCAGAAAGCCTTGTTAAGCCCCGGCGTCCCATTGTGATACTTCCCCGCCGGCCGGGCACTCGCATTTCCACCGCTGTGGCGCCTGGCAACAATACGCTGGGCGTGATGCTGCCGTATACGCCCCTGCACGTGCTGCTGTTCGGTGACAACCCGGAAGGTCCTCCAGCCTTCGCGGCCCTGGTGATGACCAGTGGCAACCTGAGTGAGGAGCCCATCGTCACCTCGAACGAAGAAGCCCTCCAGCGGCTCGGTTCTGTTGCCGATGCTTTCCTCCTGCATAACCGCCGCATCCACATGCGCGAGGACGATTCGGTCGTGCGCGTGTTTCATGGCAAGGAACGCACCTTGCGGCGGTCGCGCGGGTACGTTCCGGCAGTGATCGATCTGGGAGCGCCGCTGGTTGAGATTCTTGCCTGCGGCTCCGAACTGAAGAATACGTTTTGCCTCACTCGTGGTCGCTATGCCATCGTGAGCCAGCACATCGGAAACCTGGAAAACTACGAAACGCTGGAGTTTTTTGAAGAGACCCTGGCCAATCTGAAAAGGCTGTTCCGGGTTGAGCCGAAAGTGATGGCTTACGACCTGCACCCGCGCTACCTGAGCACCCAGTACGCCTTCGAGCAGGCGGGCCTTCGCAGGGTGGGTGTGCAGCACCACCATGCGCACATTGCCAGTTGCATGGCAGAAAACGGTTTGAATGAAAAAGTGATCGGCGTGGCCTTTGACGGAACCGGTTATGGGTCGGACGGCCAGATCTGGGGCGGCGAATTTCTGGTTGCCGAATTCGAGCATTTTGAGCGACGCGCGCACCTGCGTTACTTTCCGCTGGCCGGCGGCGACGCCGCTGTCCGGCAGCCGTGGCGCTCGGCGCTCAGCTGCCTTCGAGAAGCGTTCGGGAGCGACCTGCCGGACGGCTTGCCCCTGTGGAACTCAGTTTCAAAACGGGACACAGCGTTAGTTCTGAAGATGCTGGAAAAGGGCATCAACACCGTGGCGACTTCGTCCTGCGGACGCCTCTTTGACGCCGTGGCGTCCATTCTGGGATTGCGCCACGAAATCAACTTTGAAGCACAGGCCGCCATTGAGCTGGAAATGGCTGTGGTTGCCGAAACGGAAGGGGTCTATCCGTTCCAGTTGGAATTCACCGAGCCCTGGCAGGTGGACGTGCGTCCAATGATAGAATCGATAGTCAGGGAACTTCAGGAGGGCGAGGCGGTGGGGGCGATCGCTGCCCGGTTCCACAACACGTTGGCGGTGATGATCGCGGAGGTCTGCCGGGAGCTGCGCCGGCGTGAACCGCTGAACAAGGTCTGCCTGAGCGGCGGTACCTTCCAGAACATGTTTTTGTTGGAACGGACGCTCACCGCCCTTGCCGACTATAACTTTGAGGTCTATCTGCACGAAAGGGTACCTCCCAACGACGGGGGCATTTCGCTGGGGCAGGCGGTGATTGCCGACGCAAGGGTGAAGAAAGGAATCTGACGATGTGTCTGGGAATTCCGGGGCAGGTACTTTCACTGAATGACACGGGCGGACTGCGGATGGGCAAGGTCCAGTTTGGGGGCGTCGTCCGCGAAGTTTGCCTGGAATACGTACCCGAGGTCGCGCTGGGCGACTACGTGATTGTGCACGCCGGATTCGCCATCAGCCCTGTGGACGAGGATGAGGCCGCCCGCACCTATCAGCTTCTTGAAGAAATGGG
>JBAUWE010000018.1:0-9157 GCA_049583595.1 Terriglobia bacterium
AGAGCCGCGCGTCCGGCTTGCGGAACGATCCATTTTCAATCCCGTGCAGCGCGTCGATGTCAGCGCCGATGCCGAGATGTTCCGCCATTCGGCAAAGGCCACTGTGACTCTTGTTGCTGACCAGCACCCTTCGAACACCCATCTCCCTGATGGACAAGAGGGCCGCTTTCGCTCCCGGAAACAGCGCCGACATCGCTCTGCCCTTCTCCTTGTACAACGCACGGTAGCAGTCGAGCACTTCGCCCAGCTGCGCGCTGTAGCATGGGCGGTGGCTGAGGATTCGGACCGATTCTTCCAGCGTCAGCCCAACCGTCCCGCGAACCTCGTCGGCGGAAGGCTCGGCGAAACCGAATCTCGAAAGCGCCTCCGCAAAGCAGGCGTGAATGCCCTCCAGCGATGAGGCCAGAGTGCCGTCGAAATCAAAAATTACCGTTCGGATGAACATCGGATTCCGCCAGGGGCCACGCTGCCGGAAAAAATCACCCGGCCAAAACGGCGAAGAACAGCTTTACCCCTTCAACATTCCATGGTGGCATAATGCCCTCCCGGAGAGAAAGTGGAAATCCGCCACTGAACAACCAGACGGAGACGAAGCAGGAACGCCTGAACGCTAGCCGGAAACCATTGATTCTGCTTATCTTTCAGCCTTCCCCTCCCCTCCGGCAGGCCATCATCAGCCGCTGGAATGCATTATCATTCTGCTTGTTCAGTTGCTTTTTGAACAATGGCGCATCTACAGTGGAAAGTTATATCCTTATTGACTCTCCTGCCTCCTGCAATCAGGTTGCCTGCAATCCCCTGGAACCGGGTGGCAAAGTGGAGGATCGGCAACTCAAATGGCACACAGTCTTGATTCATCGAAGAAAGCGGATGTCCTTATTGTGGGAGGCGGAATCATCGGAAGCGCGATTGCGCTTCGGCTGGCACGCTCCGGAACCAGTGTCACGGTGATTGACCGCGGCCAGCCGTGCTCCGAGGCCAGCGGAGCGGCCGCCGGCATGATCGCTCCCCAGGGTGAGATGATCGAACCGGAATCCTTTTCTGAGTTCTGCACAGCCAGCCGCGATCTGTACCCGGAGTTGGCGGCGGAAGTGGAAGAGCTGGCGGGAGAAAGCGTCCATTACCGAAACGACGGGACACTCCTCGTTGCCATCGATGGGGAGGAATGCGCAGAGCTGGAACATGTTTACCGAACCCAGACGCAGCGCGGCCTGCCGCTGGAGCGTTTGGCGGATGACAACATTCTCAAGCGGCTGCCGGGGCTCTCACCCTGCATTGAACTCGCCCTGTTTGTTCCCGGCGACCACTGGGTTGACAACGAGCGGCTGACTCGCGGCCTGATCAAAGCGGGAGAGCGTTCCGGCGCCACCTATCATTGGAACTGCGCGGTGACGGGTTTCAACATTCAGGGTGATCAGGTTGAAAGCGTCCGTGTGCTGCCACAGGGCTCGACCGCGGAGACCACGCTTTCGGCGGAGCGCGTTGTCCTGGCGGCCGGCTGCTGGTCCGGACAACTGGCGGAGATGTTTGGAGTTTCTCTGCCCATCGTACCGTGCCACGGAGAAATGATCGAATTCGAAACTTCCTCCGAACTGCCTTATGTGGTTCGCGCCGGCATCCATTACGTTGTCCCTCGCGGCTCGCAAACCGCACTGGCCGGCACCACGGCCCAATGGGGCAGTTTTGAAAAGGTGGTGACCGCCGGCGGATTGCAGTCCATCATTCAGGGAGTCACCCGGATTCTTCCCATCGCAAAGGATTTCAGATTCCGGCGCGCCTGGGCAGGTTTGAGGCCCGACACCCGGGATCATCTTCCCATCCTCGGTTTTGGCAAGCTGCGGAACCTGATCTTTGCCACGGGTCATTTCCGCAACGGCATCCTGCTGGCCCCCATCACGGCTGAAGTGATCGCGGAGCTGATCCTGGCCGGCACTCCGTCTTATTCTTTGGATCTCTACAGCCCCGAGCGGTTCGCGGCTGCTGGATAAGTCTGCCGGGGCGCCTGCAAAGCGCTCCGGCTTTGCCTTGCGGGAGGAAATCGTTTAGGATGGCTCATTCAGACGGGGTCGCAGCAACCGCAACCAAATCATGATTGCACTTTTCCGCACCCAGTTAAACTATGGCTGATATACGCGTACGATTCGCACCCTCACCCACCGGCTACTTGCACGTCGGTGGAGCACGCACCGCTCTCTACAACTGGCTGTTCGCGCGACGCATGAACGGCGTCTTTATTCTGAGGATTGAGGACACCGATGCCGACCGCTCCAGGCCTGAACTGACGACGGCGATCCTGGAGAGCATGGAGTGGCTGGGACTCAACTGGGACGAAGGGCCATTTCACCAGTCCGACCGGCTGGACCGCTATCGCGCGATGGCGGCGGAGCTTGAACGCGCGGGGCACGCCTACGCCTGTTTCTGCACCGCGGAAGAGCTGCAAGCCAAGCGCTCTCTCGCCGCCGGAGGCCGGCCCTGGAAATACGACAGGACCTGCCGGAATCTTCCCGAGCCGGAACGGCAAAAACGCCTGGCCGAAGGCATTCCGCACGTGGTCCGCTTCCGCGTTCCCGAAACCGGCGATACTGATTTTGAAGACCAGGTTTTCGGGCGGGTCACGGTTGAGAACGAGGAGATCGAGGACTTTGTACTGCTGCGCTCCGACGGGCAGTCCACCTATCACCTGAGCGTTGTGGCTGACGACGTGGACATGCGGATCACACACGTCGTTCGCGGGGCCGATCACCTTTCCAATACTCCCAAGCAGATCCTGGTTTACCGGGCCGCCGGGGCCAGCCTGCCCAAGTTCGCGCACCTGCCGCTGATTCTGGGTCCCGACAAGCAGCGGCTTTCCAAACGGCACGGAGCAACTTCCGTGGGCGCCTACCGCGAGCAGGGAATCCTGCCGGAAGCACTGGTCAACTTCCTGGCGCTTCTGGGCTGGACGCCGCCGGGCGGCGAAGAAATCCTTTCCCGCGAAGCGATGGCGCAACAGTTTGACCTTTCCGCCGTCTCCAGGTCGAACGCAGTCTTCGATCCCGAAAAGCTCGCCTGGATGAACAGCCAGTATCTTCGCGCGCTGAGCATGGACCGTTTGGGGCCCCTGGTGGAAGCGGAGTTAAAGATGTCCGGCCTCGGAGCGCCGATCACGGCTTCGCCCGCGGAGTTCGAGCAAACAGTGGCCCTTCTCCAACCCCGCATGCGAACGCTGAAGGACTTTTCCCAGGGTGGCCGGGCGTTCTTCACCGATGATTTCGAGTACGCCCCGGAAGCGCGCAAGAAATTCTGGAAAGCTCCTTCCCTGCCCGCCCTTCTGCACAAACTGGCGGAAAGGTTTGATCAGATCGACCCGTTCGACGTCGCGACAACCGAAACAGCATTGAGAGGTCTTGCTGAAGAAGGTGGAGTCAAGGCGGGGTTGTTGATCAATGCAACTCGCCTCGCATTGACCGGGCAGGCCGTGGCGCCGGGTTTGTTTGATGTGATGAATGTCCTGGGACAGAAACGAACGGTCGAAAGGCTTCGGCGGGCGGGCAACTTTCTAAATGAATCAGGCTCGGGCAACGCCTAGAGAAGCGCGTGTTTTCCGGGCCTGAAGCGCACAACCTTCATGACGTCTTCTCAATTTTTTCAATAATCACAATCGCCACAGCAATGACGGTTGCCGTCACTTCCAGGATGCGCTTAACTTTCTTCAGCTTTGTCATAGCTTTATTCCTCGAGGGGCAGCCAAACGTTCCCAGGCAAGCTCCCATCATGCCCCTCTAAGCCTATTATCGATCCTCGGACGCCGCGAGGGAAGATTTCCAGGAATCCAAAGCAGCGCGGCAGTGAGAACCGCTTTTTTCCGGAACTCCCTGGATTAAAGAACAGTTTGTGCCCCATCATTACAAGGCAGGGACGATGGCTATGTCCAAAAACAACGACCTTCGTCGCAGGGTCAAAGCTTTCAAGATATCGCGCCCGCCGTTCTGGATTCATTTTCTCAAGCTCCGAACCGTCCCCCCATTGTTCAAGTTCGTCCTGAGGAATCAACAGCTGGTGTTGCATCTCAATCTGAACGTTGTCAAACCGCACCTTCAAGGAAGGCGGCAGGTTCAACTCATCCCGGTCCACGTTCCCCCGGACGGCGCGCACGTCTGCATTGCGTCCCAGATCGTCCAGCACCTCCCGGGAGCCAACATCTCCCGCGTGCAGAATTGAATCCACACCCTCCAGCAGTTCCGTAAAGTGCGGATCAAAGTAACCGTGAGTGTCTGAAACCAGCGCAATCTTCATATTAAGAACTCATGAAGTTGTGCAATCAGCGGCACATTCCAATACCCAAACATAACATAAACTTCCGGCCTGCAACACACGGTCGGCCATCAAAGAATTCGCGCGTTCAGGACGGCCATTGATTCGGGGGCGGCCGCCTTTGGAACAGACCGTACTTGACACTGAATATGAATTCGCCTCAATATGGTGCATTCCCGCAGGAGCACGGGCTCAGCGCCCAGGGCAGTAGGCTGGTTGCCGCCCCACGAAGCCAAGACCGCCCCCCCTGACGGCAAGTCCATCATCTGGTAGCACCAAACGAAAGCAGGCCCATGTTACACAAATTCGTTTACCGCAATGATCACGTGGTTTCCATGCAGGAAGTGCGGCTCTCCCCCGGACAGGCGGGGCTATTGAATGGCTGGGGAGTGTTCACGACCATCCGGATTTATGAGGGCCAGCCCTTTGCCTTTGACCGCCACTGGAACCGCCTGGTAACGGATGCAAATCGCCTGAAAATTCCCTTGGAATGGCAGCGGGAGAACGTCTTCGCACATCTTGGCGAGTTGCTTGACGCTAACCATGTCAAGGAAGGTTGCGCCCGAATCTACTTTGTCTATAACCGGGTTGGATCCTGGGTGAGCGACGAAGCCATGCCGGAAGTCGACCTGATCCTGTACACGGCCGACCTGCCCAGGCGCATTGGGCCTGCGCGCCTTGGCATACAATCATTTGGACGATACGCTTCCAGCCCGCTTGCCGGAGTCAAAGTCACCTCCTGGCTGGAGAACGTGTGGATGCTTGACCAGGCCACGCGGCGGGGCTTTGACGAGGTCATCCTGCTGAACGAGCACAACGAAGTCACCGAGTGCACCGCGGCAAATATTTTCTGCGTGCGCAAAGGAGAGGTCACGACACCCCCGCTCGCCGCCGGGTGCCTTCCCGGTGTCACCCGTGCTATTCTGCTTGAACTGGGAGAGCAGTTCGGCGCGCGAGTCCAGGAAGCGCCTCTCCGCAGGGAAGACCTGTTCGCAGCTGACGAGGTTTTCATCACTTCAACTACCCGGGAAGTTCAACCTGTTTCCCAGGTCGAAGACCGGCCCCTCGCACAGTCGGGCGGTCCTGTAACCCGGCGGCTGGCAGAAGCCTTCTCACAATACGTTGCACAGTCACTCCTGAAAACCGGCACCCGCACTTCCACTTAATCAGAACACAAGAAACCGGGCGCGCGACTGCGGGGCCCCGGCATGAATCGGCTTTCCGGAAATGTGACAGCCCTACTTTTCGTCCATCAGCCTCACAAGCGCGCGGGTTACAGCGCCGGCCGCCTCCGGCCCGACGGAATTAATTTCTCCGTACCAGCGGTGGGGCCTGTCCAGAAGCCAGGGGGCCTTGTTATCCCACTCTGCCTTTGGAATGAGGTATCCGATTTCATCATTGGCCAGGCCGAAAATGAACTGATAACGGCTTTTCATACGGGGCCGCAGGACCGGTTCGAAGGGCGCGTCCGGAAAGTCAGCGCCGGGATAGCGCGTGATGCCGCCGTTCACCAGCTCCGGATAGATTTCTCCGGGAACCGTTGCGATTTCAGCAACCAAATTATTTCCGTCCCATAACTGGATGTAATCGACCTCCGAACGAAGGTCGTGTCCCGTGGCGTATTTCACCGTCTTGAACCCGGCCAGTTGCTTTTGGATTCCCGCCGCCTCGTCCGGACTCACATAATCTCCAACCAGACGGGTGAGGAATGAAACCGGCTTCTCCTCCGTGGAAGGGTCCGGCTTGCCGTTCGTATAGACCGGACGTGAAGGGCCAAACACCCCCATGCCCTGGTCGAGACGAAAGACGCTGTTGCCCAGAGGAATGTCAGTCACCGTCTTTCTAATCACCATCCGGTCCACACTGAAGTGCCGGCCGTTCAGGCGAAGCGCGCGAACCGCCACCTCTCCGACGGCATTACCGGCCAGGGCCGCCTTTTCCCAGGTCCCGTCTTTCGCCACCTGGCCGGTTCTGGTGTCCAGCAGCGACACCTGGTCCCCCAGTGTGGAGATCAACCCGCCAATGGATCCGTTCAAAAATACCGCCGTCCCTCCATCGTGCTCTTCAACGTACTGGCAGAGCCAGTGGGGATAGTCAGCGGTGATGAGGGTATTCCTGCTGTCCAGCGTTTCGGGGTGGTCACTCCAGTTGACCAGCGTGGCAATGGGTCTCCCGGTGCCCGCAGAAACAAATCGCATGGCAAACAGGTAAGGATCTTTCACGTAAGGCGGCCGGCTGTCCCCCTGCAGCAACCGCAGCAACGGCGAGTGATCGCGGGCGAGGGTCAGGCGGGCCTCCCGCATGTTCCGGGCTGCGCGAACCGCCGTGTCCGCGATGCGATTCACCACCGAGTTGAGATACTGCACGTCAACGCCGGACTTCAGAAGCGCAGGCCCCCACAAGCCCAGCGTGTCCGGTCCCTCATGGTCATGCGTGGAAGCCACAATCACCTGGGAAACCTCCGGCAACTGCGCTTTCACTTTTGCGCGCACCTTCAGCACGTCCTGGTGGAAAAGGCCAATCAGGTCCGCCGCGCACACCACCAGTGTCTTGCCGCCTGCCTCCATCGCCAGGCAGCGCGCGTAGAGATTGTCATGAACGCCGGTTGCCACGCGATTGAAGCCGAATCCGGCCATGTAGACTTTGCCGGCATGGACGTCAGGAGTGATGGATGTCTTCGCCGCTCCGGCACGTAGAGCAAATCCCTGCAGGTTGAACATCCACACTGAGAGAAACAAGAAAAAAGCCGCCTGCTTAAATCGATGGAATGAAATCACGCCTTTCCATCCTCCTTCATGATCGGTCGCGAAAACCAGGTTAAAACACCGCAGGCCTGCCTGGACAATCGAAATTGAACTCTCCATAACACGGCCATCCTGCGAATGCCTGAAGTCGCCACAAGGTGCAGGTTTCATGGCTTGATGTCCAGCTGCTCGACTTAGCCTCGTGGAAAATCATCCGCGGTCGAAGGCCTGCTGGAACCGAGCCTGGGCGGCCGATAGTATTGTCGGCGCGCTTTCCGCCATTCCACCATGCTCAACCCGGAAGGATCAAACAGAATCCGGCCTGCCCGCACTGTCATCCGTGCCATCAACTTCACATGGCCTTCCATCCGGGCATGCCCATTATCCGTATAGGTGTAGTCCCCATCGAGCTTTTCGAGAACGGCGATGTCAGCATCGCTGCCCACTGACAGAGTGCCCAGGTCGGGCCGATGGATCTCGCGGGCAGGATTCACCGTCGAACGCCGGATCACGTCTCCCAGCGGCAGGCCCATGGACAGAAACTTTGACATCACATTCGTCATGCTCCGGGCCGGCCCGATCAGGCTCCTGGAGTGGAGGTCGGTCGAAATCGAATCCGGCACAAAACCCTGCTCAACCGCCGGCACCGCGTTCCGGAACCAGAAACTCCCCGCGCCGTGCCCCACGTCAAAAATCACTCCCCGCTGGCGCGCCTTCCGCATAATGGGGTTGACGCAACCATCGGGAAGAATGATGGGAAACTGCTGAGCAAACACATGCGTGTGGATGTCACCCGGCCGCATTCTTTTCAGAATCAGCTCCGCGTAGGAACGCTGCGGTGGCCGGGGCCAGAAATCCACCATCATGGGTACATTTGCCATCCTTCCGCATTCGAGCGCCCGGTCTACCGCCGTCCAGGGCCGATGTCCCGGGTCCCACGGTTTCACGGTCCAGTAGTGCGCCGTCTTCACACCCACGATCACGTCCCGGTGCTTCGCAATCGTCTCCGCACAGAGCTGCGGGTCCATCTGATCGACCGTCTGCTCCAGGCCGCCATTCATCCCGTTGGCCACAATGTTCAGAAAGGCCAGCACGCGGATTTGAGAGGGGTCCATCACCATCTGCTTCTGGCGAAGAAAGGTTTCGGCCCCGGCGCTTCCGGTGTCCACCACCGTGGTCACGCCGGAAGTCAGCATCAGGTCAGCCGGCACCCCAAAAGGCGGCGTGCAGGCTCGGGCGCTCGGTGAGTACCAGTCGTCCGGTACGCCACCGTAACCAACGTGGACGTGGATATCCACCAATCCCGGCGTGACGAAAAGCCCGTGGACATTCACCACCTTCCCTGCCTCGGCCGGTGCAATGTCAGGCTCCACAGCCGCCGTCTTTCCGCCGGCAACGGCGACATCCATCTTTCGGTCAAGGTGGTTGGCCGGGTCAATAACGTGCCCGCCCTTCAGCAAGAGGTCGTACCGCAGCGCTCTGGGCTTCCTACGTGAGTTCGAACCGGACATCCTGGTCATCAAACCTCCTGCTGCAGCCCTCCAGACTGCGAGCTGCGCTTTCCGCCGGGCTAGAGGACAGGCCTGCTTGCCCGAGTGAATCGCGCCTCTCCTCCACGGCTCGATATAATAAGAAACACAGACAGCCCATGCCAGTCTTTTGTTCTCCCCAGGACCTGCGGTAAAACCCGGAAGCCGGCTTCGTTCATTCGTGTGTTCTGGCCTGGCGGCTCCAATTTGCTTCCGCCAGGTAGTTTTTGCATAGAGACCACGCAGTCTACACTTGTTTTTCAATAACTTACGATTGGCACTTTACTTGCTAGTACTGTTGCCAGAAAAATATACACTCCCCCTTGGTCAAGGGAAGTGCGCCAGGAGCATGTTGCGCCAGTTTAGATTACCGGCTCCGGCCGATCCACTTGAATGACAGTTCGCCTTTTGGTCACAGCAACCTGTGCCAAAACCTTTTGGAGGGAAATTCCGATGAGCAGCTCCTATTCTGTGATTAATGATCTTTATGGAGTGGAACCTGCGCGGCAGGAGCACCGGAGCCAGGGTGTTTTAGGACTGGTTATCGTGATGCTCCTGGGCGGCATGGTTCTTTACGAGTCGCTCCATCCG
>JBAUWE010000019.1:0-4715 GCA_049583595.1 Terriglobia bacterium
CGACCTGCTTTGGTTCAGCAACTTTCATCGCTGCACCGGCGGCTGGATTTGGATCTGAATTCGCTTTCAACGTTTCCGTGGGCGATGGCGCAGAGACGGCATTTTCGGCCTGCGATATTTGAGGCGCAGGGCTAGGCGAACGATTTGCCACATAAATCGCGACGAACGTCACAACGACTGCTGCAGTTGCTGCAGCAGCCACCCACAATTTCCAAACATTCGTTCCTGTGTCTCGCTCGCTTGCCGCCGCATGGACGCGCTCCATGATTCTGCCTTCAAAGCCGGGATGTGGCTCCGCTCTGCGCTGGTGAGCGAGAGCGGAATCCAGGAGTTCGTCAACAAACCGGTCGTTATCTTCCATGTTTTCCCTCGAGCAAAACTGAAAGCTTCTCTTTGAGAATCTGCCGCGCCTGCCACATCCGCTGGCGGACGGAACCTTCCGGAATTCCCAGGATGGCGGCAATTTCCGGCGATGTGAGTTCCTCCACAAGCGACAGGGCCAGCGGGTTGCGAAGCTCCTCCGGCAGCGAATCGATCAGCCGGTCGAGCAGGGCCGTCATTTCTCCTCGTGCCGCGATTTCATCCGCGGGCATGCCCGCAGCACGAAGCTGCGAAATCGCCTCTACGGACTCGCTGAGCGAAACGGATGAATCGTCCTGCGCGTGGCGTTTTTTTCGCGCATCCAGCGCGACGCGCCAGGCCGTTCGCGCCAGCCAGGCCCGCGGGTTGCGAATCAGCCTCCATCGCCGGCGGTGCCGCCAGAAGCGGACAAAGGTTTCCTGGGCGGCGTCTTCCGCGTCATGATGATTGCGAAGCACGGAGTAAGCGATGGCGTAAACGAAGCGCGAGTGTTGCCGCACTACTGATTCCATCTCATCCGTGGAAGCGGCAGTGATTGGGAACGTTTCGCTCAACACGCCTTCGCTCGATTCGGGCATCCGCAAGCCTCACAGGTAAAGACGGCATCAGGTTGGGTGGCGTTCAGATATTTTTCCGCGCGGAGTGGGGGTTACTCCCACGGGTGGTTCCAATTGTAGCCAATTTGCCGGCAGACAGAGTGAAATCTCGGGCTGTTCCTGAGGCGAGGCCTTCAAACCGTATGATTTTCTCCGTGCCCTCTGTGGGTTAAGAGCTCTAACACAGAGTACACGGAGAGCCTCTGCGTCCTCTGTGTGGAATCTTCTTATGGCACAGAGACCACAGAGAAAACCATGACCCCTTTGCCACACATCGGGCTGGCAGAAAGCATACATGCCACGGAGTGAAACGACTGCACCCCGCGCCGGGACGCCCGCTGTAAAATCCTCGTAAAGTCGCTTCTGGCGGGGCTTCGGCAGGGTGCGTGCAGCCTTGCGCGTTATATAATTCAACTGAATGCGTTGGAAGCTATCCAAGTCGAATTTGCCGTTGCTGACCATGGCGGTTTTTGCGGCGGGGCTGGTGCTGGCCGGCGGCCTGCTCTACGGCTGGATCAATCGGGCCAGTGTTGCGGACCGTGAACAGCAGGAGGAATTCCTGCGGGCTGCCATGCGCAGTTTTCGGGAAGAGCTTCGCGCCCCGCTTCAGGAGATCCGCGCAACGTTCCGTCCCCTGCCGCGGGCGGGCACGGACGCAGCGCTGGAAGATTATCTTGCCGGATTCTACTCGCAGTGGCAGGCGAACGACGTCAACGGCGCGCTGGTATCAGGATTGAGTGTGGCCACGCTGGACGCCGAGGGAAAGGCGAAGTATCAGACGCTGGACACCCGGAGCGGCAAATTCAAAGCGCAGCCCTGGCCCGCATCCCTTGAGATATTCCGTCCCAGGCTTGAAAGGACCAACTCGCACGGCGAGGGACGACTGCTGATGTTCCGGGCCGGCGGCTTCCCCTTTGCCGTTGAGGGAAATCGCCCGGTGATCGTGGTTCCGCTGGTGGAAGCCGATGTGCATGGCCGCAGCTTTGGGCAGCGGTTTGAGACTTTCAGGGTGGGGCCGCCCAACCAAGTCTTCACCGAACGAGAGGATTACGGCTTCCGGCGTGAAGAGCGCGGCGGCAGGGGTGCTTCCGTCGCGCCAGGCCATCCTCCTTTTTTCGGCCGGCTTCGCGGCTGGTGCTTCCTCCAAATCGACCTCAGCTATTTTGAGCAGCACTTGTTGCCGCAACTGCTTCAGCGGAGTTTCAGCGGCCCGGGATTGTCCAGCTACCGGGTGGGGATTCTGGCCGGCAAGCCCCCTGCGGTAATTTTTGGTTCTGAGCCGGGCCTGACTCCCGCGTCCTTTTCTTCGCCGGACGGCCAGGCTGTACTTTTGGCCTCCTATGGCGAAATGGGCGGAATGATTCGAGCGCGCACGTTCAGGCGCTCGCAGCGTGGCCGGCCGCACGGGCCCATGGACCTGTCGATCGCCGTCCCCCCTCCGGATTCCCTGGAAGCCACGCCCCCGGAGCGGTTGGGTGGGCGGCGCATTCCGTACGAAAGCGCCTGGGTCCTGGTGGTGAAGAACAAGGCGGGCTCCATTGATGCGCTGGTGGCCGGGACGCGGCGGCGTAACCTGGCTCTGGGGTTCGGCGTGCTCTTATTGCTGGCGATCAGCATGGGCTCGCTGGTGATCACCACTCACCGTGCCCGCGAGCTCGCACGCCGCGAGATGGAATTTGTCGCCGGAATTTCGCACGAGTTCAGGACTCCGCTGGCTTCGATTCAGTCCGCCGGGTTCAATCTTTCGAGCGGCGTGGTCAGAAAATCGAGCCGGGTGCGGGAGTATGGCGCCCTGGTCCAGAATGAGGCCCGCCGCCTGACCGACCTGGTTGAGCAGGTGATGGGCTACGCGGGCATTCAGTCGGGAGCCAAGCGCTACGAGCCTGTTCCCACCGACGCGGCGGCCATTGTGCAGCGGGCGCTCGATGAGTATGGGGCCTCACTGCGCGACGGCGGATGGCAGGTGGAGAGAAATGTGGAGGAAAATCTGCCGTTGGTTCTGGCGGAAGCCTCGTCGGTGGAAAGCGCCGTCAAGAACCTTTTTGGCAACGCCATCAAATACGGCGGCGCGGGCCGGTGGCTTGGCGTTACCGCCACCAGCGGTCCGAACGGGAGGCGAAAGGAAGTGCAGATCACAGTGGAAGACCACGGGCCCGGCATTGATCCGGCGGACCTGGCCCACATCTTTGAGCCGTTCTACCGCGGCCAGGGAGTGCTGGCCTCCACGGTGCCCGGGGCCGGGCTCGGACTGAGCATCGTGAAGCGCCATATTGAGGCGCAGGGTGGCAGGGTGAGTGTGGAAAGCACGAAAGGGAAGGGAACGCGTTTTACGATCCACCTGCCGGCTGTTTCAGAACTTGAGCGCAAGGCCGTGTGAGCGGAAATCCCTTGCGTGTCCGGCTGCAGGGACCGTGAGTGAGGGCGCAGGCATGAAACGAAAAACTTTTCTTCAGTCCAGACTGCTGCTGGTGGAAGATGACGCTGCTCTGGTGTTGACGCTGACCGATCTTCTGGCCAGCAAGGGTTTCCAGGTGGAGAGCGTGCAGGATGGACAGGAAGCGCTCGACCGCGCGTCCGAGGGCGGCTTTGACCTTATCGTCCTGGACGTGATGCTGCCGCACAAGGACGGGTTTGAGGTCTGCCGCACTCTGCGGCGGCGCGCCGTTCGCACTCCCATCATTATGCTGACGGCCCGCGGCCAGATTGAGGACAAGGTTTCCGGTCTCAAGCTGGGGGCCGACGATTACCTCGCCAAGCCGTTCGATTCCTCCGAACTGCTGGCTCGCATCGAAGCGCTGCTGCGCAGGGCGTCGGCGCCCCAGGCGGACCGGCGCGATTCGACTTTCCAGTTTGGTTCCGTGACGGTGGACTTCCGCAGCACAGCCGTGCGGCGCGACGGCAAGCCGGTTGAAGTGTCGGCGCGGGAGTTTGAATTGCTGGGGTACTTTATCCAGCAGCAGGGCACGACCGTTTCCCGCGAGGAACTCCTTCGGGAGGTCTGGGGCTATGACGAAGCCACGATGACCCGCACCGTCGATGCCCACATCTGGATGCTGCGCCAGAAGCTGGAACAGGACCCGCAGAATCCCCGCCACTTTCTCACCGTCCGCGGCCTGGGTTACAAGTTTGTTGGAGAGCCTTCCTGACGGAGTCGTCACGCTGAGATCAGCCTGGAAAAACGGCCCTCCCGTTTGACTTCCTCCATCAGCCATTCCTCCCCCAAAGAGCGAAAACACATTTTACGCAGGCTTTAAATTCACTCTACGCAATTTGATTCACAATGAAAGTGCGAGGTCAGAGAAGCTATGGACACAAGACTTGCAACATGGACGGGATTTGACCCTGCCCGAGTTGAGGCACTGGCCTTTGGCATGAAGCGCAAGAATGGGAAACTTGAAAAGGGAGGCATGAAATGATGAAAAGGCTATGGAGCGTCGCGGCGGTTTTGGTTCTCTTCGGCACTGTAGCGCTGGCGCAGGATCCTCCAGCCCCGGGGCCTGTTGAAGGGCCCAGCGCCGTGACCATGGGGGGAGGCCCCGGCAGGCTGATGCAAGGACGGACCTTTGAAATGCGGACGAGGGGCCCGATGGGGCCCGGCAATGTCATGTGGTTCCACCGCGGGGGAATGGGATCCTGGTGGAGAAATCCCAGGGTGGCCGAAGAAATCGGGCTGAGCGACCAGCAGAAGCAGCAGCTCGAAAAAATCTCCCAGGCGAGCCGCCTGAAGTCGATCGACCTGCGCGCCGACCTGGAAAAGCA
>JBAUWE010000020.1:0-3324 GCA_049583595.1 Terriglobia bacterium
TTGACCGCGCCGGCGAAGTTCACCGTGCAATAAGAGCGAATAAAGGGTGATGCGGTGGGGGCGCCAGGGCATGCGCCCCTGCTGCAATCGTAGCCGTTCGTTACACTCTCCAATAAATCACACCACCATTGCAGGACTATCCGGAAGGAGTGTGGGGTGTGAAACACCAGCCCGCACTTCATCAGGTTGAGAAGGGGGCGGGAGCAATGCCGTCAGGAGCCGGATGGGCCTGAGGTCGTGGTGGAAGCGGATTCAGCAACCTTGCTCTTCACTTCATCCAGCTCATTTTGCAGGCGGGTCTGCCGTCGACTCAGGTTCCAGATATACAGCATAAAAATCAGCCAGACAAACGAATATGCCAGAAATAGATACTTGTTGACCACGCTAATCCTCCGAAAGTTTGAACGCCAGAGCATGGCGAATCTCGCTGAGCTCTCTCCGCATTTCTGCCAGACTCAGCCGCACACGAACCAGCAGGAAAAATAGAATCGTGAAGGCCCCCACGCCCACCAGAAGAGTGGCCAGCATGCGCGGGTCCAGCCCGGAATTCGCACCGCCCATAATCACGGGCTGCGGATGCTGGGTCCGCCACCAGCGGATGGCCATATAGTCGATGATGACGTCTGCAAAACCGATCACACCTACCACGGCGCAGAGATTAGCCGCGCGCCCGGGATTTACCAGGTAACTTCGCAACATTAAGTACGCCACATAGAGCAGCCACAGCAGGAAAGTGAGGGTCAGACGCGGGCTCCAGGTCCACCAGATGCCCCAGGCGGGCTTGGCCCAAAGCGGACCGGTCACCAGCACGCAGGTACAGAAAATGAAGCCGACTTCCGCCGTCGCATGGGCCAGTTCGTCAGCATGCTGGGAACGCTTCATCAGATAGACGATGCTGGCAATGAAGATGATGATGAACCCCAGCAGTGACACCCATGCCGCCGGCACGTGGACATAGAAGATCCGCTGCACTTCGCCCATGGTCATCTCTTCCGGGGCGTAGAGGAAAATCATGTAGAGCGTTATCACCAGCCCGGCGAGGGTCAGCACGAAATGCAGCCATATTGGAAACTTCTTGTTCATTCAAGGCCCCTGTAGTCAGTTATCGTCATCACCGTGAAAACGGTTCGCCTCTTTCAGGCCTGATCGCCGCACGGATTCTCGCACGGCTACTCTTCCAGAACGTATTCGAAGAGCAGGAATGAAGCGACCGTAAACACCACGCTGATTCCTCCTACCCGGCCCACGCCGGCCAGCCAGTTGCCTTCCGGGTTGCCGCGCATAGCGTTGCTGGTGGCATCAATAGAAAAAATCAGAATCCAGAAAGCGATGGGAAACTGCAAAACCGTCAGCATCACCTCGCGCATGCGCGTGTTGGCGGCAATCGCTCCGAAAATGGTTCCCAGCGCCGCGTAGCCCAGCGTGCCGAAAAATGCGATCAGGAGCAACTGGCCGAGGGCCGGCAGAAAAGAGAAATTGAACCACAGCGCAGCAAAAAATGCCATCACCACTTCGGCAATGCCCAGAAACAGCAGGTTGGCCAGCATCTTGCCCACGAAAATCATGCTGGGGTCAACCGGCGCCAGGGTCATGCCTTCCAGGCAGTCATTTTCCCGCTCTGAGGAGAATGACCGGTTAAAACCCAGCACTCCTGCAAATGCAATCGCCACCCACAACACGGCGGGAAGCAGGCGCAGCGTCTCTTCGCGAGCGGATTCAAAAGCGAAATTAAAAAGAAACACGATCAGCAGTCCAAAGACGCACATGGAGGCCAGGGTTTCGCGGTTTCTCCACTCGACGCGAAGGTCCTTCAACAGAATGCTCCAGATGATCTTCAGGCTATTCATCGTGAGTCCGCCCGTTGGCCCGGACGATGCCGAGACTCTTAAATGGCGCTGAATCCAGGGTGCCGCTATAGCGGACGCGTCCGGCTTTCAGGGCGATCAGCCGGCCGGCAATCGCGGCTCCCTGCTCAAAGTCGTGGGTTGAAAACAGAAGGGCCTTCCCCTGTTCCGGAAGCCGCTGCAAAAGGTCTGAAAGCTTTTTCACCGACTGGTGGTCCAGACCCGTAAAGGGTTCGTCGAGAATTACAAAATTCGGATCGTGCAGAAAGGCCCGAGCCAGGGAGGCGCGCTGTTGCAGACCACGCGAAAGGTCGCGCGCAAAAACGCCCTCGCGGGCGCGCATGTCAAACATTTCGAGCGCAGCATCGATTCGTTTTTCAAGGTGGCTGAGCCCGAAAAGCCTGCCGATGAACTGCAGGTTTTCCCGGACTGTCAATTCTCCGTAGAGAAAGGTGGCATGCGAAACAAACCCGACGGCCGACTTGGCGCGGGTGCCGTCATGCTCGATGTTCTCGCCACCAAAGAGGACCTCACCGGAACTGGGCCGCGCAAGCGATGCCAGCATTCGCATCAGCGTCGTCTTGCCGGCGCCGTTCGGGCCATAAAGAAGCGCCGACTCTCCACAACGGATGCCCAGCGTGACTTCCTTCAGCGCAGCAAGGTCGCCGAAAAACTTGGTAACGTTGCGAACTTCCAGCGACGGTTTAGCGATGTGATCCCCGGGAGGCATAAGGCTTGGATTTCGAGGAAGGGCCCCCTTTCAGAATGGCCACGGCCTTCGCCTTCAGTTCCAGGCGATCCTTCCAGTATTTTTTTTCAGCGATTTTCCCAGAGGCATACAGCTCGTCGATATCCGCGATGGAGTTAATCAAAGTATCCAGTTTGGCCCGAAACTGCTTCTGCACAGGACTGCCTTTTTGCCTGGCTTTCCAGCGGGGCCATTCCTTGGATACTCGAATTCCGAGCGCCCATAGCAAAACGAGCAGAAAGCAGAGCAGAAAAGGAATGCCTACGGCTGTAATCGAGTCTGGAACAACCTTGACCTGGGTTTCTTCCTGCTGCTGGTTGGTGTTCGCCTCTTCACCGGGCGTGGCGGGTTGCCCTGCCACCTGGGCGGCGAACTCTGCGCCCGCTTTCAACCCGCTGGCCTCATAGACTTGCGCGCCGGTGTCTGAATCCTGGCCGGCGGCAGAAAACAGCTTCGACTTGACCGTCAGACCTGGGGGAATCACAAAAAGCTGCATCCGCCCAATGGGATAGGCGACGCTATCGTCCAGTGTAAGCTGCTGTGAGCTGTAATCAGCATCGTACGCCACCATCATCACGTTCCTGCCTGGCTTCAGGGCGTAGGTAATGTAAAAATCGCCTGGTTTCCTGCCCTTTTCAGCGTTCTGGGGCAAGGGCATGTTCATCAGCCCGACAGCGGCAACGGTGGGACTGCCCACGCTGGGAGCAACATGAAAGAAGAAGGTCCCTTTGG
>JBAUWE010000021.1:0-2650 GCA_049583595.1 Terriglobia bacterium
CGCCTCACCCTGCGCATTGGTTGCATTGAGAATCCAGCACGGCCGCGGCGCCAGTAGCGCCGTGAGATCCGGCAAGTCGAAGTGTTTGAGGACATCAAAAAGGAACCACGTCAGGTCAAGCGAGTAAGCCTTCGATTCCACGATGGAACGGTAGGTGGCCATCGGGCGGTCAAACAGCACGGAGTGCAGCCGGCCATCCAGCGCCGCGGAAAACAGCACCGCCAGCGCGCCGCCCCGCTCACCCAGCCCGAGGATCCGGCCCTGGTCCACATCGGGCCGGGATTCGAGATAGTCGAGGCAGCGGAGAAAATCCCACACGCGCTGTCCCATCAACGGCTTCCCGAGGCCAAAGCACGCCCAGGCGTAACGCTCGTGGAGGGGTACATCCTGGTAGAATAGGGGCCCCGCGGAAGGATAGCGTGGCGTGGAAACACCCAGGCCGCGAAGGTCAATGGCGCAGACGGCAACGCCCTTTCGTACCAGGCGGCTGATACCCGATGTTTCGTAGAGATTGTGGTTCTTACCGCCTTCTGAGACAAAGACGACAGTCGGGAACGAAGGACCGCCTTTCCCCGGCCTCAGAAACCAGCCCGTCACCCGCACCTGCGGTTCGGAGTAAAACTCGAACTCATCCACGGTAACGCCGTTCATCCATCGATTGGACGAAATAACCCGGGGATTCAGCGTGGTTCGCCCGGCGGGAAGCCCCAGAAGTTTCTTGAGCGTCTCCTGTGCACGGGCGCGTGTGGGAATGTTCTTCGGCGCAACCTGCCTCATGCGTTCTGTGTTCAGGTCAATCACCGAGCGTCCGCCCAGCGAGGTCAGCACCTGCCCGGTGCTGGTGCAGCGCAAGGTATCCGGAGGGGAATCGTCATACGGCGCATCTCCGGTTCCCCACTCCGGATTGCCCAGCCAGCGGTTAAACCATGCGTAGGTTTCGCGACGGTTAAAGAAGTCGAAAGCGTGCGGCAGGGGCGATCCAAAAAGTTTCACCTTGTCGGCGGCGCCCATCAGTTTGTAACCGGCCAGCGCCTCGTCATAAATCTCCCGGGTTCCCTCAACGTACGTGGGCGAATAGGTCAGCCCGGCGTCGGTGCGGGAATACATGATCAACATGGGCCTGGGGGCGCACGCCAGGAACAGGTCGCCGCGGTCGATGCCCTCGGGAAGGCTGCCGGCAATGTTCTGTTCGGCGTCATCCACCGCCCCCGGTGGAGCGTAGGAGGGGCCGGCAAGATTCTCATTCTGCCCGTCGGAAGCTGCGTAAGCCTTGATTCTCGGTTCCAGCGCCGCCAGCCACATGGTCATGGTTCCCCCGCCTGACTGCCCCGTGCAGCCGATGCGCTCAGGATCAACCTCGGGCCGGGAGAGAAGATAATCAACGGCGCGGATACCATCCCAGGTGCGGTACTGCTCAAACTGCGAGCCGAACAGCAGCATGGGCCTCCCTGTCTGGTCGTGTTCACCGGTCGGCCCGTACAGGCCTTTCCCGCTGCGAGGGTCCAGATACTGCAGCCGCTCGCCCTGCCCGAATGGATCAAACGGCAGCACCGCATAACCTTTTCGCGCCAGCGACTGGCAAACGTATTGATAATAGTAAAAAGACTTCCCGTCGATGGAATGGCCGAGCGGAACAATGATGCCGGGATAAGGCGGTTTGTGGTTCTTTGGGATGTAAAAATTGGCGGTGACAAAAACCTCGGGGAGGCTTTCGAAGATAACCTTTTCAATTCGATAGTCGCTGCGGTCAATGGTCCCCACGGTTTTCGGCTTCAGCGGGGTTTTGTCAAACTGGCCGCCGATAAGGCTCCACACCTTCGAGCGCACTTTTTCGATTCGCGCTTTGACGTCGGCCTCAGTTTGCATCGCTCGCAGCTCGGCCAGCCGCCGGGCCCGGGCCTCGTTCATCTGTGCAGTGAGGTAGCGCGGCAGGTCGTTCCAAAAGTCCCGCTTTGCATCTCCTTCGTGTGGAGCGGCCTGCGGAGCCCGCGGCGCACCCGCCGAAAAAGCTTCGCGCCCCGTCAAGGCCATCGCTGCGCCAAGGATATTCGTCTGGATAAACTTTCTTCGCGTGGGCATTCGATTTCCTCCAATCCGAACAGGAACAGGTTGAACTGCCGGAAAGTCTCCGACCCAATAAAACTCTTTTCAATATTAACAGTGAGGTCCTGAGGTTACTACTTCACGGCTAATTAACCTGACAGGATTTTCTCAAATCTACTACGAGCCTGTATACCTTTTCCGCGTCATTGATGTCACGGAATATAGGTGCACGTTCGGTGTAGTAAGCGCCCATAAAGTCAAAGCCCGAATCTTCGTACATCCACGCGCCTGGGGTCGAATTACCAAAAGTGATGGTTCCGCGCCCATCGCGACGAATTGACTTGTTTACAACAGGGATAGTCTCAAGGTAAGCGCCCTGAAGTTCTCTTCGCTTCGAGTTCTTAACCACAAGAATTCGCTTGTTGGTCACAGCGTAGTATGTCCGCTGCCTCTTCCACTTCTTGTAAAAGAAGCGACCAGCAACCATATACAAGCCGATTAACACGAAGGGGACACCAAATAGGGGAAAAGCCAAAGACACGGCATTACTCGTGTTTTGGTGGAGGGCGGAGGTGATAGCGGCACCTTCCCACACAATACTGAATCC
>JBAUWE010000022.1:0-4719 GCA_049583595.1 Terriglobia bacterium
GCCTTCGTCGGATTAAATCTGTTCCAATCAGCCTTTACGAACTGGTGCCCCATGATGGCGTTCTTGCGCAAGCTGGGTGTTAAGCCCTAGCACGCTCGTCGCATCTCTCTGCGACGCACCTCTCGTCCGGGTTCCCGGAGGAGCCGCTAACACCCGCCAGGGCTTATAATGTCGGTTAGGTGGATGAAATGCGGCGGAAATCTTCTCCTGCGCTTTTGTTGCTGCTTGCGGGGATAGCAGGAATTGTCTCGCTTTACGCGTGGGCAGCGTATCGAACCCGGCCACTGAAGTTCAATCTCACCCTTCCACCGGTGCTGCCTGTTGTCAAAGTGGAAGGCAATGCCCTGGCCGTCCAGCTCCGCACAGACGCCCTGCTCGCACAAGTGGGGGAATACGACTCGGAGCTTGGAGCCTATCTTCATTTTGAATATTTGAAAGCTCACTCCGGCCTCGGCAGTTCGCGCGTTCTGCTGACCGTGAAGAATGCTGACGCAGGTCCCCGGTATGAGATTTTTCTGGTGCTCGACAACAACCTCCTTTCAGCCGGTCCCTTCCTCGGACGACTAAAAGCGAAAGGCTACATTCCTGACTACAGGCTTTACCCCGTCACCTTCGAAGGCCTGGCTCGCAAACGCCTGGAGACATCCGTTTTTCTGGGCAGCTACAATCCCACGACGACTCACCGGCTGGCTGAATTATCCCCCTCGCGCCTGATTGAACCCCTGGCCAGTTTTCTGTTGTTCAAGTCCAGGACGGACCGGCGTGTCCGGGAGAACATCGAGCCTGTGCCAACGACGCTTTCCATGGACCAGGCACGAGAGTTGGCAGGCGATGTTCTTGAAGTCGTGCATTTCTACAACCTGCCGCTGGACGTTTTCCTCGGCATCGGCGCCATGGAAAACAATTACATGAATGTTCGCGGCGATATCGAACACGCCGTCTGGAAGAGAAGGCCGCAGCGGGGTGACATCGTCCTGAGGCGTTCACGCAACCGGGTCCTGGTCAGCGATTACGCCATGGGCGTATGGCAGATCACCCGCGAAACGCTCCGCCGCGCGCATGCTCTCTACCTCAAGGACAAGCGGGACTACTCAGCCTTGCCGCCCCGCCTCCGGCCATCCAGGAAGCTCAGCTTTGATCTGGACAATTCCGAGGTCCTCACCACCTATGCCGGCCTGCTGCTCCGGCATCTGCTGGACAAAACCGACGGCGACATTCCCAAAGCGGTCGGAGCCTATAACGGCAGCCTCCAGAAACCCAACTACCAGTACGCCGCCGGGGTTGAGGCAGTCGCCCTCTATGCGCGAGACTTTCTTGAGCGCGCAGCACACCTGGACGGCTTGAGTATCGCAAAATCATGGCTCCAGCGTTCTTCGACGGTGCAGCGTGGCCAACAGCCTGAGACAGACGTGTCCGATGTTCCTCAGAAGGCGACGAGCCTCAGTCCCGAATAAGGTTGCGCCCGGAGCGCCGGCGCACCGTCCCGGGCATCCTTCGAATTGCATTGATTGAGATTACCCACTACCACATTTGGTCGGTTTTCGATTGCTCATGTCCCGCTGAGTCTCAGGAGCAGGGCTTACAAAAAACCACGCATATCTTTGACATTGCCTGGCCACCGAAGTACGATTGACCATCGGGGTGTCCTTTAGAGGGCTCACGATTCAACCATTAACACCCAAGGGAGGTAACCGTTGCGTGTTCTCTTCTACGTTCCTGACAATCGCATCACACACAGTTACATGCCTACCCTGTGGCCCTATGTCCTCAAATCGCTAACTCCTCCCGGCCACAACGTCACAACCCTCGACGGCAATGTGGTTCGAATGAATCCCGACGAACTCGCGGATTACGTCCGGCGTGAGAAGTTTGACCTCGTGGGCATTGGCGGGATGACCCGCACCATTCACCGCTCCTATGCCGTTGCCGACAGCATTCGGGCCCTCGGCGTGCCGGTGGTGATGGGAGGCCCGCACGTTACCGAGGAGCCGGAAGAAGCCCTCGAACATGCCAATAGCGTTGCCTGCGGCGAGGCCGACAGCCTTTGGCCGCAGATGCTGAAGGATTTTGAAGCCGGTAACCTGCAGCCCGTTTATCGCTCCTGCGAAAAGCCCAGCCTTGAGGATTACCCGCGCATCCCCTGGGAGCAGACCGATTTCAATCAGTTCAAAGTGCTGCCGAAATGGGCCTCCAAAGTGATGCGGACGTTCGGCTGGGAACGATTTGATGTCAGCATCTCGCCGGTTGAGACCGGCCGGGGTTGCCCTTACCGCTGCGATTTCTGCACCGTCAGCCCTTTCTTTGGTGAGAAGATCCGCTTTCGCACAAATGAAAGCGTCGTCGAAGAACTCAAGCTCCTGAAAAGTCTGGGGCGCAACCTGGTCTTCTTTGTTGACGACAATTTCGCCATCAATCCGCGCCGCGCCAAATCCCTGATGCGCGCCATGATTGAAGCGAAGGTTCGCATTTTCTGGGTTGCACAAATCTCAATGAACCTTCTGCGCGATCAGGAATTGCTGGATCTGCTGAAGGACTCCGGCTGCGTCTGTGTGTTTATCGGGCTGGAATCCGTGCTGCCGGAAAGCCTGAAGGCAGTGAGCAAGACCTTCAACAAGCCGGAGGAGTACGGCCAAATCATCGGCCAGCTTCAGCGTCGCGGCGTTTACTGCGTCACCGCCTTCATCATGGGCATTGACGCGGACCGCACCGGCGTGGCCCGCAAGACCTGGGACGTGGTCCAGAACTGGCCTCCGGGGTTCTTCCCCGTCTTCAGCCAGCTCACTCCTCTGCCTGGAACACCACTCTTGAAGGCCCTGCACGACCAGGGCCGTCTTGAGGAGCGCCACTGGCTGAACTACCGGCCCTATGGCGCTGCTTTTACCCCCAAACACATGACGCCCGCTGAACTTGAAAACGAAGTTCGCACCGCCTGGGGAATGGCTTACAGCCCTTCAGGAATCTTCCGGCGCGTCAGGCGCATGAGGGACGTGCGCTTCGTCTCTAAACTGATTTATGTGTTCGCCACTCTGGCGTTCCGCGGAATCTATTTCCGCCAGATGACTGTCGGCGCCTGGCTGAAACTGATCTGGCAGAACCGGCGTTCCGTGCGCGAGGTCTTCTCCCTGCGCTCGTTCACAAACCATGAAATTGCTCCCCTAGCGGAAATCTCGTCTCAGCAGGTGCCGAATGCATCTCCTTCGACGATGCCCGGCTCCTGAAATCCCTCTTCCCGTCATCGAGCGGCGGTCCTGCTGAAACGGGACCGCGCCATCGCCAGGATAACCGGAAAGGCCTGCCCTGCTCCCTTCAGCTTGAGCCACCACTGCCATTCACATGCCAGCAGTCGAAAAGTATAGAATAGAGATATAAGGACTTACAGGCTGGAGGTGAGTACATGAAGACAAGCATCGGCCTTATCATGTGCCTTGGGCTGTTCACTGCCACGCTTTCCGCAAGAGGGCAAAAAGCACCCGCGGACTTCCAACCTCCCCAGGTCATATCGACTGTGGAACCTTCTTATCCGGCTAATACAGTGTCGGGCGGAACAGTGGTACTGAAGGTGACGGTCGGTTCCGGCGGCGGAGTGAAGGACGTACGGGTGTTGCAGGGGGCCAGCGGCTTCACGCAACAGGCGGTTGAAACCGTAAAGAAATGGAAATTTGCACCGGCAAGGCTTGACGGCAAACCCGTTACGGCCTCGCTTCCGGTGGCGTTTTCCTTCAGCCAGCCCATCGTGTGGTGGAACCGGAAGGGCAAATAGAGTGCTGGTCAGCTGACACGAAAGGTGGGACGCGGTTTCTGTCTGCTGAAGGATTCTCACGCTGCGAAGGCGCGAGAAGTCAGGCACGTCTCCGCGGCCCGAATCATGTCCTGTTCCGGAACCGGTTCTTCCAGGTAGTCTCTTGCCCCAAGGTGCATGGCGTCCAGGTAGCAACTCATGTTCAGGACACGGGCCACCACAAGGACCTTCCCGGCACGGTCCATTTTAATCGCCTTTTCCAGAACCCTGCGTCCCTCGAATTCTGAGCTTCCCTGGCTTAAAACCACCAAGTCAAAATGCTCGGCTCCCAGGCAGTCCAGGGCCGCGTCGTATGAGTTGCACGTCACCACCGCGCACCCGCCGCGCTGGAGCACGGTCCGGTAATAGACCAAATCAGCAGGATCCTCGTCAACGACGAGAACCTTGCCCTTTGGGGCAAGGCGTTTTTGCTCGATGTGTTTTGGCGCCCTGAGACGATATGGCATGTGACCCTCCGAAATCTCCCCGGTTCCAGCGGTCTTATGACCCGGGGCTTAGTTCTTGCCTGCCCTTCGCCACCGCACTGATGGTGCGGGCAGGAACACGCACTATCCCAAAACCTAAAGTGAGCGGCAGCAGTGCAGTTGCTTAAATGCTGAATCAGGGATCAGTTCGAAAATCAGGTTCAGATGCCGTAGAAAACAGTGAGCGTCTTGAGGAGATCGAACGAAAGTTAAAACTCCCGGCAGGAACAGGTCGTCAGTTGGAGGAACAGCGATGAGGCAACAATCTTCGGAGAGCTCGAAAAAGAACCAGAGTGAAACCCGCTTACCTCCTCTTTGCGATACACTCTCGGTTGTTCGTTCAATTGCATCGTAACACAGCCGCGGGCCAAGTCAAGATCATAAAGGAGTACATAGAGTGGAGTCCGTCTGGACGGTGTTCAATCGTACGAAAGGCCGCATCGCAACAGGCAATAT
>JBAUWE010000023.1:0-1806 GCA_049583595.1 Terriglobia bacterium
GACCGAGGGAAGACTCGGCTGACCTTATTTCTGTTTATTCCTTTTCCAACGGCCAATATGTGGACGAGACGCGGAAATTCAGCGATTTCCTTCAAGGGGTCCTTCGGGAGAACCTGGCCAAGTGGTCTCGTGAGAAGGAGCCCTCACTGGGTCTGCTGCAGACCCTTGCTGCGCAGTACGCCGTGCTGGGCCAGTCCGACCGCGCCAAGATCTTCTTCGCGCAGAACCTCGCGCGGTTCCTTCCTCAAATGAAGCGGCAGGGGTTTGACGGCGCGGCGTGCCGGGACGACCTGAATAGCCTGGTTGACCGCCTTACCAATCAGCAACTCCAATAAGCATGACGGACCCCGCCTCCGGCGCGTGGGACGCTAAATGACAGGTTCTTGCCAGGTCTCCAGTTGGTTCTTGAGAAAGGCCATAAACTGGTCTCCGATGGCGCCGTCGATGATCCTATGGTCAAAGGTCAGCATCAGGTAGGCCATCGAGCGAATCGCAATCGCGTCGTTACGGATGACCGGCCGCTTTTCAATCACTCCAACTCCCAGGATGGCAACCTGAGGCTGATGGATGATCGGCGTTCCAAAGAGGCTGCCGAAGATGCCGGGATTCGTCAGCGTAAAAGTGCCTTCCTGCACCTCTTCCACGTTCAGTTGCTTGGAGCGCGCGCGGCTCGCAAGGTCCTGAACGGCGCGGGCCATTCCCAGGAAGTCCTTTTCTTCTGCATGTCTGATGACGGGAACAATCAACCCTGTTTCCAGAGCCACCGCGATCCCCAGGTTGATCGCCTGCTTGTAGACGATGTTGTTTCCCTCGAGCGAAGAGTTGAAAATCGGGAACTGTTTGATGGCTTCGACGGCAGCGCGTGCGATGAATGGGGTGTAGGTGAGCTTCAGGCCCTGGCTGCGCCCAAACTCCGCGGCCATGCTTTCGCGGGTCTGCACAATGTTGGTCATGTCGGCTTCGAACACAGTGGTCACGTGCGCTGAAGTTTTCTTGCTGGCGATCATGTGTTCCGCAATCAGCCGCCGTTGTGGAGTCATGGCGGTCACATGAGTTGGCCCGCTGAAGGTGACGGTTTGCCCGTAGGACGCGGGGGGCTTGCTGGGAACCGATGGCCTCACAGCCCGCGTTTCACCCATGGCCGGTGTCCGGCGCTCAAGGAATTTCAGGATATCCTTCTTGCTGATCCTGCCTCCCAGCCCGGTTCCTTGCACCCGTGAGAGGTCCACGTTGTGCTCGCGCGCAATCCGCCGGACAAGAGGTGATGAGCGAAGCTTTTCACCTGGTCGAACCTGTTCCGGCAGTGCTTTCGCTGGAGCGGGCGGCGCTTCCGCCGCTGCTGGTGCGGGAGGGGCCTGCGCCATGGTTTCCGCCCTGGGAGCCGGAGCCACCGCGCTTCCCTGTGCGGATTCTGCTGCCTCACCCGGCATTTGTCCATCGATAACTGCAACCACGGTGTTGACGGCTACGGTTTCGTTTTCTGCGGCCAGGATCTTTGCAAGAACTCCTGCGGCAGGGGAGGGGATCTCAGCATCCACCTTGTCTGTGGTGATTTCAAAAAGAGGCTCGTCACGCTCGACGTGATCACCCGGCCTTTTCAGCCATTTGATGATCGTCCCTTCGGCGACGCTTTCCCCCATCTGGGGCATGACAACATTTGTCGGCATCACGATCCCCGCAGCAAATTCCCGTTCAGGCAGCGATTTCGATACTCCTAATAGGCTGCAAGCTGCCGCGCTGCATCTGCAATTTTTTGAACGTTGGGCAGAAAATATTCTTCCAGCGGCGGCGAGTAGGGAACGGGCG
>JBAUWE010000024.1:0-9241 GCA_049583595.1 Terriglobia bacterium
CTCGTAGGTTGCGTTGATCCTGTCGGCAGCGTCGGATTGCGCCTGGTCATTCAGGACCAGCAGTCTCGACACAATTTCGGAGATCACTGCCCTCTTACTTTCAAGTTCGGTCTGGACCAAAGTCCGCGCTTCTGCAGTCCTGCCTTTCTCCGCCAGTGCGAACACACCGTCCGCGGTGGTGCCGAAGTCTGCGAGCGCGTGGCGCAACTGGATGCGCTTGTCATGGCTGGCTGGAGTGTCAACGGCATACTTCCCTTCCAGCATCGCCGCGTTTTCCATGTCGTTGCGGACACGCGCGAACTCCGACTCCCAGTCTCGAATGGGATAACGGCTTTTGGAAAGCGCCAGGTCCCGCAGTGAGATCGCCAGCAGGTAGGCGTCATTTTGCAATCTCAGAAGCTGTAACGAGGCTTTGCGGTTCTTCTGGACCACATTGACCTGAAAGTCCTCCAGCCAGCGAATCTGGCGGCTGCTGTAAACCACAAAAATCAGGAAGATGGAAAGGATAATGCAAAGGCCGATCCAGAGGCGAGTTGACGGCGACGGGATTTTCCGCAACTGTTCGTACTGAGAGACAGACTCACTCATACGGTTTAAGAAGTACCTTTGAAAGGTATATCGTCGATAATGCCCTTCCCTTCCTGAACCACGTAGGTACGGCCGGCTTCAAGCCTTCCCAGTTCCTGCTTCTCGCCGCTCGGCCAGTCGAGCAGGGCTTTTTCGATGTACCGGGAAGGGCCGAGCCCAAAAGTGACCCTGGTGTCTGAGCAGGAAAGGTAGCTTGAGCCACTCTTCACGGTCAGCCAGCGTTTCCCCTGGGGCGCCCAGATGTGGACGTTGGTCCCGATGCCATCGCGGTTTGAGCGAACGCCAACAATGGAAAACCGGATGCTGTTGTTGGTCCCGCCATCGTTGCGGTAGAGAGAGGCCGGGCCATTGTTGGTGGTCATCAGCACGTCCATGTCTCCATCGTTGTCAAAATCTCCGTAGGCAGCGCCCCGGGCAACTTTGGGTGTATCGAACGATTTTCCTACGAGTGCGCTGATATCACGGAACTTACCATGCCCCTCATTATGAAACAAGCGCGGCGGTTCTGCATAAGTAATGCTGGCTTCGACGTGGCTGATGGTGGCGTCAATGTGGCCGTTGGCCACCAGCAGGTCGAGCATGCTGTCGAGGTCAACGTCAAAAAAGAAGCAACCAAAGCCAAGCGTCATTCTCGTGGATTGTCCCACGGTGTTCGAAGGGGCCTCGTCGATAAAGAAACCGTGGCCCTCGTTCCGGTAGAGTCCCACCATCTGCTGGGAAAAGTTGGTGACCACCAGGCTGGGCAATCCGGAATTGTCATAGTCGGCGGCGTCGGCGCCCATGCCGGCCCGGGCCACGCCGTCCTCGCTGAAAGCAACTCCCGCCGAAACGGCAACCTCGGCAAAAGTTCCATCGCGGTTGTTGTGATAAAGCTTGTTGGGCTGCGTGTCATTGGCGATAAAGACGTCGGGCCAGCCGTCAAGGTCATAATCGATCATCGTGATTCCGAGCGACTTGGATGTGGAATCGTGCAGGCCGGACTTGCCGGTCACGTCGTCAAACGTTCCGTCGCCGCGGTTATGGAATAGCCAGCAGGTTGTGCCCGGATAAGCCTCCGGCGTGCAATAGGACTTGGTCTTTCCATCCAGGCTGCAGAAGATGTCAGTTTCCGGCGACCACTTGACGTAATTGGCCACCAGCAGGTCCAGGCGACCGTCGCGGTCATAATCAAACCACAAAGCCGAAGTGCTCAGGCTCGAGTAGCCGCCCAGATGAGCGGCGCGTGTCACATCCGTAAAAGTGCCGTTGCCGTTGTTGTGGAACAGACGGTTCTGGCCATAAGTGGTGACGTAAAAGTCATCAAACCCGTCGTTGTCGTAGTCGCCCACGGCCACGCCAATGCCGTAGATCTCAACGTCCAGGCCGGCCTGGCGGGTCACGTCCGCGAAAGTCCCGTCGCGGTTGTTATGGTAGAGCTTCATCGTCGTACGATGATTGCCATGCCCCGGCCAGTCTTTTCCGTTGATCAGCAGGATGTCCAGCCAACCGTCGTTGTCATAATCCAGGAAGGCGCATCCGGAACCCAGGGTTTCCGGCAGGTATTTCTCGCCGAAGGCGCCACTGTTGTGCTGAAAAACAATGCCCGCTTGCCGGGTAACGTCAACCAGTTGGTTTTTAAAAGGAACTTTGGAAGAATTCCGGCGCGTCAGTCGTGACAGTTCCTCGCGAATGCGCGGTGACTCGTAGATCAAGCCGCCTGCGCCGCCCACAGCCCCGACCCCCACAAGCAGCTTCAGCAAATTTCGACGGTTCATTGCCTGTATATTCCGCACCCGACACTTGCGCGTCATTCACAATAACGGTGCACTGCGTTTGAGAGCAAGGACTTTCCAACATGTAGAATTTTTTAGAGGTCCTGCTACTGAAATCAATGGAAGCGCGTAATCCGTTCACACTAATGCGAGGCGCCAAGGCCACCGATGCGCCCCCGGAAACCACCACCAGGCTTTGTCCCAGGCCACACTGCGTTAGTAGAAAAAAAATCGGTTTGTAGTACTTAAAAATGACGCCTGGCGTACAAAACGACCTTGCAATTCCTGACAGGTTTCCGATAACGTAAAGCCCTCGCGTCGAGGTTGGGGCAAGAGGGCATTTCATTTTGCAAATGAGAGTTGATCCCAAAGACGGTGGGCGCCGTCGTCATCTGAGCGGAGTCTTGTTCGTTCTCGGACTGGTGCTGGCATTCAACGCAGCTTACCTGGCCGCGTATGCCACGCCGAGCCTCTTCTACGTTGTCAATGCGCTGCTGCATCCTTTTCTGGGCGCGCTGGCCGCCATCCTTTTTGCCGTTTATCTCAAGCGGCACAGGGAATTGCTCGCCGGTTTTTCAGGACGCATCTCCGTCCTGGCGCTGGCGCTGGCCACAGGCTTCGGAGCGTTTCTCTTCTTCGCCGGAATGACCTCCGCTCACACCCTGGCCCTTTATCTCCATGTGGGATTTGCCATCGGCGGTCTTGTCTTCCTGCTGGTCCGCTTGCGCGCCCGGACGCGCGTGGGGGGCGAAATTTCTTTTGCCCGCAGCCCCTGGCAAATTGCCGGGGCCGGTTTTGTTGCAGCGATTGTCTTTTACGGTGCGGTTTCCCTTTACCACCACTATTTCCCCAACCCGGAATATACCGTGAAGAATCCGCTGACCGCGCCCACCAGCATGTACAACGAGGGTGGTGGCAGGAACAGCCTGATGTTTCCGAGTTCAGCCCAGACGACAAACGGCGGCACCATCCCCAAACAGTTCTTTCTGAATTCAAAAAGCTGCGAGCCCTGCCATAAAGACATTTACGACCAGTGGAACGAGTCGATGCACCACTTTTCGTCCTTCAACAACCAGTGGTACCGCAAGGCCATTGAGTACATGCAGGACACGGCAGGCATCAAGCCCTCCATGTGGTGCGCGGGTTGCCATGACCACGCGCTGGCGTTCACTGACATGATGCAGAAATATCCGATCCGCAAGATCGAGTTCACGCCGGAAGGCCAGGCCGGCCTGGGCTGCATGTCGTGCCACGCCATTGCGCACATCAACAGCACCATGGGCAACGGCAGCTTCGTGATGCATTATCCGCAGCTTGACCGCCTGGTGGCCAGCAAGAATCCGGTGATCCGCTACATTGCCAACTTCGCCATTCTGCTGGACCCCAAACCGCACCGCCATGTTTTCCTGAAACCATTTCATCGCGAGAACAAGGATGTGGCGGAGTTCTGCTCGGCGTGCCACAAGGTGCACCTGGACTCTCCCGTGAATCACTACCGATGGATTCGCGGGTTTGACGATTATGACAACTGGCAGGGGAGCGGCGTTTCGGGCAACAGCGCCCGGTCTTTTTACTATCCGCCCAAACCGCTGGTCTGCGTTGACTGCCACATGCCGCTGGTGCAGTCTCATGATTTCGGCAACATCGACGGCTACGTCCATTCACACCGTTTTGTGGCGGCCAACACGGCCGTTCCCACCTCGCACGGCAACACGCAGCAGGTGAAAGATGTTGATGAGTTCCTGAAAGACGCCGTCACCGTGGATCTGTTTGCCATCGCCGAGGAACCCAAGGGCAAATCGGAGGAAAGGCTTTCCAAGGGAGCGCTGGCTGGAGGTCCCCAAACGTCAACCATGTTCGCCGTGGGTGAAGAGTCCGCCCGCGGTTTTGAGGCCTCAGAAGTTTCGGCGGTCCCCCCCGCCAAGCTGATGGCGCCGCTGAACCGGGGAGTGGCCTATCTGCGGCGGGGCGAAACGGCCCGGGTGGAGGTGGTGGTACGTACGCGGAAGGTCGGACACTTCTTCCCCGGCGGCACGGTGGACGCCTTTGACTGTTGGGTGGAATTGAAGGGCGTGGACGATAAGGGCCACACCATTTTCTGGAGTGGCGAGGCAGCCGACAACGGTAAAGGCCCTGTCGATCCCGCGGCCCATCACTACCGCTCCGTTTCGCTCGACGAGCACGGCAACTGGATCAACAAGCGCAACGCCTGGGCGGCGCATGCCACCGTCTACGCGCACCTGATTCCTCCGGGCGCGGCGGACACCGTCCACTTCCGGATCAAAGTTCCGAAAGACTGCGGCGACAAGATCACCTTCACCGCCAAACTGAATTACCGCAAATTCGACTGGTGGAACACGCAATGGGCCTTTGCCGGCCGGCCCGATCCCTACCAGAAGGACCGGAAGACGTCGCTCGATTACGACAACACGCACTGGCTTTTCAACGGCGACCTTTCAAATGTTTCAGCTAAAGTGAAGCAGATTCCCAACGTTCCCACTGTCACCATGTCCCAGAACGTCGCCACTATCCCCGTGCGGGCGGCCTCGGACAAACCCTTTGAGCAAAACATCAAGCTACTGCCCGACGACGTTTATCGCTGGAACGATTACGGCATCGGCCTGCTGCTGCAGGGCGACCTGAAAGGCGCGGCGCGGGCATTCAGGATTGTCACCAAAATCAATCCGAAGTATGCCGACGGATGGGTAAACGTGGCGCGCGCGCTCGTCCAGGAAGGGAACGTGGACGAAGCGGTTCCCTACCTCGAAACGGCAATGAAGCTGAACCCCA
Source organism: Terriglobia bacterium (assembly GCA_049583595.1). Lineage (GTDB taxonomy): Bacteria > Acidobacteriota > Terriglobia > UBA7540 > UBA7540 > SCRD01. The sequence goes on from JBAUWE010000024.1 coordinate 5,130, forward strand.
TGCTCGCAAGCGCCCATTATTTTATGGGACAGGCCTATCAGACCAAGGGTGAATATCCGCAGGCTTTGTCTGAATTTACAAAGTCCCACAACATCCATCCGGGCGACCGCGTGGTGAGCAACGCCATGGGCCACATCCTGTTCCTACAGCGAAAATATCCGCAGGCCGTCAAACAGTTCCAGTACACGCTGAGCATCGATCCCGAAAACCTGGTTGCCCATTACAATCTGATGCTCTGCTACCGAGGCCTTCAGGAAAATGCCAAGTCAGACCATGAGGCAAAGCTTTATCTGCGCTTCAAGGCGGATGAAAGCGCCAAATCCATCACCGGACCCTATGAGCTGACGCATCCGAATGACAACATTGAGGCTCAGCTCATCCACGAGCATGTCTCGATCAACGACGAAAACCCGGAAGGCTTGCAGTTCTATTGGAACTACGGGCAGCGGTGGGACTGGCTGCCGGGCAAATTGCAGAAAGAGCAGCAGATTGCACTGGCGCGCTACAAGAAGGACGGAAGTTACGGTTATCTTGCCGCCATGCGGCGAGACAAACTCAGGATGCACGCGGCACACCGGGTGATGGCACGGCACAAACCGCCGGCGCATAACGCCCACAAGGTTGCCGCAGATGAAAAAATCCGTGCGCATCCCGCGCACAAGATTGTGGCGGAAAAGCGGCCTTTACAGTAAGAATGGCAAGAATAATCACCGAAGACGAAGTTGTCGACGCCGTGATCGGTTTCCTGAAGCCGAAGGGGTGGGAAATCGAGTCGCGAGCCACGGTTCGACAGCACGGCTACGATATTGTGGCAGTGCGAAACGCTAAACGTCTTATTATTGAGGCAAAGGGTGCAGGAAGCTCGCAGGCTCATACCCGGCGTTTCGGCCAGCAGTTTACCCGGAGCCAGGTGTTCGATCATGTAGCCAAGGCAATCTTGAAAGCACTGCAAGTCGTGGCGACTGGCAAAGCACGTGCGGCAGTCGCCTTCCCTGACAACGACGACCACCGTGAAGAAGTCGAAAGGGTTCACGCGGCGTTGAAGGCTGTTGGCATTGAGATCTTTTGGGCTTCCGCAGATGGCAAGGTCACTTGCGACGGGACCCTCTGAGGCACGATGAATTAAGGCCGCAGCAATCATCGAGGGTACCGAGTTCGCTCTACTGACGGGGCTGATTTCTCCGGAATGAAAGGTTTCTGATCAACAATGGTGAGTCCGTTTTCGCGTCGCGATTTTCTCAAAAACTTTATGATGCTGGCTGGCGCGACGCAGATCCTTGATCCCCGGCTGCTGGCCGCCGCAAACCCTGCGCCCGCCAGGCATTACGTTAACATCACGCAGCAGTCCGGCATCCATTTCGTCCACAACAACGGAGGTTTCGGCAAGAAGTTCCTGCCCGAAACCATGGGCTCCGGCTGCGCCTTCATCGATTACGACAACGACGGCAACCAGGACATCCTGTTGATCAACGGGACCGATTTCCCCGGCCACGTGCGCCGGCAGACCACGATGAAGCTCTACCACAACAATGGCAACGGAACGTTTACGGACGTCACCGCCCGCGCCGGCCTGAACAAGCCGATGTATGGAATGGGCGTTGCCATCGGCGACTACGACAACGACGGATGGGACGATATTTACGTCACCGGGCTTGGCGAAAGCCGCCTCTTCCACAATCAGCACAACGGAACTTTCCGCGACGTAACCAAAGAAGCGGGAGTAAACAACACCGGCTTCGGTACCAGCGCCGCCTGGGTGGATTACGATAAGGACGGAAAACTCGATCTGTTCGTCTGCAATTACGTCGAGTGGACAGAGAAGACCGACATCTACTGCTCGCTGGACGGCCGCCACAAATCCTACTGCACTCCCGCGGCCTACAAGGGGCAGAGCTGCCGGCTGTTTCACAATCTGGGCAACGGCCGGTTTGAAGACGTCACCAAGAAGGCCGGCATCTACGACCCCACGGGCAAGAACCTGGGAGTGGCCATCGTCGACTACGACATGGACGGCTGGCCGGACATCGCGGTGTCAAACGACACCGAACCCAACAAGCTCTATCACAACAACCACGACGGCACCTTCACGCAGGATTCCGTGCAGGCCGGCATCGCCTACGACGCCAACGGCATTGCGCGCGGCGCCATGGGCATCGACGCCTCTGATTTTGACCGCTCCGGCTACCCCAGCCTCGCCATCGGCAACTTCTCAAACCAGATGCTGGGCCTCTACCACAACGAAAAGCACAACTTCTTTATCGACGTGGCGCCGCAGTCCGCCATCGGACAGGACAGCCGGCTCTCGCTGTCGTTTGGCCTTTTCTTCTTCGATTACAACCTCGACGGGCTGCCGGACCTTTTTGTGGCCAACGGGCACATTGAGCCCGACATCGCGCGCATCCAGGCCCAGGTAACCTACGCGGAGCGGCCCCTGGTCTTCAAGAATGACGGACACGGGCGCTTTGACGAGATCGGAAAAGAGCTGGGCTTCACCAGGCAAATTGTAGCGCGTGGCGCGGCCTATGCCGACATCAACAACGACGGCTACCTGGATGTTCTGGTCACCACCAACAACGGCCCCGCCTATCTGCTCAAGAATGAAGGCCCGAACGCCGCCAACGCCATCCGGATCAAGACCGTGGGAACCCAATCGAACCGCAACGGCATCGGCGCCAGGGTCCGTGTCCACTCGGGCAGCGTGGTCAACTGGCAAACCGTCCACTCCGGATCCAGCTACTGCTCGCAGAGCGAACTTCCGCTGACGTTTGGTCTTGGGAAAGCAGGATCGGCGGAGGAAGCGCGCATCATCTGGCCCAGCGGCCACGAAGACACTCTCAAAAATCTAAAGGCCAACGCCTCCTACACCATCCAGGAAGGCGGAAAAATCCTCTCAACCCGTCCCTTCAAGCGGTAGTGTCGCCACCTAACTTTGGAGAACCCGGCGCGGGCCCCGTCATTCCGATCCCGCAAAGCGGGAGAGGAATCTGCTTTTCCTTTGGTGCAGAAGCAGATTCCTCGGGCCGGAACGGCACCGGACCTCGGAATGACGGTGTACGGTAAACAATTACGCGGAACACCACACATAGCGCTCAAACGCGCGACAGTCGAGCGTGCAGTTCTTCAGTTGTAAGAACAGTGACGCCGATCCTCACCATTTCGGTTTCGTCACGCTCGGTGAAGCCGGAGACAGCATCGCGGACCAGAACAATGCGAAAGTCTCTTTCGCTTGCCTCCATAACCGACGTCCGTGGGCAGTTTGGAAAGTTGCAGCCGGTGAATATCGTCGTCGTGATGCCCAGACTTCGAAGGTGGCGCTCCAGGCAGGTCCGGTAGAACGCACCCCACCGGGGCTTATAGATGACGAACTCCTGCGGGCTCATGGTTTGGATTCCGCCGGCAAGAAGAACCTCGGGTTCCAGAGAAAGGGAATCATCAGGGAGCAGTCCGGGTGCAAGCTGCGATCCGGGCGTCCCGGGCGCCAGCGCTCCCTGCCCTGCTTCCACGGCGGCCCTCCTGCATAGGTCCACGTTTGATCCATCAGGCTTGTACAAGCGGACAACGTGAACAATGGGACGTTTGGCGGCGCGGAACGCAGATAAGAGACGGCACATGTTCGGGAGGATGGAACTCGTGCCAGGAATCTCAAGGGGCTGGCCGTCTAGGGTGTCCCGCTGGGTGTCAATCGTAATCAGCGCCGCAGTGCTGAAATCGGGTTCGGTGTAACGGTCCATGAAATGGGTCGTCGCGTGCGGCTACGCCGGATCATGGGCAACCGCGGCGTAGATCCGGTCCTGCCCCGCCGCATTCCTACCGCCGAGCAGAAACTTGAAGTTCAGCCACCCGCCAAACCCCACCACCATTGGATTCGAAACATTTCCGGGTGTTCCGGCGTCGCCGTAGGACAAAAGTTCGCCGTTTTGATTCACGGCATAGATGCGGTCCTGACCGGCCGTGTTCCTGCCGCTGAAGAGGAATTTGAAGTTCGACCATCCGCCGAACCCCACTACCGTTGGATTCGAAACGTTTCCGGGAGTTCCAGCGTCCCCGTAGGACAGCAGCTTGCCGTTTTGGTCAACCGCATAGATGCGGTCCTGCCCCGCCGCGTTCCTGCC
>JBAUWE010000025.1:0-2469 GCA_049583595.1 Terriglobia bacterium
TACGCCTCCTCGGCTCTTTTCTCAGTTCTTGGCGTTAAGCCATTTCTGGGCCGCACCTTTCTTCCCGAAGAAAACAACTGGCAAGGCAATCGGGTGGCGCTCATCAGCCATGAACTATGGCAAAGCCGTTTCGGCGGAGATCCTCATGTGCTGGGCCGCACTCTTACCGTCGATAGTTACGGCCGGCGGGATTACACGATCGTGGGCGTGATGCCGCGGGGCTTCCATTTCCCGAACCCATGCGACCTGTGGCTGCCGGCAGGATGGATGGGCGTGCATATCGGCGAGCGGCGCTCGGGGCACTGGCATTCCGTGATCGCACGCCTCAAGCCTGGCGTGACGCTCGACCAGGCACAATCGGAAATGAGCGCGATTCAGTCGCGCATCGCGCAGGACCATCCGAACGACCTGATCGGCACCCAAGTCGCGGTCGTACCTTTGCTCGACCAGTCAATCGGCCAGTCGCTGCGCGTGACCCTGCTGATTTTGTGGGGCGTGGTGGCTTGTGTCCTGCTCATAGCCTGCGCGAATCTGGCGAATCTGCTTCTGGCGCGCGGAGCAGGACGGCAGAAGGAGATTGCTGTCCGCATGGCGGTTGGCGCAAGCCGCTGGCGCGTGGTTCGCCAACTGCTCACCGAGAGCCTGCTTCTCGCCCTGGGCGGCGGAATCGTAGGCGCGATAGGCGCGACGTGGGCCCTTCGTCTCTTCATAGCCATCGCAGCCAGCCACATCCCCCGATTGCAGGAAGTCAGGATGGATGCCACATCCCTCGCTTTTACATTGGGCGCCTGTTTGGTAACAGGTCTGGTCTTTGGGCTCGTCCCTGCCTGGCAAACCTCCAGACCCGATTTGAACAGTACGCTCAAGGAAGCCAACCGAAGCGGGAATGCGCTGCTCCAGGAGAGCCGAGTGCGTCCCTTGCTGGTGACTTTTGAAGTCGCCCTTTCATTAGTCCTCCTGATTGGCGCCGGGCTGATGACTCGAAGCTTTGTGAACCGCTTGCAGATCAACCGCGGTTTTCAACCCGGTCATCTGTTGACGGCCCAATTGGATTTTTCCGCGTCGGGATTCACGGGATGGGTCCACCCGACCGCCACCAGCCCTCAGGTGGCCTTGAAGCAGATCATGCATCGAATCAGGCATGATCCGGGAGTCGTGTCGGCCGCGGTGGCGTACAAACTCCCGCGTGACGTGGACAAGGGGCTGCTTTTCCCCGTCGTCATCGAAAACCGCCCTTCAGCCACATCTGCCGAATATCCGATGGCCGACTTTGAAGGCATTTCGCCCGATTACTTCCGCACCATGGGCATCCCCCTCCTCGAAGGAAGGGCCTTCACCGAGGATGACGTTTACGAAGCGCCGTGGGTCGCTATCATCAATCAAACCATGGCGCGGCGCTATTTCCCCAATCAGAATTCCATCGGCAAGCGGCTGGCCTTAGGAGGCCGGAAAAATCCCGGGCAACCGGATTACAATGATCCCGACGGGCGGCCGCCGTGGAAAGAGATCGTCGGTGTCGTTGCTGATACGAAAACCCTGGGCCCCAAAGCGGAAACGGTGCCGGAAGTGTACGTTCCCTATTGGCAGTGGCCCATGCAGGGCCCGGCCCTCCTCGTCCGCACGACGACCAATGCAGCGCTTTCCGTAGCCGCAATCAGCAGCGAAGTGCGAGCTGTCAATAAGAACCTGCCTCCTCCAATCATTCGGACTATGGATGAGATACTCGCTGATTCAGTCGCCCAACCCCGCTACCAGACCATGCTCCTGGGCTTGTTTGGGATCGCCGCACTGATCCTGGCAGCAGTGGGTACTTATGGCGTGACTTCCTATTCCGTCGCACATCGCACGCATGAAATCGGCGTTCGCATGGCGCTGGGAGCAGAAAAGAGCGATGTTCTGAAGATGGTGATCGGGCAAGGACTGAAGTTGACGCTGATGGGCGTGGCGATTGGCATTGCCGGTGCACTGGCGCTCACGCGCTTTCTCGCCAGCCTGCTCTACGGCATCACGCCCACCGACCCGCTGACCTTCCTCGCCGTTTCGGTGGCTCTGATGGCCGTGGCATTGTTGGCGTGCTACATCCCCGCCCGCCGCGCCGCCAAAGTCGATCCCATGGTGGCGCTGCGATATGAGTAGCGGCGGGTTTACCTCGCCATCGTGATTGTGCCAATGGAAGGATGAAATGTGAAGGATGAAGGATGAAACGAAACAAGGGGCGAACGACACATCTTTGCGGGAGAGCACGCGTTTGATCGTAGCGCGCCGGCTTTCTGCTCTGGCGTTTTACGGCACGGGTTTGATCGTAGCGCGCCGGCTTTTGCGAAAGGGCACGAATTTAATCGCAGGACAGCGCTTTTGCGAAAGGGCACGACTTCAGTCGTGCCATGGAAGAGTCCTATTTGATTGGGGGCTTCAGCCCCTGAAGACTGTAGTGGCGGGTTCGTCCCGCCAACGGCTTTTGCGAAAGGG
>JBAUWE010000026.1:0-2507 GCA_049583595.1 Terriglobia bacterium
GGCTAAGCGCCATCTTGGGAGGACGAAATTCCTTCCAGTAGCCTCCGGGACCTGAGCCCGGCACGAAGCCCCAAATGTCAAAAAGAAACAGTTCCCGCTGCCGGATCTCTTCCACCAGATCGTTCAGGTTCTCGGCAAACAGTATCGGATAAGAAGGCCACACGATGTCGCCAAGCTTGAAAACTTCTGTGTACTTCCTGATCTCTTCTGCATAGTTGACAATCCGGTCTTCCTTGATTTCGAAACCGCGCAGCGTTGTGAAATGGGTATGGTCGCCGAACGTCGCCCAATCGGGAGGGCGAACGTGCCGGCGTTCGAAATCCGGGTGCTCTCTGGGATTAAGGAGCGAGCTGTAGACGCGGAAGGAATGTGGTTGCAGGAGGCGAGAACTTTCCTCCGGGGCCGGTGACCGTTGGGTTTCATCATCTCCGGGACCGTGCTTGCCTTTACCCGGCCTGCGCCCTACAACTGCTGAAGCGCTGAGCGAAGCTTCGATGAATTCTCTCCGATTCATATGACCTTCCCATAGTGACTGTCCTGCCGGGGCGCAATAGCCCTGCCAAAACGCGTTGAATTGACCGGGCAAATTTCACTACAAGGAGTGTCAAAAGTCCAGAGTGAAATGAATGGACTCTGAATCCTTGGGAAGACGCTGAACTAAAACCGGAGAAACGGCATCTTCAAGTGAGTGGATGGCGGCGGCGAGTCCAAAGCCTGCAAGGCCAAGAAAACCGTAGCAGGTCCGTTTGAGAATGAATATGATGAAGCACCAATGCTACGAATGCGGACACTACGGAACGAGGAGCGTATTGAGTGAAAATCGTATCGATTGAAATCCGGGTGTGCAGAAACACCAGAGAAGCCATGCAGGACTCCGAAATGCGAGCCGGCGGGAAATCAACTTTTGATTTTCTCGTCATCACTCTGAAGACTGATGAGGGCATCGAAGGCACGTCCTTCGGGTTTGCAGGCCGGGGAGCCGAGATGGCCGGCCAGATCGCCGCCTCGGCGCTGAAGCCGTTCTTTCTGGGGAAGGACCCGCTGGCGCGCGAGAAGCACTGGAAAGAATTCCGGACCTACGATCGGTGGTGGAACCACGTTCCGATCTATGCCTACGGGCCGTTTGACATCTGCCTCTTCGACATCGCGGGAAGACTTGCAGGACTGCCGCTCTACAAACTGCTGGGTGAATACCGGGACAAAGTGCCGACTTACGCCAGCTCCTTTGTCCTGGCCACTCCGGAAGCTTATGCGCGGCAGGCGCTGGAGGTTAAGGAGCGCGGATGGCACGCGTACAAACTGCATCCTCCCGGCGATTATGATTTTGACCTGAAAGCTTACCGCCTGTGCCGGGAAGCTGTTGGGCCGGACTTCAAGCTGATGGCTGATCCCGTTGCCGCCTACAACCACGAGCAGGCCTTGCGGATGGGGCGCGAGCTCGAACGTCTCAATTACTACTGGTTTGAAGAGCCGCTCTTCGATGTCGATTTTCACGGACTTCGAAAGCTCACTTCAAAGCTCGACATTCCCATTTGCGGAACTGAGGTCCTGGCGGGCTCGCATTATTCAACCGGCGAGTGCATCGCTTCAAACGTGGTGGACATGGTCCGCACGGATGTTTCGTGGAAGGGCGGCGTGACTCCGGTGATGAAAACCGCGCACCTGGCGGAGTCTTTCGGAGTCCAGTGTGAAGTCCATACGTCCATCTATCACCCGCTTGAGATTGTGGACCTGCACTGTTGCTGCGCCATCTCAAACTGCGAATTTTTCGAGGTTCTCTATCCCATGTCTTACATGGATTTCGGCATGAAGAACAAGCTCGATATTGACGGTGAGGGCTATGCGCATCCGCCCCAAGCTCCGGGGATCGGTGTTGATTTCGACTGGGACTTTATCGATGGATGTACAATTCAAAAATTGTGACGGCCTGACTGGATGTAGCAGACGGTCGGCCGGAAACAATTTCAAAAACAGGAGGAAGCGTGAAGCGATACGGACAGGTGATTCGGTTGCAGCCCGGCGTGAAGGAGGAATACGTTCGCTACCATGCCAACGTGTGGCCCGAAGTGCTCCGAATGATCCATGAATGCAACATCCGCAACTACTCGATTTTTTTGAAAGACGATACGCTCTACGCCTATTTCGAATACGTCGGAGACGACTTCGACGCTGATATGGCGAAGATGGCTGCCGATCCGAAAACGCAGGAGTGGTGGGCCATTATGGGGCCCATGCAGCAACCACTTGAGACCAGGAAAGAGGGTGAGTGGTGGGCCAATATGGAAGAAGTTTTCCACACGGACTGAAAAGGGCGCGATCTACTCCAGGCGGTAAACCCTGGCGGCGTTTTCGTAGAACAGCTTCTGCTGATTTTCTTCCCCGGCGCTATTCGTCAGCAGCTTGAGAGCTTCCACCCATTTTCGCAGCGGCGCAGCCAGTGTGCACACGGGCCAGTCGCTGCCGAACATCACGCGGTCCCATCCGAAGCATTCAATCACGTGCTCAAC
>JBAUWE010000027.1:0-8717 GCA_049583595.1 Terriglobia bacterium
ATCGATCCCACCGCCGCTGATCCCGCCAGCATCGGCATCAGTCCGATCCCCATCACCGCGATCACCGTCAACCCAACTTGCATCAACTTTCTCATCCTCTTTACTCCTTATTCAGGGATGCAGCTACCCTGCCGAACACCTTATTCTTCCCCGCTAATTGACTCCGTCATATATTAGAAAACATTTATATTTCACATGAAGATAGGGTGTCAAGGTGCTTTTCGCTTTTTGCGCGCCCCGACAACCTTGCGGGTGAGACAGTTAAGCAACACATGTAAAAGGATTTAAAAGATAATCGGCCTATTAACTGATTTCTCAATAACTCCGATGCACGGCAACCCTCTTGCAATGACCCAGCCGACGAGACTGGGGACCTGCACCTGCATCACTTCGAACTCATGTGCGCGACTTCTTTCTTCAGACGCCTGAGGACCTGATTTGCATTGGCAAGTTGCCTTGCTACCTGCCCCGGTGCCGTACCTCCAATGGCGTTTTTCCGGCGGACAGACATCTCCGCTGAAACGGCGGCCTTTGCCAAATCCTTGTCCCAGACTGGAATCAAACGCCGGGCCTCATCCTGAGCAAGGTCGGCAAAGGTCTTGTTCCGGTCCACGCAGTACCTGACCAGCTTTCCAACCTGCTCATGAGCCTGGGCAAAGGCTACGCCGCGCTGCACCAGAGCGTCTGCAACCTCCGTAGCGGTTAGAAACCCCTGTGCGGTGGCTTCTTTCATCCTGTCGGCCCGAACGTGCAGGGTACCCACAACGCGCCCGGCCAGAATGAGGCAGTCGGAGGTAGTATCCACCGCCTCGAACAGCACTCCCTTGTCTTCCTGGAGATCACGGTCATATGCCAGAGGGAGCCCCTTCAGCAGCGCGAGCATGGATGTCAGTCCGCCCAGGACCCGTGCAGCCTTGCCGCGGATCAGTTCCAACGTGTCCGCGTTCTTTTTCTGCGGCATCAGGCTGCTGCCCGTGGCGTACGCGTCATAAAGTTCCACAAAACCCAAAGCCGGCGTCGAGTAGATGATGAAGTCTTCCGAGAGCCGGCTGAGATGGACCAGAATCAGCGAACACGCGAAAAGCAGGTCGCAGACGAAATCACGATCGGAAGTGACGTCCAGACTGTTGCGGGCCACGCGGGCAAATCCCAGCTCCCGCGCCAGCCGTGTGCGGTCAATGGGAAAAGCTGCTCCAGCCAGCGCTCCGGCCCCCATGGGAAGCTCATCCACCCGGCTGTAGCACTCCCGCAGCCGCGAAACGTCGCGCAGCAGCATTTCAAAGTAGGCCAGCAGATAGTGAGGAAAAAGGACCGGTTGCGCAGGCTGCAGATGGGTGTATCCGGGCAGGATGGCCGACTTGTTCGCCCGGGCCTGCTGGAGCAATGATTCCAGGAAGCCCGCCGCGCTCTTCTGAAGCTCGCCGATGGCGTCCTTCACGTACAACCGGGTTTCTGTGGCCACCAGGTCGTTCCGGCTGCGCCCCGTGCGAAGCTTGCCGGCCACAGGCCCGATCTCCTTTTCGAGGCGGGCCTCAACCCAGCTATGGACGTCCTCACTCTTCTCCCTTGCCGCCCAGCGAGCATTCTGTTTGACGTAGCGGGCAATCGCGTCCAGGCCCCGCGCCAAAGCAGAAACCTCATTCCGCTTCAGCACGCGCGCGCGCCCAAGTTCCCGGACGTAAGCCAGATTCACCCGCAGATCGTAGGCGATCAGCCGCTGGTCCACAGAAAAGGACTCTGAGAATTTCTCAAACAGAGGATCGCTCCGGCCTTCAAAACGTCCGCCCCAGAGCTTCATTTCTTTCTCCCGGACAGACGTTTCGAACCTCTCTTCTTCCCACCCCGAAGCGTCAGCGCCGCCAGTTTAGTGGGAAGCCCCAGAATGTTGATGAAACCTTCGGCGTCCTTCTGATCGTAATCCGACCCCATCGTGAAGGCGGCAACGCTGGGGTTGTAGAGCGAGTAAGGCGAGCGGCGGTCAAGAACCCGCACGTTGCCCTTGTAAAGTCCCAGGGTCACTTCACCCGTCACGTTCTTCTGGGTGGTGTCCACAAAGCTTTGCAGGGCCTCGCGGAGCGGCGTGAACCACTGCCCGTTATAAACCAGTTCAGCGTAGCGGAGAGCGACGCCCTGTTTATAGTGAAAGGTTTCACGGTCAAGGCACAGCGCGTCAAGCTCGTGGTGCGCCGCATGCAGGACTTCTCCGGCAGGCGTCTCATAAGCGCCGTGACTCTTCATGCCTACGAGCCTGTTCTCCACAAGGTCCGTCCGGCCGATGCCGTTCCTCCCGGCCATCCTGTTCAGCTTTTGCAGCAATTCAATGGAGCCCAGCTTCTTGCCATCCAACGAAACGGGAACGCCCGATTTAAAACCGAGGGTCACCTTCGTTTCCCGATTGGGAGCGCGCTGCGGGCTGACGGTCAGCTTCCAGGCGTCCTCCGGAGGCTCGCCCATTCCGGTTTCAAGCGGGCCGCCCTCGTGGCTCAGATGCCAGAGATTTTCATCCCGGCTGTAAAGGTCTTTCTTTGTGACCGGGACCGGCACCTTGTGCTTCCGCGCATACTCCAGCGCGTCTTCGCGCGAAACAATCGACCACTCGCGCCACGGAGCAATCACCTTCAGCTCGGGAGCCAGCGCCTTGAACGTCAGCTCAAACCGCACCTGGTCATTCCCCTTGCCGGTACAGCCGTGCGCCAGGGCGTCTGCGCCCGTCGCAAGAGCGATCTCGACCTGCCGCTTGGCCAGAATCGGGCGTGCCAGCGAGGTGCCCAGCAGGTACTTGCCCTCGTAAACGGCCCCGGCCTGGAGCGCCTTCCACAAATAGCCGGTGATGAATTCCTCCCGCAGGTCTTCCACAAACACTTGCGAAGCGCCGCTCCTCAGAGCCTTCGCCCGCAACGCCTTGTAGTCATCGCCCTGCCCCACGTCACCGACCATGGCAATCACTTCACAGCCATAATTCTCCCGCAACCAGGGAATGATGATGGATGTATCCAGCCCTCCGGAATACGCGAGTACCACCTTCTTGACTTCTTGTGATGAATTCCCAGACACTCTCATACTTTCCTTTCTTTTTGTATTTTTGCCGAGTACGACACGCGAGTTGGGACGGGTCGCGCCCGGCAGTGAAAGCCGAACTTCCTCAGGCGCCAACAAGGTTGAGGATTTTCTTTCGAATTCGAGCGGCTTCCTGCGTGCCCCCCGTCGCGATAAAAATCGTGTCATCGCCCGCCACGGTGCCAACAACCTCCGGCCACTGCTCAGCGTCCAGCGCGGCCGCCACCGAGTGGGCGTTACCGGGGTGCGTCTTGATCACCACCAGGTTCGACGCCTTGCGCACATCCCAAAGAAATTCCTTCAGGATAACAGGGAGGGCCGGATGGGGCAGCTTCAGCGGATCCGGGGACCCCGCCATGCGGTAGCCTTTCCGGGTCTTGATCAGGCCCAGCTCTTCAATATCGCGCGAAACGGTGGCCTGCGTCACCTGGATCCCCCGGCGGGCAAGCTTCTCACACAGATCCGCCTGGGTTGTCACAGCCTCCCTTTTCAGCAAATCAAGAATTTGAGTACGGCGATAGAGCTTGTCCATGCAAATTTATGCAGTCGATTTATAAATACTCTAGATCGCAAAAATTCGCAAGCACAACACAAAGGCGTTGTCAGTGCAGGGCATCCTCGGGTATCATATTTGTGCGGGGTGGAGCAGTCTGGTAGCTCGTTGGGCTCATAACCCAAAGGTCGCTGGTTCAAATCCAGCCCCCGCAACCAACTCTCCTCTCTGATGTTCCCTGCCGGCAGGAACGATACCTTGGATATACTTCCTGGAATGAATCTGCGCACCGGTTTTATATTGTCATCTCACATTCCATAAATCATCCACTCCAGCACACACAGGGTCTGTCGAAGTGGAACTCGCCTGGTCGCGACTGGAGTTGATTTACAGTCGGTCAATCGGCAAAGGCAAGAAGCTGCCTACGAGCGGGATCTGAGTGGGAATGTCTGAGTTCCTGCCACCGGAAGGTTAAACCAGCAGGCGCTGCTGCTGGCAGGCCTGCAAATGAAGACGAAATTCCTGGCAGACCTCGCTGCGCTCGTCGGCCGAAAGCGCGGCCAAAGCTTCAGCGGGCGTGGGATATCGATCTGAGAGGTGATACTTGCCGCTCAGCAGGACGGTAACGGCAATCAGGCCCAGAATTTCCTCGTCCTTCGGTTCTCGGTCTGAAAAGTAGGCCGCAAAACCCTCGGAATCCCTCGAGGATCTCTCCACCAGCATTCGTGCCTGCCGCATGAAATAGTTCCTGATTCTCTTGCCTGCCATAAAAACCCTTGAAGTCCGGGAGCAACCGCCAGCTGCCGGGGACGATTGGGAGCTCCTGAAGAACGAAGCTTGTGTTTCCTGACTGCGCGGGACAACACGTGCTGAAAAAAGCCACCCCTTTTCCGTGCGCCTTAATTGCAATAAATCAATCGATCCGAATTCGGCTCCGGCGCTGGGTCCACCACCCAGGCACACCTCCGGCGCGCGCTATGAGCAGGTTATACGCTCCATCCTGAGGGCCAGGTCGTGCAGCAGCCCTTCTTCACCCAGCTCAGACTGGAGCTTCCGGCACGAGGGACAAACCAGAATAATACTGGCTACGCGCTCACCTTCGACGCGTCTCACGTCCCAGCCCGCGCTGACGGCCTTTTCTTCTTCAGGTAGCTTGCCGTCGCAATACCAACAGTACCCTTCGCCGGTGCTGCAGATCGCCCGCAAAGCCTCATTCACATCCATAGGACCTCCCAAAATAGAAAAAGGCCGCTTCGCGCCCGAAGCAGCCCTCCCTCTCGACCTATCTGCATTCGAATCGATGATGCATTCAAAGGTTGCCTCTGCTCCACAACTCCAGATTAAACTCTCCACCCGTCAGACCGCCATGCGCTCTGCCAGAGAAATTGCGGAGAAACGGAAGCAGCCCGTTTCTTAGTGCTTCAGCCACTCTCCCACTTCCGAAACTTCAACCGCCAATCGGTAATGATTTCCAAAGTCATGCACCAAAAGTCCCTTGGATTGAAGTTCCTTGAACCCCTTGAGATAGGCGACGGATACCTTCGGATTTCTGTGATCAAGGAAGTGGTGAGGGCCGGACGCAACCCACCTGTTGGCACCGGCGCTCCGCAGAAGGTAAACCTCGCCACGGCTTCTCGCCGCGCCCAAGATCTCCTTTGCCTGGAGCGACAACCTCTTTGAGGACCCACCGGACATGTGTGGCATGCTCCCTTCTTCAGAGTTTGGAATCAACCATCCCACACCAAATTACCCGAATACAACACTGCTCGGCTATCAACGCCCGGGAACCGCTGATTTCAAACCCGGGCACCAAACTGCCTTTTGTCCGCGTCGGTTTCTGCTGCAACTACTAATCTGCTCTTGAGTTCCCGCTTCCCACGCCCCGAAGGGACCCCGACGCGCAGTACTAGGATAATTATACGATGGAACCCCCTTTGTCAACAAGCTTTTACCGTTGTGAACTGAACCCGCACTTGCTCACTCGAGATACTCCCTCACGCAAAGTGGCCCGACCGGACCGACTTTCATCGGTTCCGAACGACCGCAAAACGCGGGAGCAGAGTACCCTGGTCACCTCCTCCACAAGACCCTTCTACGAACAACCGCTGGTTGAGCCGCAATTCATGCAACGGTAGCAAGCCCCGTTGCGAACCATGATGGCGCCACAGTCGGCGCACGACGGTGCGTCATCGTCCGTCGATTCCACCCCGGCCAGCCCAGGTTGGGCGACGCCGGCTGCCGAAGAAGATTCTGCCACAGCACGGGAAAACTGCTGAGCCAGATCGGCAGCTTTCGAAGTTTCCTTGCCGTTTATCGTCTCGATGCTGGCGTTTTCCCTAGGCTGCGCGTCCCTGGGCAGAAACTTCCAGGCCAGCCACCGGAAGATATAGTCCATGACGGACTTGGCATAACGGATTTCCGGATGTGGCGT
Source organism: Terriglobia bacterium (assembly GCA_049583595.1). Lineage (GTDB taxonomy): Bacteria > Acidobacteriota > Terriglobia > UBA7540 > UBA7540 > SCRD01. The sequence goes on from JBAUWE010000027.1 coordinate 5,982, forward strand.
CCAGCCACTCGGCTCAAACCGAGTATGGCTGAACTTGTCACACAAAACCTTTAGCGGCACGCCATACTGGAGCGCCAGCGAAACCGCAGTGGCAAAGGAATCCATCAGGCCGGAAACGGTCGAGCCTTCCTTGGCCATAGTGATGAAGATCTCACCCGGCTGCCCGTTTTTGTAAAGCCCCACGGTCAGGTAACCTTCATGGCCGCCCACGGAAAACTTGTGCGTGATGGCGCGGCGCTCATCAGCCAGCTTGTGGCGGAAAGGCTTACCTTCTGGGACCGTAGCCGGAACTTCTTCCGTTTCTCCAGATTTCCCCGGCGCAGGGCTTTTTTCCCGTTTCGCATCAGATGTATTCAAGGGCTGGCTGCGCTTGGAACCGCTGCGATAGACGGCTATGGCCTTGAGTCCCAGGTGCCAGGCTTCGATGTAAGCCTTCTCAATGTCGTCGACCGTGGCATCTTCAGGCAGGTTGACGGTCTTGGAGATCGCACCGGATATAAAGGGCTGAACCGCCGCCATCATACGAATGTGTCCCATGTAATGAATAGACCGCTTGCCCTTCGACGGCTTCAGCGAACAGTCGAACACCGCCAGATGCTCAGCCTTCAAGTGTGGCGCGCCCTCGATGGTGCCGTTCTGGTCGATGTAATTTACAATCTCCGCGGCCTGCTGGTCCGTGTAACCCAGCTTGAGAAGCGCCAGGGGAACGATGTTGTTGACAATCTTGATGAGTCCACCGCCCACTAGTTTCTTATATTTCACCAGCGCCAGGTCAGGCTCAACGCCAGTGGTATCGCAATCCATCATGAAGCCGATGGTTCCCGTCGGAGCCAGAACCGTCACCTGCGCATTGCGGTAGCCATGTCTCACGCCACTGGCCATGCACTCGTCCCAGACCTCCTGGCAGCTTTCCATCAGACCGTCCGGAACATTCCGGGCGTTGATGTTCTGAAGAGCATTCCGGTGCATGGAGATCACTTCCAGGAACGAATCCCGGTTCTCCTCATAACCCGGGCAAGGGCCAATTTCCCCGGCGATGCGCGAAGAAGTCAGATACGCCTGTCCATGCATCAAGCCGGTGATGGCCGCGGCAAAATCGCGCCCACCATCGGAATCGTAGGGCAGGCCGTTCGCCATCAGCAGCGCGCCCAGATTGGCATAACCGAGCCCCAGGGGCCGAAAACTGTGCGAGTTCTCAGCGATCCTTTTCGTGGGGTAGCTGGCGTTATCAACCAGAATTTCCTGCGCCGCAATCACCACTTCCACCGCGTGCAGGAAGGCCTCCACGTCAAACTTCAAATCCGGGGCCACAAACTTCATCAGGTTCAGCGAGGCCAGGTTGCAAGCAGAGTCGTCCAGAAACATGTACTCGCTGCAGGGATTGGAAGCGTTGATTCGCCCCGTTGTTTTTGATGTGTGCCACTTGTTCACCGTGGTGTCAAACTGCATTCCGGGGTCGCCACACTGCCAGGCGGACTCGGCAATCTTGCGCATCAGATCGTGTGCCCGGTAGGAAGCGATGGGTTCGCCGGTGGTAATCCGTCGGGTCGCCCAGTCCTTGTCTTCCACAACCGCCTCCATAAACTCATGGGTGGCACGGACGCTGTTGTTGGCGTTCTGGAAAAAGATGGAACTGTAAGCTTCGCCGTCGATCGCCGAGTCGTAGCCGGCATCCACCAGCGTCCAGGCTTTCCGCTCCTCTTTGGCCTTGCACTCGATGAAGTCAACAATGTCGGGATGGTCAGCATTCAGTATCACCATCTTGGCCGCACGCCGCGTCTTGCCGCCGGACTTGATGACCCCGGCAAAAGCGTCATAACCCTTCATGAAGGAGAGAGGGCCCGAGGCCACGCCGCCGCCCGATAGCGTCTCAACTGAAGACCGGAGTGACGAGAGGTTCGTTCCCGTGCCTGAACCCCACTTGAAGAGCATCCCTTCAGTTTTCGCCAGCGTCAGGATGCTATCGAGGTTGTCTTGAACGGAGTTGATGAAGCAGGCAGACACCTGAGGATGACGGTAGGCCTCGGATTCTTTCTTCACGCCACCGGTGGCCTCATCCCAGTACCAGCCGTTCCCCTTGGAACTGCGCTGATACTTGTGCCAGAGGCCGCAATTGAACCAAACCGGGGAATTGAACGCCGCCTTCTGACGAACCAGAAGATGCGTCAGTTCATCATGGAAACTCTCCGCGTCCTCCTCGGTCCGGAAATAGCCGCCTTCCCTGCCCCATTCGGCGATGGTATCCGCCACGCGGCTGACCAGTTGGCGGACGCTTGTTTCGCGCTCGGACGTTCCCGGCTTGCCGTGAAAATACTTCGAAGCCACGATGTTCGTGGCCGTCATCGACCAGTCCTTAGGGACTTCGACGTTCCGTTGCTCAAAAATCGTCTCACCCTTTTCGTTCTGGATGGACGCCGTGCGGACTTCCCAATCAATCTCATCAAACGGATGAACGCCTTCCGTACTGAAAAGCCGCTTCATCTCAATTCCGACTTGCCCGGGTGTTTTTGAATTTGTCCTGTTTTGAGCTTCCATGGAAAAAGTCTTGTGATCCGGCATCTGAGCCCCCATTAAGTTTTAGTGCTTTGTATTCAGCTGATTAGTCCAGGCCAAGCCGCTGTTCCCAATCTCAGGCGCAGGAGGAGCAGATAAACCCAGGCGTTACAAATTATCAAAGTTTTGATCCTGCAAGGCTTGCTCTGCTTCATTAGTAACATCACTTCTTCTTATTAGAAC
>JBAUWE010000028.1:0-17626 GCA_049583595.1 Terriglobia bacterium
GAATCAGGGGGTACACGATCCCTCTAGAGACTTCCCATAACCGAGACACCGAGATAGTAACTTCTTGAAAAGGAGTGAGTTCGAACACAAATGGCCGTCCGAATGAAAGAGGTCGCTCAACGTGCGGGAGTCTCAACCACCACGGTTTCACACGTGCTTAACAAGACTCGTTATGTTTCTCCGAAAACTCGCAGGCGGGTGGAACAGGCTATCCGGGAGTTGCGCTTTTACAAAGACGCCCGTGCCGGACGCCTTGGCGCAGGCCGGAGCAATTTCTTTGGCCTCATCGTGTCTGACATTACCAACCCTTTCTTCCCCGAGCTGGTCCGAGGCTTTGAATCAGCAGCTCGTGAGCGTCGATTTGATGTCTTGCTTTTTGATACGAATTACGATTCCCGCCGGACAGAAGTTGGTGTACGAATGATGATAGAGAACAAGGTTCGGGGAGTCGCAGTTATGACCTCGGAACTTGCCCCCCACCTTATCGAAGATTTCACAGTAAATCATGTCGCCGTCGTGTCCCTCGACCTTGGCACGTCCAGTTCGTACACCGCTAATATCCGAGTGGATTATGGCCGGGGCATCCGTCAGGCAATAGACCACCTCCATAGCTTCGGGCACAAAGAGATTGCTTTTATTTCCGGGCCCCAGAACCTGCGCTCGGCCCGAATACGGAGCGAAGCCTTTGTCAGTGCGCTTCACGCCTATGGCCTCACTCCGCAGAAGATGCTAGAGGGGAACCACAAAGTTGAGGGCGGTGTGACTGCTGCCCGGCTGCTTCTTGAGGATGGCCGGCTTCCTTCGGCTATTCTCTGTAGCAATGACCTGACGGCAATTGGTGCAATAGGAGCGTTACGAGATGCCCAACTCCGCATTCCTGAAGACATCTCTGTCATCGGGTTCGATGACATCTACTTTGCAAGAATCGCTACTCCGCCGCTGACCACTGTCAGCATTCCTCGCGACCGTGTGGGCAAGCTTGCATTCCAGTCGCTGCAGAATATTCAGCGGGCCAAGAAACGCCAAGGGAACGAATACGTCATCGAAACAGAACTCGTTATCCGCGAGTCGACTGCCCGGCTGAAAAGCTCGGGAGGATAGATCCATCCCAACCACTTCAATGCAGATTGTCAGGATAGCAGTCGAAGATGACCTGCCGGAGGTTCCGACGTTCGTCCGCGCCATTTTCATCATGTCACGGGCAGAGTGAACGACGAACGGTGGAGCCTCTGTTACACGGGGATTGTACTCTTCTAGACATGACCCACTTGCTTACGTCAAATGGTGATACATCTTTGCCCACGCTCATCGGAGGTCCCATCAAGACAGCTTCCAGATAATTCCTGAGTGCCACCTTTTAATCTTGTCAAGGATTGTATCCGTAGCCTTACCTCAATCAAACCACACCCCCAGAATCCCGCAAGAGCACCCCAGTGGGTAGCGGGGGATTTCCCACGCCTCCATGAACTTGTACGTATCTGGAACAAGGCGGACGAAAAGCGTCTGTAGATTATTGATTACAGTCTAGTTACATGGTGGAGGCGGGGGGAGTCGAACCCCCGTCCGAAAAGCCTTACGCTCGAAAGACTACACGCTTATCACGTTCACTTTCTGCTTTCGCCAACGGCCCTAAGGAACGAGCAAGAACGAACCGCCAGCTAGCCCTGATCCGGTCGCCCGGTCTCGCCGGGAACCCTCAGGCGGCAGGTTCCAGGCCAGCCCGCTGAATGACGCCTCTTTCCGCCCCGCGGGCAGTGGCGGAGGAGACGCGCTAGCCCTTTTTAGGCAGCGTATGCAAACTGCGTGTTGGCAGTTGTATTGTTCCACTCCGATTACGGGTGGTGTGGACCCCCGACGTGCCTTTCGAACGCGAGAGCTTCCGTCGAATCCGGAACGCCCCCTCCATTTAAGTATGTCCCTGCCGGAACGGCATGTCAACACGGGAAGAAGCAACGGACCATCCGAGCAGCCCCTCGTAAAATAGGGGTCTTCTTATATTTTTGCCTGGTCCGGAGTTGCCTGTTGACATGCCCGGTTTTGGCGTTAGGATAAAAGGGACGCGAGGGGGAGCAAGGTCGAGGGTTTTTGCGGTTGGACACTACACAATCAAATCAGACATCCGATGCAATCCATCAGGCTTATGAGAAGTTCAGCGAGGTTTTAAGCTGGCAGGCTGAACAGATTGAGAAGCTCCTTCAAAGCATCCAGTCGTTGCAGATTAGACAACGACAGCTGGAAGGGGCTGCGTCTCACCTACTTGCTCCTCTTGAGGGGTCCCTTGCAAGCGACGACACGACGAACGTGCTGTCGCCCTCCGGTATGCTGGCATGTATGCGCAGGCTTGCCTCCGCCACTCATGTCGGGCAGATTTTTGAGGTGCTCGCCGGGGAGTCCGCGCACATGGGCGTTCGAGCAGCCGTGTTTGACGTCCGGGGCCGTGCGGCCTGGGGGGCTTCGGCCTGCGGCTTCGATCCGGAACTGGACGCGAACAGCCTGCGGGCTTTGGTGGTTCCACTAAATCAGGAGGGGCTGTTCCGCCAAGTCTTTGAATCTGCGGAGGCAGTGGAAGCAAGGCCGGCCGATTTGGAGAAAGAAGGCCATGTGCTGGCGGAACTCAACCCGTCGTCGAACGCCCGCATCCTCCTGGTCCCTATCCGGTCGGCCGGCTCCGTCGTGGCTGTTCTTTACGCCGAAACTGGTGAGAAAAGGGTCTTGACGCTGATCGATTCTCTGAAAGTTCTGGCAGAGTTTGCCGGGGGGCAGATTGATCGCATGATGGTGGCCAACGGAGGCCTCGCCGCGGTAGAGACACCCCTGACAAATGCGGAAGCCGGGAGAGGTTCTGAACAAGCAGACGGAGACAAAGCAAGAGCCGCGGAGCGGGAAGCCGCTGCCAGCCCTGAAATTCCGGAGGTTGCGACGCCTGAGCCCAACCCCGCAGAATTCTCCGAGCCTCCTTCGGAAGCGGAACAGCCTTCAACAGCCTCACCGGAAATCATGCAGCCATCTGCGGAACCCCCGCCTCCTGCTGAAGCGGCGGACGCCACAAACCCCACGGAAGAGGAAGAGAAGATTCATCGTGACGCCCGGCGGTTTTCAAAACTGCTGGTTTCTGAAATTGAGCTTTATAACAAAAGCGGCGTTGAAGAAGGGCGCAGGAACAGGGATCTCTATCAGCGCCTCAAGAAAGATATCGATCGAAGCCGGGAAACCTACGAGAAGCGCTTTGCCCATACGGTGGCGAAGCAATTTGATTACTTTTACGAAGAACTGGTGAAGACGCTGGCCGAAAATGATCCCACGCTTCTCGGCTCCGGATATCCGGGACCCTCAGTGTGAAATTTCTCCTCACGTTCCTCATTGGCGTTTTTGTCTTCCTGTCTGCATGGGTCGCGCCAGCGCGGGGTGCCGTCCAGTCGCAGGTCCCGCCTGTCCTGGTTCGCCTGTCTTCAAGAGCTGATTCTTCAAGCGCCTGGCCCGCACTGAGAAGGTACGCTGCGTCTCTCAAGTCAGCAAGAGACCGTGCTCTCGCCTACTTTGTGCTGGGTTACCGGGAATTCGATGCCGATCAGTACGACGACGCGGCAAACGATCTGGCAAAGGCTGCATCACCGGTCTCTCCCCTGGCCGATCTTGCAGATTATTACCGTGCATCGGCGGTCTACAAGGGAGGGCATCCTGAAGCCGTCGAGGGTATCCTGGGTGCTTTCAACAAGCGCCATCCATCCAGCACGAAACATTACGACGCCATCGAGTTGCTGGCCTGGGGATACCTCCAGACTGGCGAGCCACAGAAAGCCCTGCGGCTTCTCCGACGGGAACCTCAGGTGCGAGAGCGGCCGGCCCTGGCTCTGGTGCTGGCCCGGGCCTACACCGACAGCGGGCAAGTGCAGTTGGCAGCGCAGACTTTCCAGGACATTTACTACGCTTTCCCCACCGCGCCGCAAGCCGCAACTGCGGGCGATACGCTGGACAAATTGAAAAGTCAGCTCGGCGTCAACTACCCGCCGGTTACGGATGAAATTGCCGCGGCGAGAGTCGCGAGGCTTTACTCGGCCGGCCATTACTCTGAAGCGCTGAAAGGATACGAGCAATTGCTGAAAGAACGGCAGCACAGCGCCTGGGCCTGGAGATGGAATCTGGGCCGTGCCAGGTGTCTGATTCGCCTTCGCCAGGCCAATTCTGCTGCTGAAACCCTGGTGAAAACTGTTGCGCCGACTCCGCAGCTGGATGCCGAGCGCCTGGCGACTATGGTTGACGCATACGCCAGACTAGAAGATGACACCGCAGTTGCCAGGACTTTGAACAAGCTTCAATCTCAATACTTTAAATCGCGCTGGCACGCCGTGGCCCTTCTGAGAGCGGCGAATTACTTTATGTACAAAGGCGAGTTGGACATCGCACCCTTGTATTACCGCACGCTTCGAGATGCATTCCCCCAAACCCCACAGGCGGCCGAAGCAAGCTGGCGATTCGCCTGGATTCAATATCTCACCGGCAAATCGTACGAAGCCCGCAAAGCCCTACTGAGCCACATCAGGCGTTATCCAGATTCTCCGCATGTTCCTGCGGCGCTTTACTTTCTGGGACGACTGGAAGAAGACGGGCAGCCGGCCGAATCCCGCGCGTTGTACGAGTTTCTGATCCGCCACTACCAGCATGGCTACTACCCGCTGGAGGCTTCCAACAGGCTTCGCTTGCTGAAGAAAAGTTCCTCTGTACACAAGAGTTCCAACGCAGGCCCAAACTTTTCAATCCATGAACTGGAGAGCAAGATTCCGGCGGCCGATCCGCCCGATTTCGGAGCCTGCCTGCCGTCCACCAGCGGCAAAGATCTGGTTGCCTTCAATACGCTCGATGCACTGCATCTCGATGACCTCGCCCGGCAGGACCTCAGGTCCCGCCTAGAGCGGCATCCCAATTCTTCGGCTCTGGTGATCGCGCTCAGCCGCTTTGAAGCGGAGCAAGGACAGACCGATCACGCCCTGCACATTGCGAAAAGGATGGTCCCGGACTATTACTCCCAGCAATTTTCCAAACTGCCGCGCGAGATATGGCAATTGCTCTTTCCTAGGGCCCATGTCAGAGTCATCAGGCGATATGCGGCAATCAACCACCTGGATCCCTATCTGGTGATGGGGCTCATCCGGCAGGAATCGGGATTCAATGCCCGCGCCACCTCCCCCGCCGACGCGCGCGGATTGATGCAGGTTCTGGCGTCCACGGTGACTCATTCCCGGCGCTACCTCAACTCCGTGGGAAACAGACTGTACGAGCCGGCCTATAATGTGCGCTATGGGTGCGCATACCTGCGAGCGCTTCTCAAGCGCTATAACGGCAATGTCGCGGAAGCTCTCGCAGCTTATAACGCCGGCCCGACCAACGTGGACCAATGGCTCAGCCGCCGCACGTACCGCGATCAGCAAGAGTTCGTGGAATCCATCCCCTTCCCGGCAACACGCATCTATCTCAAAGCTGTTTTTGCCGACAGCGGCGTCTATCGGAAACTGGTCAATGGTTCCGCGCAGTTTGCCGAATGCTCCGGCGGTCCCACAAAAGCCCGGAAGAAATCGACGGCCGGGCCGGGTATGAATTTCCGGCCGCAAACCCGAACGTTGCTGGCTGTTGCCGGTGAGTCCGGTTTGCCTTGATAGCAGGAGGGCAAGGGCAAAGGGCGATCGCCCGCAGCCGCGTTTTCGCTATACTCCATTGACATTCACAAGGCTGGAATGTAAGTTCGTCGGGCCATGTGCCTGTCTGCGTGTCGTTCCTGAGGGTTCGACGGGAGGGCTGGAAACACTACGGCGTCGAATCACCACGGGGCAACGGTATTCATAGTGCAGCCGTTCGTTCAATGAGGAAAGTCTTATGGCAGAACAGTTCGCGGTGTCACGAAAGGCACAGCAGTTTACGGAATCCGTCATTCGCGAAATGACCCGCCTCGCCCTCCGGCACGGCGCGGTGAACCTGGCGCAGGGTTTCCCCGATTTCCCGGCGCCCGCCGAAGTGAAGGAAGCCGCCGTGCGGGCCGTTCAGGCGGACATCAACCAGTACGCCATCACCTGGGGAGCGCGTGAGTTTCGCCGGGCCATTGCCGAGCGGTTTGAGAAGGATTCCGGGCTGGCCATCGATCCCGAGCAGGAAATCACAGTCTGCTGCGGCGCAACGGAGGCAATGATCGCTTCGTTGCTGGCCGTTGTGAATCCGGGTGAAGAGGTGGTTGTGTTTGAACCTTTTTATGAGAACTACGGCCCGGACGCCATCATCAGCGGCGCGGTGCCCCGCTTTGTGCCCCTGCGCCCTCCGGACTGGACTTTTGACCCGGAAGAACTGGCTTCAGCATTCAACGAACACACGCGCGCCCTGATCCTCAACACGCCCAACAATCCCACTGGCAAGGTTTTCACACAGGAAGAGCTTGAGACGATTGCGGGAATCGTGCAGCGTTCAAACGCCTATGTGCTGACCGACGAAATTTATCAGTATCTCGTCTATGAAGGTCGCCGGCACATCTCCATGGCCTCGCTTCCCGGCATGCGCGAACGGACCATCACCATCAACTCCATGTCAAAAACTTACAGCGTCACCGGATGGCGCGTGGGTTACGCCATTGCGCCGCCTCAAATCACCGATGCCATTCGAAAGATGCACGACTTTCTCACCGTCGGGGCCGCTGCGCCCCTGCAGCAGGCCGGAATCACGGCCTTGCGTCTCAGCGAGGGCTATTACCACAAACTGCGCGACGAATATCTGAAGCGCCGCGACCGGCTGCTGGGAGCCCTGGAAAATGCCGGTTTCAAGTGCTTCAAACCGTTCGGCGCTTACTACATCATGACCGACATCAGCGCTTTTGAGTTTGCCGATGATATCGCCTTCACACGACACCTGATTGAAAAGGTTGGCGTGGCTCCGGTGCCTGGAAGCAGCTTTTACAGTGATCGTTCACTGGGCAGCCAGCAGGTCCGCTTCACCTTCTGCAAGAAGGAAGCCACACTCGATGAAGCCGTGCGCCGCCTGACGAAACTCAGAAGTTCGCAATGACCTCAGGCTGAAGCGCTTCGGATGGCTCGCTGTTCACCAAAATGGAACGTTGCTGCCTAAGGAGTAGTGGCTGACTTTGCCGCTGTGTCAGGCGGAGGTCCCTTTTGAGAATCCGGTGGCGTGATGTCGAGTTTGGGAGAAAAGCCCGAGGCAGCGTAGCTCACAAGCGCGTCCATGAGGTACGTGGCGTAGGGGTCGGTGTCATAAGGGGTATTCAACGAGAAGGTGCAGATCAAGAGTTTGCCCTTGCCATAACGAGCCTGGACCAGCGTCCCCACGTTGGAATGGATCCATCCGTAGAATTCCCCCGCGAGGACATCCTGAAATTGTCCGGGCGGAATCCCTACCACCACAGCTTCCGGAGTGGCAGCCTCGGTTTCGAACCCCGACAGGGTATCAAATCCGATCTTGCTGAAAGGTGCTGCGTCCTTGCGGACCCAGGCAAAGTTGGAAATCCAGTTTCCGCTGAAGGCATCCTGTGCGCGCGGAACAATCCTGATATCCGGAGTAATGGTTTCCGCTCCTCCCGCGAGCAGAATGACGATGCGGCCGGATTCAAGCGCTTTCTTTGCGGCATCATCAAACACGGATGAAATCATGATCGGGTGGGCCTGCGGACTGTCCGTCTCAAAGTAGTCGCGCCCCTGCATATCGCTCGCAAGGCGTCGAAACTTGCCCTGGGGATCGTGAAAACTGACGGGCGGCGGCAGCGTGGGTGTTTCTTGCGGATAAAAATAAAGGTCCACCGAATTCTTCGCAACGATCTTGCCATCAGCGACAATCTGGACGTGCAGCACGTTCCGGGAAGGCGCGGTGGAGGACGGAACCGTAAAGGTGATGCTCCCCACTTTGCCGGCGGAACCAACCGGCACATCCGGAGCCGGAAAGCTTCCTTTCAACGAGGTTCCTTCCACGTCCCAATCGACCGTTGTCTTCCCCAGCCCCTGCTGGCTGTAATGGGAAAAGTAAACATTGGCCTCAGCCTTGGAGCCCTCAGAAAAATTGCGCTTCGCAGGTCGTGCGAAAACCACGTCGTCCTGCTGGATGTGGCCGAGGCGGGCTGAAAAATTCTTGGGATTCCGCCAGATGTCCATCAGCCCGTTTGATTCCCACATCACGTCGGTCAGTTCCGTGATGACGTAACCCTGGATGGACGGCCGGCTCCGCAAGCTCGCAATCTCAGATTTCAAGGACTTAAATTCATGCTCCTGGGTCGCCGCCAGCAGAGCATGAAGGTCCGGGAAAAGAGTGTTGTACTGGTAATCCTCAAATCGCTTCTCGAGTCCCGCCGGCAGGGTGATCTCCCCTCCGTCACGGCTCCTGGAAAACCACCAGGGCTTTTGCTTCGGGACAAAGGGCAGGCCCCAGTTGCCGAACTCCGAGAGCATCAGAGGTTCATTGCCCTTGGGCTCGGCATCACCATGCGGACTGAACAGCCAGTTTGGCCGGCCCGCAAGTTCGCCGACAAACCTGTCAAAGTCGGCGGCGTGGTCGGGAATGGAATCGTACTGGTGAAAATCCGCCAGATCGGTCGAGACGTGAAAATTGTGGCAGCAAGGGCTGTTATCCTCCACCAGCCACCCGGGGACAATCTGCCTGGCCTGGTGGTAAGCCTTTTTCAGCCATGCGCGGTCTGCGGCATTGTCAAGTTTCAGGCCCCAGCTCTCATTGTCGATGCTGACAATGATGATCGACGGATGGTTCCAGTCGCGCTGGACCATGCCATGCAGAGTGTCAAGCGCGCGGGCTTCAGAGTCAAGGGTGAGTTTGTCCCAGTTCGGAATTTCATACCAGACCAGCATGCCCTCCTCATCCGCTGCTTCCAGGTAGCGAGGGTCCGGCACCTTGATGTGGCAGCGCAGCAGATTCAGGCCCATCGCTTTGGCCTCCCGCATCTCCTTCTTCAGGAAATCCAGCGAGGGCGGCGTGTAAATTGTGTCGGGATAAAAAGCCTGGTCCAGCGCACCGCGCAGGTAAATCACTTTGCCATTCAGGTAGAACTTCCCATCGCGGGTTTCGAAGGTTCGAAACCCGAAACGATACGAGCGCTGCTCGCCGGAACTGATGTGGATGCGCAGCTTGTAAAGGGCCGGATGAGACGGGCGCCAGAGGTCCGGATTGGGAAGATTGCCCGAAAACATATAGACCCCCTGCTTCGGGACCACGTTCTCCGGTCCCTTCCAGGCAACTTTCCCATCCGGACCCAGAATTTGTGCCCCCACCTTGGGCGCAGCGGAAGGGTCTGAAGGCGCATTCACCAGATGGACGCTGAAAGTGAAATTGCCGCCTGCGCCGGCCGAAACGTGGACCACTCCCAGGTGAATTTTCGGGCGGATATGGATCTCAACGCTTTGCCACAGTCCGCTTGTCTGGACGTACCAGCTCTGCTTGCCGTGAGGAATTTCAGCGTACTGGATTCCTTCCACCTCGTCGGGTTTCGCTCCCGGGTCCGCCACCCGGACGGCAATCTGATTTTCGCCCGGATGGAGATAGGAACTGATGTCGAACTCAAAAGGAAGATAGCCGCCGTCGTGCGAACCCACGCGGTTTTGATTAACATAAACCACCGCGCGATAATCAACCGCGCCAAACTTCAAAATCGCAACCTGAGCAGGCTGCAACTCATCAACCTTCACCGAGCGCCAGTACCAGCCCACGCCGGCGTAATCGCGCAAGTCTGAAAACTCTGACTGCCACGAGCCCGGAACCTGAATCGCTCTCGCATCTCTTGCGGATGCAAGGTCCTGGACCGTGAGGTTGCCGGATGGGTCGGTAATGAAGTTCCATTTGCCGTCCAGTGCGATGGTCGGCATTGGGTTGCTCGCAGCCTTCGAAGGGCCGGAACCGGCAGCCAATGTGGTTGAAATCATCAGCAGCAGGAACAGCACCGTGTAGGTTTTCACTCGAAGCAAGATTTCTTCCTCCCCCCAGGCATCGTGCCTGGCCCGTCAGATCACGCACAGAAACTCGAAGGCCCGCATCCCTTCGTTCAACCCAATGAGTTTATGCGTACACACGGGGAGAACGCAATGCGCAGATTGAAGCCAGAGGGCTTCCTGCACCGCAATGCGGCCGCTTCCCAGAGAAAGCCGGCGCTGTAGGGTCCCTTTGACTGTAAAATAGGCGGTCGAATGAATCTGGACTTCAAAGCGGCGTTTCGCAAAATTTTCGGCCCGGAACAGCCTGGCGGGCTGGGCCATCTGTGGCCGCGCTGGCTGTTTCTCCGGGCGCTCGGCCTGATCTTCTTTTCCGCCTTCTACTCACTGGCGTTCCAGATTGAGGGCCTGGTGGGACCGAACGGAATCCTGCCCGCCCGGAACTATTTCACAATTCTCAGTGGCCACGCTGGAATCCTGCGGTTCTGGTTCGCCCCCACACTCCTCTGGCTGGGAAGCGGCACGTTTGCCCTGCACCTTCTGGTGTGGGCCGGGCTGCTGGCTTCCGTGGCGCTCTTTTTCAACTTCTGGCCGCGTGGAACCATTGCTGTTGCCCTGGTGGCGTACCTTTCGTTCGTCGCAGGCGCTCGCAATTTTGCGGATTATCAATCAGACGGCATGCTGCTGGCAGCCGGCTTTCTGTCGCTGTTCTTTGCCCCGGCGGGATTTCGTCCCGGGCTGGGGGGATCCAGCCCGCCCTCGCCTGCAAGCCTGTTCCTACTGCAGTGGGAATGGTTTCGAATCTATTTTGAATCAGGGGCTGCCAAGCTGGCCAGCCACGATCCCCAGTGGCAACACCTGACAGCCATGAATCAGTATTATCAGAACGGCCCGCTGCCCACGTGGATCGGCTGGTACGCGCAGCAACTGCCCCATCCCTTTCAGACGTTCCTTGCGCTGTTCACGCTGATTGCTGAACTCGCCATTTGCTGGCTATTCATGTTTTCACGCCGGAGCCGCCTGGTTTGCTTCCTGATCCTGACGCCGTTCCAGATTGCAATCCTCCTGACGGCAAACTACACGTTTCTGAATTACCTGGTTCTCTCGCTCGGTTTCCTGCTGCTCGATGATCATTATTTCGCGGGCTGGCTTCATGGGCTGAAATCTTCGCGGCTGGGCAGGTTTGCCAAGCTCAAGTTTCTGGAATGGACAACCCCGCCGGCAGACGCGCCGCCGCCGCACGCATCAGCAGCAGGACTGGTGGTCTCGGGTGTTTTTCTCACCTGGATTTTTTATGCCACAACGGTGCTCCTGCTCCTGACGTTCAATCCGTCGATTCCCCTGCCGCTGCAACCCGTGGAAATTCTCCAGCCATTTCGCATTGCCAATCGATACGGTCTTTTTGCCGTCATGACAAGGGAAAGGTATGAGATTGAGTTCCAGGGATCTCGTGACGGCAAGCATTGGATTCCCTACCCTTTTCGCTATAAGCCGCAGGATCCCAAGGAGGCGCCGGGAATTTATGCTCCCTACCAGCCGCGCTTCGAATGGAACCTCTGGTTTGCCTCGCTCAGCGACTTTGAACACAACCCCTGGGTGATGCAGACAGAGACCTTGCTGCTGAAGAACGATGCGAGCGTGCTTTCGCTTTTCCGTTCCAATCCCTTTCCCGGCAAACCTCCGTTGCAGGTTCGAGCCGTGGCCTGGCAGTACTGGTTCACCGATTTCACCACAAAACACGAAACCGGACGATGGTGGAATCGCACGTTCCTGGGGCTTTACGCTCCCGTAATGGAGCGATCACCAGGCGGCCAGGTTTTTGTGCGGCAGTGGCCCACCGCACTGCCTCCGCCGCAGTGATGGGTCTTCTTCTATCGCTTCAGCGTGAAGATGGGAAGGGCGGCCTGGCCGTGGTTTGCCTCAGTTGAAGGTTCGCATCGGCGAGCAGCATGGCTTCTCGACGGGCTTGAATTCCATGAACTCGACGCGCGTCATGTCCGGATCGTAAAGATTGAGCTGCCATTTCCCGTCGCGCCCTATCTGGGGTTTACTGGCTTTGTAGCCGCGGGCTTTAACGGTTTCAAAGGCGCGCTGGATGTTTTTGACACCCAGTGAGAAGTGGTTCATCACGCCCAACGTGCGCGGCGAAGGATGATGGACGTTCAGCATAAACTCCAGCCAATGGCTTCCGTTGGGCACCACCATGTCCACCCAGTCCGTGCGAGTGTCTGTCATGCCGCCGGACCACATCAGGCGATAACCTAAAATGCCGCCGTAAAAATGATCTGCGGCCGTCCGGTTATCTACTGTCTCACCGGCATGGATAATTTGCCTGGAAGTGCGCTTCGAAGAGAGGAACTTTCCAAAGTTGCGGCTTTCTACCGAGCCCGGCATGTACTGGACGAACTCGACCGTGTGTCCGGCCGGGTCCTCCAGGCTGAAGCTCAGGTCGCCTTCGGGGTCCTTCCGGAGCCTTCCGGGATCAGCCACCCCATGGCCGGCCAGGTAACGGCGCAAACCGCGCGCATCCGGGGTGCGGTAGGCGATATGAATCAGGCGGTCCTCCGTCGAGGATGAAAGCGTGGGCGAGACTGCAATGTACTGGTCGTCGCTCACCTTGAAATAGGTGTAGCGCATCTTCCCCTTTGCCGTTTCTTCCCGGGGCAGCTCATCAAAACCCAGAACGTGTGCAAAGAAATTGCGAGCCTCCGCTGCGTCCCTGACCCTGAGCGCAATGTGAGCAATCCCCAGGATGGGAGGGCGGCTCACAGCCGCACCTGCCTTAGGCGTCCCTTTCAAGAAGACCGAAGCGGAGGCGAGATAGAGGGCAGCAATAATTCCGGCGAAAACCAGGAATGGTTTCATGATTGAGGATTATGTCCCTGTCCCAGGGCAGGGTCAAGACCCCTGCGCAAAAACATCTGGACGAACCCCGCCCGCCCCTGCCATGCTGTTTTTTGGGAATCAAGAGTTCACAATCGGGAGTTGCCATGCGATTTTTCGCTCTATGGATTGTTCTAGGGCTTCTGGCGCCCTGCATGCTGGCGGCGCAGTCGTCCGCGCCGGAGGCAAGGAAGCCCGCGGCCGGGACTGCGCCATCGGACCAGCTTCAAACGGAAACAATCAAAGTCCCTGAAGATATCCAGGCGCCGCCGCGCTCCCTGGCCAATCAGCCAGGGTACATGGAACCTGCCCAGACCCACCAGCTGCTTGCAAAATTGTGGCAGGCGGAAGCGCGCGTCAAGGATCTGGCGGCCCAGGTTCATCCGGGAAAACTGAAAATGCCTGCCGCCGAACTCGCCGGATTCAATAGCTATCTGGACACGCTGCGTCGCAGCCTTGCGTCTTTGGAACAGAGCCGCCAGAAGTTTGGCACGAGGGTGGACAGCGAATATCTGGGGTTTGAAACCTATGCCGGCATCAGCGAGGTCCTGCCGCCGCTGGAAAGGCTTGCTATAATGCTTTCCCGGCACAATAATCCGAGCCTGGAAGGAGAATTTAACCAGGCTTGGAACGATATGCTGACCATGCGCCAGTCTCTCAAACCCTATCTTTCTTTCCTGCTGCGGAACCACGATCAGATATTCGTTACGATGGAAACGAACCTGGCCGGCTGCCAGAACGAGCTGGGATATAAGAATTACAAGGCTAACGGCTCGCCCAGGTACATGCGAAATGTTGTGCCGCACTTTAGAGGAGGCCGTGCCGACAAGAAGGCTGCAAAAAGTGAGGCCGCCGCAAAGAACAAACCCTGAAATTTTTCGGATCCTCGAATGCCCCCCGACACAAATCCCATTGGAAAAGGCTACGCTCTCTGGCTGATGCCCGAAAAGCCGCTGTTCAGCCGTCTTGCGCGTGAAATCTCACGCCTCAGCCAGCAACTCTCCACGCCACGTTTTGGACCTCACATTACCTTGCTGGGCCGAATCATCCTGCCGGAAGAGAAGGTGCTGGGAAGGTCAAGGCGGCTGGCCGGCTGCCTCCGGCCGTTCCGGATTGAACTGGCTGATATCGACGACCTCGATGAATACTTCCGCTGCCTTTTTGTCACTGTGCGCCCAGGCAAAGCGATCCTGAAAGCACGCCAGGCGGCGTGCCGGGTTTTTGCCCGCCAGCGGACGCCCTATATGCCGCATGTGAGTCTTGTATACGGAAAGCTTCCGGGGGATAGGAGGAAGGAAATTGCGAGAGGCCTCAGCCTGCCGCCTGGCCAGGCCTTCGAGGTGCGCAAGATGGCCCTCTACCGGGTCAATGGCCCTGTGCCCGAATGGAAGTGCATCGAAATGTTTGATTTAAAGTGACGCCCCGTGCCAGAAGCGAGTCGCCACGGGATGGGGACACTCACGTCTCAACCCCCTCGCAAGAAAAGTGCTGAGAGTAATAGTCGGCCGAAGCGTCCCCCTCCCCTGAAACCTTACGGATTCACCGTGACGTTGAGAGGTTTGCTCAGGTTGAAATCTAATTTTGTCTCAGGGGGAATTTTTAAGGCTTGACCTTTCGTTGCCATTTGAACTCCCGTTCCTGCGCCCGCACCCACGCCCGCGCCGATGGCCGCTCCCTTACCGCCGCCGGCAATGGCGCCAATAATGCCTCCGACGGCAGCGCCGATGCCGACTCTCTTGGCGGTCTGGCTGCCACGGGAAGACTTAGTTTTTTCCTGAAAGACGCCGGTGCTAACCCGGTATGTCTCTCCGTTGACGGTCAGGCTAACCAGTTCCAGTTGGACCTCGGACTGCCCCTTAATCCGACCGGCACTTCGCTCACCGACAAGGCGCAGACGCGCTCTTGAATAACGGGGGACTACGATCTGGCCATCCGCGCTGATCGGCGAGTCGACGGTTGCCGCGAATTCATCTCCGGTCTTGTTGACGGAAGTATTAATAGAATCAACGGTCCGGACGGTGATAACGGTCCCTGCTGGAATCGTCACAGGATACGGTTGGGGCGGTGGGGGAGCGTCCGCAGCCTGCGGAGAACTTGGGGGTGCTTGCACAACAGGGGCAGGAGTGCGAGCAGAGGGCTCAGACGGAGGTTCACTCTCCGCAACCGCGCGGGAAGGGCGACGGGTGGCCCGGCGTTGGGGCGGTGCCGGGGCTTGCTCTGCGGCCTGCTCAGGGCCACTGACGGCCAGTTGGTCGATCACCTGTTTGACGCCCTCCGTGCTCTGAGCAAACTGCTCGATCGTAGACTTTTCCTGATCACTGTCCACGTTGCCTGATAGGACAACAACCCCCTGCTGAGAAACCACACGGACATCGCGGTTCTTCAGAGCAGGGTCCTGATAAAGCTTGGACTGGATCGAAGCAACAATGGCTCCGTCGTTCGGAGCGCTGGAACTCTTGAAAAGGCTGCAGCCACTGAGGGTAAGGGCAAGGGTCATCATCAGGGCTGCGATACGGGTCTTGGGATGGATCATATACACCTCTCCGCCGCCAGAGGACCGGCGGCTTTTACCGGCTTATATTGAAAGATACGACTGCTGGTTTTGTTCCCCCACCCAGATTGCAGTTTAACCCTTCCCGAAAACCAAAGTCCAACGATATTGCGGGCTTGCGAGGTGGTAAATTCTTAGGGTGGCACACCCGGGCATGCTAGAATTCCTGTTTGAAGTGGAGGCGTGGAAGTCGCGACAAGTCAGTTTTTTGGGCGTTATCAGCCCAACTCCGGCTGCCCCGGCTGCTCAACCAGGAGTGCGATGCAAAGTCTTTCAATTGTCATCCCGGTTTACAACGAGGAGGGCAACATCGGGTCGCTCGTGGCACGCCTCAAGGAGGCCATGTCCGGCTGGGAAGGCTCGATCGAAATCCTGTTTGTTGATGATGGCAGCAACGACCGGACCCTGGAACTTATGAAGGAGGCCCAGGCCGGAGACGCGCGGGTCCGCATTGTTCATTTCCACCGGAACATGGGCCAGACCGCCGCCATGGCGGCAGGGTTCCGGCTGGCGTGCGGTGAAGCGATTGTGACTATCGACGCCGACTTGCAGAACGACCCCATGGAAATTCCCCTTCTGGCCGCAATGCTGAGCAATTGGGACGTGGTGTGCGGAGTCCGCACCCGGCGCAAAGACACCCTGTGGAAACGTATTTCATCGCGCATCGGTAACGGCTTCCGAAACTGGGTTACGGCCGACAACATTATTGACACCGGGTGCACGCTGAAGGCCTACCGGCGCGAGTGCCTGGACGGGCTGGAGCTTTACAAGGGAATGCACCGGTTCCTTCCCACCTTGATCAAGATGCGCGGCTATCGCGTGACGCAGGTGCCGGTGTCGCACCATCCGCGGCTGGCGGGAGAGACCAAGTACGGAACCTGGGGCCGGCTGGTGAAAGGACTTCAGGATGTCTGGGTCGTCCGTTGGATGAGAAAGAACTATATTGGTTTCGAATCTAATCTGCAGCTCATCGAGCGGGATTCCGCCGGGCTGCCGAAGGCTCGCACCAATGAAGCGGAGAAAAGGTAATGCAGCAATGGCGCTGTGGGGCCGGCCTGGCACTAACGGAGGGCTTGGGAATCGTTGAGTGGTGAGAGATCTTCAAACATAGGCTTATCAGTTTCTACGGACCAGAGAAGTCGTGGCTTTCGGTTCGCCCATTTCTTTCTTCTGCTGCTGGTGGCTGCCTGCATGTTCTTTGTAGGCATTGGACGCCTGTCGCTGATTGAACCGGACGAGGGAAGAAACGCGGAAGTGGCGCGTGAGATGCTGGCCCACGGGGATTGGATCACTCCCCACTTTAACAACTTTTCCTACCTGGACAAGCCCCCGGTCTTTTTCTGGGCAGTCGCTTCGTCATTCAAGGTGGGTGGATTGTCGGAGGCGAGCGCGCGCTTTCCCTCGGCGCTGGCGGCGCTCCTGACGGTCTTTCTTGCCTGGTTTCTTGCGCGCCGGATGTTTGAAAATTCCACGGGACTTTATGCGGGAATTGTCCTAGCCACAGCGCCCCTGGTGGTGGTGTTCGCGCGCGACGTCATCTTTGACATGACGCTGACCCTTTTTGTCACCGGAGCCATGGTCTGTTATTGGCTTCGGGAAACAGGACTTCAACATCGAAAACTACTCGACGCCTTGCTTTTCGCATCTATGGGCCTGGCCACTTTGACGAAGGGGCCGGTGGGATTCCTGTTGCCTCTGCTTTCCATTGCAGTCTACCAGGCCCTGCGCCGGAACCTTTCTCGCCTGAAGGATTTGAATTGGCTCCTGGGGCTGGCGACGTTTTTTGCGGTAACGCTGCCCTGGTTTATCGCGGTCTCCATGCGGCACCCGGATTTTCCGGGATACGCCTTCTGGCAGGAAAGCCTCGAAAGGTTTGCCACAGGCCATTCTCATCGCGCCGGACCTGTCTACTACTACCTCATCATCTATCTGGCCGGCTTCCTGCCGTGGGGCTTCTTCCTGCTCTACGCGGGCATTCACCGGATCAGCAAGTGGCGGGAACTTCCGCGGGACCCACAGGCTCCCGTGTTGTTTCTTCTCAGCTGGGCGGGTTTGATTTTTGTCTTTTTCTCCATTTCGCAATCCAAGCTTCCTGGTTACTTTCTTCCCGCCATGGTTCCGCTCAGCATCCTGATGGCAAAAGTATGGACAGGGGCGGAATCCGCACAGGAGGCCCGGGCTCCTGACTGGCTGACGGGGGGCTTTGCCACCCTGATCGCGCTGGGAATCATCATCGCGGCAGTCCCTCACTTTCAGCACTTTCTTTTTCCCCACG
>JBAUWE010000029.1:0-29826 GCA_049583595.1 Terriglobia bacterium
GCCGCGTACAAAGGTCAAAATGAAGCTTCGAGCCAGAAATGTAGCTCACGACATATTTGCCTCCCCGGCAGTTCTTCCCTTCCGTTTCCCGCAATCGAAACCCGGGCGGCTGTTTTTTTGGGAACGCGCCCGTGCAAGCCTGGGATTTTCAGGTAAAATCGTTTCATGCAAACACGAACAGAACATGATTCTCTTGGCGATGTACAAGTTCCTGCCCATGCATATTACGGGGCCCAGACGGCCCGGGCCGTGGCGAATTATCCCATCAGCGGGATCCGGGCGCACCGGGTGCTCATCAAGGCCTACGGCCTGTTGAAGCAGGCCTGTGCGGAGACCAATCTTCAACTCAAAATGATTCCCCAGCGGGTGGGGCGCGCGGTGGTGCGGGCTGCGGCGGATGTGGCTGCCGGCCGCCTGGACGACCACTTTGTGGTGGATGTTTACCAGGCAGGCGCCGGCGTCAGCTTCCACATGAACGTCAATGAAGTGATTGCCAACCGCGCCATCTGGTATCTCACCGGGAAGCGCCCGGGCAAGCTGGGCCATTATTCCATTGTCCATCCGAATGACCACGTCAATTTCGGCCAGTCGACCAACGACACTTTCCCCACGGCCATGCGCCTGGCTTCCCTGCTGCTGCTGGAAGAGTTTTACCCGGCGCTCAAGGAGCTGGAGACGGCTTTCCGCAAAAAAGGCCGGGAGTTTGACAAGATCATCAAGAGCGGCCGCACGCATTTGCAGGACGCGGTCCCGGTACGCCTGGGGCAGGAATTCGCCGCCTACTCGGTGGCGCTCGAGCAGCTCCGCAAGCACATCCGGCAAAACGCCGAGCCGCTTTCCGACCTGGGCATCGGCGGCAGCGCCGTAGGGACGGGTCTCAACGCCCATCCGAAGTACCCGCGCCTGGTGGTGAAGCGGCTTTCCGCCCTCACCGGCTTGCGGCTTCACCCGGCGGCGGATCTGCGCGCCGCCATGCAGTCGCAATTCCCGCTGGCTTCGGTTTCCGGAGGATTGCGCAACCTGGCGCTTGAACTGATCCGTATCGGCAATGACCTGCGGCTGCTGACCAGCGGCCCGCTGACGGGCTTTAACGAGATCATGCTGCCCGCCCTGCAACCCGGCTCCAGCATCATGCCGGGCAAGGTGAATCCCGTGATGGGTGAACTGCTCGACATGGTGGCTTTCCAGGTGGTGGGATGCGACACGGTGGTGGCGCTGGCGGTCCAGGCCGGGCAGCTGGAGCTGAATGTGATGATGCCGGCCATGATCTGGAACGTGCTGCACGCGACGGAAATCCTGAAGAATACCTGCCACGTTGTGGCCAAACGCTGCGTTGAGGGGATTCGGGCCAATCGTGAGGTGTGCGAGCGCTACGCCTACCTCTCTCCGTCGATTGCCACGGCCCTGAACCCCGTGATCGGTTATTCGCGGGCAGCCGAAGTTGTCAAGAAGTCTCTGAAGACCGGCAAGACAATTCCTGAAGTATGCCTTGAAGATAATGTCCTTAGCGAAAAGGAACTGAAGCAGATCCTAGACCCGCACCGCATGACAGAGCCGGGACTTCCGCCGGCCCGCCGCAAGTAGCCGGTGGCGGCTAAGCGCCGCGGCAGGGCGCTTGCAGCCCACCAGCCTACGGCGTGCTGTGCATTCGGATCTCTGGCCCGGCATACGGAGGTTGTCGCTTGCGACCCGACTTCCCAGCCGGGCCAAGAGAAAGCTGAAAGGCATCCTGTTGAGCGCTCCTACTCTCATTCTCGGTGGGACCGGCAGCTTTGGGCGGGCCGCCGTCCAGGAAGTGCTGCGGCGGGGCCAGCCTGCGCGCTGCATGGTGCGCGGCCTGGATAAAGCCTCCAGTCTGTTGGGCGAAGCTTCCGGCCTGGAACTCATCCAGGGCGACGTGCAGGACCAGAACGCGGTGGTCAGGGCTGCGGAGGGCTGCGCGGCCATCGTTCACGCCATCAACTACCCCTATCCCAAATGGGTGCCCAATATGGCGCGAGCCACGGCCAACGTCATTGCCGCTGCGCGCTCCGCCAAGGCCACCATTCTGTTTCCGGGCAACGTCTACGGCCTGGGGGCTCAAAGCGAGGCGCCTCTGGCCGAGGATGCCCCGAATCACCCGGCAAGTCATAAGGGCGAGCTGCGCGTGAGGCTGGAAGATTCCCTGCTCCACGCCACCGAGGAGGGTACCGTCAGGCGAGTGATCATACTGCGGGCCGGCGACTATTTTGGACCCACGGTTCGCAACGGGCTGGTGGATCCCATCTTTGAGAGCGCCGCCGACGGCAAGCCGATGCGAACCTTCGGCAATATCGAGGCGGAGCATCAATGGGCCTATGTGCCGGACCTGGCGCGCGCGGCACTGGACCTGCTGGCCATCGAAGAGAGCCTGAAGGCGTATGAGGTGTTCAACTTTGCAGGCACCATCGCCAGGCCCGAGCGGGACTTCCTGGAACAGGTTGCTGTACAGGCTGGCCATCCGGGCCTGGCCATTCGCGTGCTCCCGTGGTCAGCCATGAAACTGGCGGCCATCTTTAATGCCGTCATCCGTGAGCTGATGGAATTGCGTTACCTCTATGACCAGAGCGTGATTCTGGAGGGTTCGAAGCTGCGGAGGACGCTTCCGGATTTCAGTGAGACGCCCGTTGCGGAGGCCATCCGGGTTACGTTGGAAAGCTATCAGAAGGCGCCTGCCAGTTCCCCGCCCGTGTAGCCCCCTCAATAGCTCGGGTTCGTTTGGGCTTTGTTTTCAGGCACAGTAATGTGTTTTCTACAGCGTCATGGCTTTGTTCTTAAAAATACCATCCTTTTTCGTCCCATTTGCCTCATTTGTCCCAAAAACCGCCATCGGCAGGTTGAAATTAGACGGCGATACTCAGCTACACTTTATCAAGCAAATTCGCGGCTCGTGGTCGCTGCCGGAGAGTTCGCCACCTTCCCCACCCCAGTTCATTTGTGATTGAGCGATTTGAGATGGCAGAATGGCCAAGCCATTTGCGGAATCGCAAACGCTTCAAATCAAGCATCTGCGCGGGCGTCCAATCACCCATAGCGAATCACAATTGAATTTCAGAACCAGAAATGCCAGACGGTATCGACCAGGGCATGGGTGAAGGCGGAAGACGAGGTGCGTTTCTGCACGCGCCAGGCGTTGCCGTAGAAAATACCTGCCAGCGTGGCCATGATGGCGTAGCGCCAGTTGGGTACGGGCGCGTGATGAAGGTGTGAAAGGCCGAAGATGACCGCGGCCACCAGCAGTCCATTGCGTCCGTTATGGGGAGGCTTGAAAGTCTTCACCAGCAGGTTTTGCAGAATTCCACGGAACAGAAATTCCTCCGGGATCGCCACGGTCAGATAGACCCCCACGAAGTCCACAATGAAAGTGACTACGCTCGTGTCATGGGCGTGCGGGTGAATAAAATGCAACACCAAGCCCAGCGGGATGGCCAGGATGATGAAAGCGATGAAATTGATGCTGCCTTCGGTGAGGTCGCCCTTCTTGAACAGCAATTTGTAGCCGGCGTCCTTGAGGCCGCGAATGACGAGGAAGGCGTAGGCGCCCACGCACACGCAGAAGATGGGGCGAAAAATGTAGATGTCTTCCGGCCAGATCCAGATGCCCCTGAGCCAGCCGGCGCTGACCGGGAGTCCCAGGCTGAGCATGGCCGCGAAATCGCGCCAACTGGCGCTTTCGGCATAGTAACGGCGGTTTGGAAGCAGCAGGACCGTGGGAATGGCAATGTAGGCACTGAGCTTGGCAAGTGCGAGGTAAGAAAAAGTACCGGTCGTGAGGGCCAGGAGCAAATAGGGAATGAGAAGCGCAAACGGCATGAGGATGGCAAGCAGCAGCGAAGCGTGGGTCCATCTGTGCAGTTCGTGGATAAAGTCGGTGTGGGTGAAGGCCACGAACACGCCCAGCAGCAGGGCCAGGGATTCCAGCAAGGCGGCCAGCCGCCAGGGATCGAGATGAATTTGGAACAGAAGTATCGCTTCGGCCAGGGCGGCTGCAAACGTAAGCCCGGCAAGGGCAAGGAGGGCTTTTTTCATCCGGCCTACTTTATCATGTCCCACTCGTGATGGGGATGCAGGGGATGGTCCGCAAGCGGAATACCTTCGATCTACCTCGCAGTAGACGGATGGTCAGCAGTTCCCTTCTCCGGTTCCGGGAACGCCCGGCCGACATCGGCAATCGGGAGCACGCGCACAGCGCCGAGCTTCTTCAACCCGTCTTTGAAGGCGGCGACATTGCCCACCAGGACGATGATATCGTCATCGGGATTGAGATACTTGCGCGTCGCCGAAAGCACATCTCCGGCCGTGAGTGAACGGACCTCCATCGGGAAGCGGTTCCAATAGTCCCGCGGAAGGTGGTAAAGCATCATTTCCAGCACCTGGTTGGCCACTTGGCTGGCGGACTCAAACTGCAGTGCTTCATTTCCCACCAGGTAGTCGCACGCGTTCTGGAGTTCCCACTGCTGGACGGGCCGGTCGCGCATCCGCGCGATCTGGCTGAGAACCATCTCAGTGGCCTTAATGGTTTCCGCTGAGCGCGTTGAAGTCCTGGCCACCCACGCCCCCAGCGAGGTATAGCAATCCAGGTCGCTCGAGGCGCCATAGACCAGGCCGTGCTGCGTCCGCAGTTCGTCAAAAAGGCGGTTGGCCGCGGGACCTCCCAGGATCTGGTTGGCAATCGACAGCGCAAAATAATCGGGACTGGAACGCGGGACACCGAGATTGGCCACGCGAATCTCCGTCTGCACGGCGTCAGGCTTGTTGATCACAATCACCTGCCTCCCGTGCGGAGCAAGGGGCTGGCTGCGAGGCTCGAGAGTTACGGCCGGCCCATCCTTCCATCCACCCAGGAATCGATGGGTCAGGCGGAGGCACTCAGGCCCGCTCATGTCGCCCACCACGGCAAGGAGGGTGCGCGAGGGCACGTAGTAGCGGGCATGAAAATCAACAAGGTCTTTACGGGTGATCCGCTCAATCGAACTGCGCGTGCCGTCTTCCGAGTGGCCGTAGTCCGTGCCGGCAAACAGCAGCCGGCGCATCACCATGTCGGCCACGTAGCCGGGGTCGCGTTCAACAACGTCCAGCGCGGAAAGCGTCTGCCGCCGAATACGCTCAACCTCATCGGGCGCAAACGACGGCCGCACCAGGAGGTCGCTCAGCAGTTCAAAAGCGCGCGACTTGTGGTTTGAAAGGACGCTGACGTTGGCATACGACTCGTCCCACCCGGCGCCGGTGTCAATGGATCCTCCTGCCTGGTCAATCGCCTGCGCAATCTGGTAGGCGCTCCGTCGCTGGGTACCCTCAGGAAGCAGCCCGGCCACCATGGTGGCCGTTCCGGGCAGCCCGGCCGGGTCGGCCTCAGCTCCAACCTGCACGATGGCGTAGAGCCGGACAATCGGCACATCGTGGCGTTCAACCAGCATGACACGAAGGCCGTTCGGCAGTTGATGGACCGCTGGCATGTGGAAGGTAACAGCCTCAGGCGGCGGAACATTCGGGGGCAGGTCCCGCGCCACCAGCGGCAGACTCAGCAGGCAGACCGCCAGCGCTGCTACGCTTCCCAACGCCCTCCTTTTCCACCGCTGTGTTTTCAGCATCAACGGCCACCTTCAAGCAACGTTGCGGTCGCCTGCCCATTCTGGCCGGGATGAACTTCCAGAAGCGTGCAGTTATGGGGGACAAAATACTTGCGGGCCGCGGCCTGCACCTGTTCCGCAGTGACGGCCAGAAAACGCTCCGCCTCGGTATTGATCAGCTCTGGATTATTGAGGATGACTGTGTCATAGCCCAACTGTTCGGCCAGATCCTTTGACTTTTCCCGGTCTGCGGCAAGATCAAAGAGGACCTGGTCCTTGGCCTTTTCCAGTTCCTTTGTTGAAAGAGGCTTTTGCTGAAGCTGCTTTACAATTTCATCAACGGCTGCCACACCCTCGGCGGGCGTGTGACCTGAATTCATAACGGTAAAAACGAAAAACAGGTTCGGATCCTCGCTGAAGTCGGCGGAACTCTGCGCCTCAAGGGCCAGCTGCTTTTCATAAACCAGCTGGTGATAAATCATTCCACTGTCGCCGCCGGAGAGAATTCTGGAAGCCAGCCGCAGCGGATAAGAGTCGGGCGTACCGTCCGCGGGAATATGGTACGCCTCCACAAAGGCCGGCAGGGCGACGTCGCGGGTGATGCTGACGGTTCGTTCAGAGGTTTGCGGAGGCTCAACGGGAATGCGACGCTCGGCCGGGAGCGGTCCGGCCGGTATCCCAGCAAAGTATTTCCTGATGTATTTCTCGGCCTCGTCCACTGAAAACTTTCCGGCAATCACGATCGTGGCGTTGTTTGGGACGTAATAGGTGTTGTAGAAGTCGCGAATTTCGGTGACCGTCGCGCGGCTGACATCATCGGGCCTGCCGATGGGCAGATGCCGATAGGGACTCACCGTGAAAGCGTGGTCATAAAGCGTGGGGATCACGGTGCCGTAAGGAGGGTTCTCATACCGGCGGCGGCGTTCCTCCTCCACGACTGCCCTTTCGTTGTCCAGCGTCGCCTGGCTGATCTCCAGGTTCCGCATGCGGTCAGCCTCAAGCCAGAGGGCCACCGGGAGGTTGGAAGTCGGCATCGTCTCCCAGTAGACGGTTGCGTCCGTTGTGGTGTAGGCGTTGTCGATCCCGCCCACCCGCACAATGTAGTCGGAGAAATGCCGGCCCAGAGTCCGTGTGCCGTCGAACATCAGGTGTTCAAGAAAGTGGGCGAAACCTGTCTTTCCAGGGCGTTCGTCGCGCGACCCGACGTGATACCACACTTCAAGGGTAATCACCGGCGACTCACCGCGATTGACCATTACGGTGCGCAAGCCGTTGGGCAATTGAAGCGTCTGGATTTTAAGGGGTGGAAGCTTGATGCCGGCAGCGCTCAAGCGCGGCGCGAGACCCGCCAGCAGGATGAGGAACCCCAAAATTCGGGCAAAAGCTCTACTGAAGTGGCTTTTCAATCTGCCTCGATAACGACTTCGTTCCGGTTCAACCGGAACGGGCTGCACTCTTCCGGCTTCGCAGGATCAACTTCCCGGCCACGCCTTTGGAGCTTGCTCTTCTCAGCCCATGACTTTCAGCCACCGGGGAAAGGATCTCCTCCGGCTAGCCGATAAATTTCTGGGCGATGGGATAGCGCCGGCCCATTCCGAACGCTTTGGCCGTCACCTTAAGCGCCGGCGCGGCCTGCTGGCGTTTATATTCAGCGCGCGTCACCCGCAGCATGACGTCTTCAACCAGCGGCAAATCGACCTTGTATTTTGCCGCGATGTCTTTGGCGCAAAGGCGCTCCTCGATAATGCTCTTCAGAATGACGTCCAGAGTTTCATAGGGCGGAAGCGTATCCTGGTCTCTTTGATCGGCCTTCAGCTCTGCTGAGGGCGGCTTTTCGATAGAGGAGCGAGGAATCCGTTCCGTTCGGCGATTGAGATAGCGCGCCAGTGAATAGACCATGGTCTTGGGCAGGTCGGCGATCACGCTCAACCCTCCGGCCATGTCGCCATAAAGCGTGCAATAACCCACGGCCAGTTCGGACTTGTTTCCGGTGCTCAGCACCATGGCGCCCAGCTTGTTCGAGAGCGCCATCAGAATGTTCCCACGAATGCGCGCCTGGATGTTCTCTTCCGTTGCGTCGGCGGCGCACCCCTTGAATGAAGGCTCCAGGGTCTGGAGGTAGCCGTCATAGATGGAGGTGATGGGGATGACGCGGAAATCAAGGCCCAGGCGTCTGGCCAGTTCTTCCGCGTCGGTCACGCTGCCGGGTGAAGAATAAGGCCCGGGCATGGCAATGGCATGGACATTCTCCGGTCCCAGCGCGTCAGCCGCAAGCGTCGCCACCACGGACGAATCGATGCCACCGCTGAGCCCTACAATGGCCTCCTTGAAGCCACACTTCCGCATGTAATCACGCGTGCCCAGCAGCAGGGCCCTGTAAACGGAGTCAATTTCGGAAGAGGGTGCATCATGGATGTCGGCCAGCGTGCCGGCCGTATCAAAAACCACCAGGTCTTCCTCAAAGGATTTCGCCCGTGCAACCAGCGTCCCACCGGCGCCGAAGGCCATGCTCGAGCCGTCCAGGATGAGCTGGTCATTGCCGCCCACGTGGTTGACGTAAGCCACAGGAATGCGATGTTCCGCCGCGATGGTCCGGAGCATGTCATAGCGGAGCTGGATCTTCTCGGTGCTGTAAGGAGAAGAGGCGATGTTCAGCAGAATCCTGGCGCCGCCTTGGGTGATTTCTTCCACCGGGTCGCGCGGGTAAAGCCGCTTCCGCCAGAAGTTCTTGTCGTTCCAGATGTCCTCGCAAATCGTAATTCCGATTCGCACGCCCTCCAGGTCAAAAATCCCGACCGAATGTCCTGGCTCAAAGTAGCGGGATTCGTCAAACACATCGTAAAAGGGAAGCAGGATTTTGACGTAGTCCAGGAGGACTTTTCCACGGTAGACCAGCGCCGCGGCATTCGAAACACCCTTGCCCGCCTGGACGCCTGAAGCGCGAACATAACCGATGAGCGCCGGAATGTCGGGCAGAAGATGGGTCAGACGTGAAAGCTCTGTCTCCGATCGCTCAATAAAGTCGGGTCTTTCAACCAGGTCACGCGGAGGATAGCCGCAAACGGCCATCTCTGGGAAAACCACCAGGTCAGCCTTGCGATCGACAGCCATTCTGGCGTACTGCAGAATCCTTGCGACGTTGCCCTCGAAATCTCCAACCGTAGTATTGATCTGCGCCAGCGCGATTTTCATAGTCTCGATAAAACCAACAAGCCCGCTATCCTGTATAGAACTTCAATTATACTGAACCCGGCAAACAGAATCAGCTTTCCCTGGCACGAAGGGGCTTCCGAGCCACTAGCGACGCGGTCCCCCGTTCCATCCAGACCTCGCGGTAAAAAATGATCTCCCAGTCGCCGAAGGCCCGGAGCAGTTCATTCCGCTCCAGCAGGTGTTCGGGATTCCGGGGCTTCAGCCCATAGGAAGCGTGCTCCCAGGTATAAGTTTCATAGAACAGCAATCCACCCGGGCGGAGGGCCGCTCGAATGGAGGGATAGATCTCATGGTTGCGATACTTGAAGCAGACTACAACGGAAAACGCGTTCGCAGGAAGGATGAACCGGGTCAGGTCTCCTCGCACAAAGGAGGCTTTCAGCCTCGATCGGCCAGCCTTTTCCCTGCCTGCCGCCAACGATTCCATTGAACGGTCGACGCCGATCCCTTCCAGCCCTTGCCGGGCCAGGAAAAGTGTGTTCCGGCCGTTGCCGCAAGCGATGTCCAGCGCGAGTCCGGAATGGGGTAGGAAATCCGAAAAGCGCACCAGGAGCGCGCTCGGCTCCATGGGAGCGCACTTGCTGCCTTGTCGTGACTGGGAAACAGTTCCTGCGTTGGGAATGGAAGACATGGAGGAGAGGGCGCCTGCCGCTCCACCAAAGCCGACAGGCGTCCGCTGGAAGTGCCAATTACGTATTAAAGGAGCTTCCGCAACCGCAAGTCGTCTTGACGTTGGGATTTTCGAATTTGAAGCCCGAACCTTCCAAGCTTTCAACAAAGTCGATTTTGGTGCCGTTCAGGTACATCAGCGATGCCTGGTCAACAATGACTTTCAACCCGTCGAACTCATAGACCTTGTCAATCGCATTGGTCTGAGTCTCAAAGTTCATCTGGTATGAGAAACCGGAGCAGCCTCCGCCCACTACGGAGACACGAAGCCCCTCAGGCGCAGGGGTCTGCTGTGCCAGAATCTCTTTCACCTTGTCGACTGCGTGCGGCGTCAGTTCAATTGCCATTCTTTACTCCTTTGGCTTGTCGAGTGTCTAATCTCTGAGTAACAAGCTACTCTAGGTTAAATTAGCAAACAAGGCTCCAAAAAGCAAGTTTGCAGCCTGGAAGGTCAGCACATGCCAAAGAGTGATCCAAACGCCTCGAAGTGGACTGATTTTCAGATACCGGCGATAATAAAGTTTCGAAAGTCCGCGCCGGGGTAAGGTAGGCGCAAAAGGCAGGGGCAAAAGGTCCGGCGCCTTGTCGGGGCGGTCCACGAAGGGCGGACGGCAGGAAATCTGTAAATTCCGCTAACCGCTTCTATATCATCCTTTCTGACTCGGGGGTGCAGGTTGAAGGCAATTCGACAATTATTTCTGAGGATGGCCCTGGCCAGCCTGTTTTTAGTTGTGGGCTCCTCTTTCGCCGTGCCTCTTTATGCGCAATACGCCGGCCAGGACGCTCTGGCCAGTTTCCCTGCCGACACCCAGCAGATGGCCTACACCAACATGGCGACACTTCGCACCGTCCCGCAGTATCCATTGATCGAGGCGCACCTGATGAGCCCGCAGCTTCGCAACCTTGAAAACCTGCTGATGAGCACCGGCATTGATCCCAACACTCAGGTGAATGAACTGGTCCTCGGCTGGAGAGGGCAGGTGCAGGACACCACCCGTTTCTTCGGGCTGGCCGAGGGCACATTCGATCTCAACCAGATCCATCAATTCTTCGTCAACAACAAGATGATGGTCCAGCGCTATTCCGGCTACGACCTTTACGCCTTCGGGTCCGGCACCGCCCGAACAGATATGTTCTTCAGTTTCATTGACAGTTCCAGAGCCATTTTCGGCCGCCTGGCCGATATCAAGGCCTTGATTGACGTTCGCAACGCCTCGCGTCCGGCGTTGAACTCGAACGCCGACTTCCGCCGGTGGGAAGGCGACCTGGATGGCGTGGCTCCCCAATGGGGAATCTCTACGGGCCTTGCCGCCGCCAACCAGGCCATCCCCTGGCTGACGCAGGGCAAGAAGATCGCGGTGGACCCGAGCGCGCTTTTTGGCGCCGTCAAGGCGGTGCTTTACCGGGTGGACTGGGGCAGCCAGATCATGGCCCATCTCTCCATCATCTGCCAGAACGCGGAAGCGGCAAACGGATTTAATCAGCTTCTCAGCCTGCTGCGCAGCGCCCAGCCGGCGGTCAGCAAGAATGTGTCGCCGGCCCTTTCACAGATTCTTCAGAACATGAACGTCCAGGTTAACGGTTCCAAGCTGAACCTGGAAGCCTCGGCTTCCATCAGCGACCTGGCACAGTTGCTGAACGCTCCAACGACAAACCATGGCGGGCAGTGAGTCCACCGTGGCTTGATCATCAAATCGAATGCTCCCAAAGGAAAAAATAGATGAACACTAAAGTGACGCTGATTCCGGGCGACGGCATTGGGCCGGAAGTCTCCAACGCCACACTGCGGCTGCTTGAAGCCGCCGGAGCTCAAATCGAGTGGGTCGAGATGTCCGCCACTCCTGTTGTCGGGCGCCGCAAGGATGAAACCGAACTCAATCCCATTGTGGAATCGATTCGCAAAACCCACGTGGCGCTGAAGGGACCCATCACCACACCGGTGGGGGCCGGCCACCGCAGCATCAACGTAGCCCTGCGCAAGGCCCTCGATCTCTACGCCAACCTGCGGCCGGTGACGCACCTCCCCGGCGTGAAGACACCGTTCGACGACGTTGACCTGGTGATCGTTCGCGAAAATACCGAAGACCTCTATTCCGGCCTGGAACATGAAGTGGCACCCGGTGTGGTGGAAAGCCTCAAAGTGATCACCGAATACGCCTCCAGCCGCATCGCCCACTTCGCCTTTGATTACGCCCGCCGCATGGGCCGCAAAAAAGTGACCGCCATCCACAAGGCCAACATCATGAAGCTTTCCGATGGCTTGTTTCTGCACACCATCCGCGAAGTAGCCAGGGAGTATCCGGAAATTGAACTGAACGATTACATTATCGACAACTGTTGCATGCAACTGGTGATGCGCCCGGAAAGGTTCGACGTTCTGCTGCTTGAAAATCTTTATGGCGATATCGTTTCAGACCTGTGCGCGGGACTGGTGGGCGGCCTGGGACTCGTTCCGGGCGCCAACATCGGCAGCGAATGCTCGTTGTTTGAAGCCGTTCACGGCAGTGCTCCGGACATTGCCGGCAAGCACCTCGCAAACCCCACGGCCATGATGCTCT
Organism: Terriglobia bacterium; assembly: GCA_049583595.1. GTDB lineage: Bacteria > Acidobacteriota > Terriglobia > UBA7540 > UBA7540 > SCRD01. The sequence continues at coordinate 12,029 of JBAUWE010000029.1, forward strand.
CGGCCATTCTGATGCTTCGGTACCTTGACCAGACTGAAGTCGCCAACCGGGCTGAGCACGCAATCCACAACGTCTATCGCGAGGGCAAACACCTGACGCGCGACGTCGGCGGCAAAGCCACCACCGACGAATTCACCGCCGCCGTGATGGGGGCGTTGGAATAGTGAGACCAACAGACTCTCCGCCTGCCGGCTGTGATTTGGTTCGTAAATCCCCGGGCGCCGTGGAACACACGTGTCTGCGAATCGGCAGAGCGAGTTCACTCCGGCTGACACGTACCACTATAAGGCTCGCAGTAGCCTCCGCAGCAGTCCGAGTCCGTCCCGCATTCCCCACCGTAGTCCACGCACCACGAACATATATTGTATGAGAGGCACGTAAGCCCGTTGCAGCAATCGTAATTGGAAGAGCAATACGAGCCGTTTCCCCCGCAACAGCTTGGATCTTGAACCTGCTCGTAGTACTCGCCCGTGCCACAGCCGCTGCAATTGGTCCCTCCACCGCAGTTGTACGTTTGCAAGGAGGCGCTCAAGTCCCCCTGGGATGTATCCCCAGGCGTGACGATCTGGTCTATCTCAAGGGTCGCGTTGTTGCAGCAGTTGGGACACGGTTGGTCCCACTCCGTGTAGAATGACGTGATGCACTGGTCATTTGGCCACTGAGCCCTGACTGACTTGGAGCCGTTTATGACGAAAATTAAGGCTCCGATAAGGACAATTAGTCTTGAGGAGCGTACGGCTTCCTTCATTTTGCTCTCCTTTCTGTTCAGTGGGTAGGCACGGGCAGCAACGCTATGTTCTAGCTGCCTGGTGGCCAGTACTGGTGCGGGTCACCTGGGAAATAATCCGGCCCCAGTGGCTTAAACCTGCCAGGATGGCTTGGGTCTGGGGCTGAAAATGAGTCTCCAGCCCAACAGGTTCCATCTTCAAAGCACCCCTTTGTACCATAGATCGTGCATTTTGTGACTGTCCCAAAGGGCATGACCTGATCGACATATGACTTAAGCTGGTCCATGTAGTCGGCGATGCGGATCGCTAGTGTTCCGCCCTGTACGATTGACAGTTGCTGCACATGCGGGTGGGGCAATAGCGGCTTACCCGTTCTACCGTCGAAAGCATCTACCGCAGGCTGCCTGCCCAGCCTGACGTGGTAGATTGACTGCGGTGATGTGTGGCCGTCTCCCGTCTCAGGAAATCCCACAGGGATGTCCACGAAGACGATATTTTTGACGGTGCGATTCCTGAGGTAGACAGTCATGCTGTCCAGCCATTCACTACCTGCTTGAAATGGCCTGCCTGAAAAGATGAGGTTACCCTTGGGATGGAGGCCGAGTGGAGAACCAAGCAGCATTTCGTAGCCCGCTACCGAAACCTTGGTGATGTAGAGGGGGTCTCTTATCCCTCCACCGGCTACTGTTAGTATTTTGAGTCCCTGATGATCTGGCGTCTGCGCTCTCGGCATTGACGCAGACAAGGCAAACAGCACGCCGAACATTAGCCCGGCAAGAATGATTTCCCACGACCTTCTTCCTGATGTCAATAGCACGGCTTACCCTCCATATTCTGCACCACTGGAACGGATTTCTGGGCCCGAACGCTGTGCACTAATTTGGTCGCCCGCGGGGCGTGCGGAGCCACTGATTCCGCTCGTACCTGGGGAAGCCCCAGGACGCGGAACACCTGCTCTTGTTCTTTCGGCTTCAACATTCCTACCCACACATTCGTTACCCTCCCAGCGGAATTTACGAGAAGCATCGTCGGAGTCCCGCTAATACCGATCCGACTAAGTGAGGATTGTGTCACGAAGTCCACCCGCACGCCTTCCGCGCTCAAGTACTCCTGGCCGGTTTTTACTGGCTGCGGAAGCACCGCGACGATTTTGACACTCTTTCGCGCTTGAGAGACGAGCGTGCGGAAAAATGGCGCGCTTGCTGTGCAGAAGTGACATTGAGTTGAAAGGGCCAGGACAAGAGTGCGGCCGTTCTTCTGCCAATCCACCCCCTCAATACGATCTTTCATGCTGGTGCCGACCGCTGTTGCGGAAGCGTTTCGGATTGGACGGTGTAGTGCAGAGGGGAGAAGATATACCTTGATCAGGACGAATGACAGCACGAGCGCAGCTAAAATCGTTGCCGCATTTGCGGCCGTCTCAAGCTTGCCGCGAATGTTCATCTGGACCTCCTTGTAACAACTGGCAAAATGAATGCTACTGGGAACCAACCTAATCCTGAGCGCGGGACGCGTCAACCAAGTTCCGTTTCCCTAATGTGCTATTCGTTGCCTTGGCGCGCTACGGCGATATCCGGAGGGAGTAAGGCCAAACTCCCTCTTAAATTCTCGCGTGAGATTGGACGTATGAGCGTAGCCCCACTCAGCAGAGATTTCCTTGACACTCAGGGACGAGTTTGCCAGAAGTTGTAAGGCCGTCGAGAGCCGAATCTGCCGACGGTAATTACGGAAGGTGGTTCCTGTCTCCGACCTGAAGAGGTGCTCGAACCTAGACCGGCTAAGCCCAACGCGTGACGCAATAGCGGTAGCGCTTACACCCCCGGCAAGTTCCGTTCCAATGAGTACGAGTGCATCTCTTATCCGAAAGTCGGCTACCGCTGCCAAAGAGGCAGGGGATTCTCGCAGGTTTCGGTCAGCACTTTGACCTTTGAATTGCTGGAACTCACCTACGGGTTTGTGTTCCGTCCCCATGGCTCGGTCCTGGATGAATACAGTTAATAGATCGGCTTAATGGCAAAATTAACGACCTAAAAATTAAGCACTGTCAATTAATGTCTGCTTGTGTCCAAGTGTGCCGAGCGCGCAATCCACAAGGTCTATCGCGAGGCGAAACACCTCACCCACGACGTCGGCGGCAAGGCCACCACCGATGAATTCACCGCCGCCGTGATGGGGGCGTTGGAGTAAAGGCAGTGTTTCCGCCGAAGCATGATGGGGCGCGCCCCTGCTTTGTGCCGCCTGCACGCAACCATCCCTGAACAATTCAGCTTCACGTCCCTGCTGATTTTTCCTTCGCGGACCCGGCAGATTATTTGCCCTTGGTGCGCGGCTGAGGGGTTTCATTTCGATCCGCGCCCAAGGTTACCGCATCAATCTGCTTGAGAACAATCGGTGCGGTCAGTCTGGGGAGAGGCGGTGTTGTCCGGCGCCAGGCGTCCATCACTTGGCTGTGGCTTATGGCTATTCCGCACGGGGCCGTACCAGCGGGCCAGGCGCGAGGCGGGAACGCCCAGCGAGTATAGCGTCTGAATCCAGACCCAACTGAAGAGCGTAGGGAAAAGGCCCTGGACGCGCCAGCGGCGGCCCGAAACCAGCAGGGCCGGCTCCAGGCAGACGGTGCGCCCGGCGCGTTCCATTCTCCGCACGAATTCATAGTCGTCCATGATGGGGATGGGCTTAAAGCCGCCCAGCCGTTCAAAGACGCCACGGCGCACAAACACTCCCGAGTCTCCATAGTAAATCCCGAAAGGCCGCCGAACGCGGTAGCACCAGGTGAAAAAACTTTCGACCACACTGTTGCCCTCAAACACAATCTGGAAGTTCCCGCCGATCACCGCGCGGTCGCAAAGGCTTCGCTCCACCGCCTCAACGGTCCCGGGCGCAACAAAGATGTCGGCATGGAGAAACAGGAAAGAATCACCGCGCGCCTGCTTGGCCGCTTCGTTCAACTGGACGGCACGGTTGCGGACGCTCTCCACCAGCCGCAGAGGGCACGGGAATTCGCCAGCGGCCTCGTGCACGATGTCGCGGGTGCGATCGGTGCTGCTGCCGTCGGCAACCAGCACTTCAAAATCGCCGCCAACGCGCTTCAGGCGGTCCAGCACAGCGGCAATGGAAGTCGCTTCGTTGTAAGTCGGGATAACAACGCTCACCATATCCTGAATGGATGTTGAAGGCCGCGCAAAGAAACAGCAGCAGAATAGTCAGGCTTCGTTGACAAAGGTCCCAAGTGCTCGCAGCCTATCACTGCGAAGGCGAAGCAGTTGCTCCGAGGAAAGGGCCGCGAGTTCGGCCAGGCTTCGTTCCAGGACCGTTCGCACCGCTCTGCCCGTAGCCTCGGGGTCGGCATGTGCTCCTTCCGGAGGCTCGGGAATAATCTCATCGATGATTTTGAAGCGAAGAAGGTCGTCCGCCGTCAACTTCAGAATGCGCGCAGCCTCCTCCTTATGGTCCCAGTCACGCCAGAGGATGGAAGAGCAGCTCTCCGGAGCAATCACCGAGTAAACGGCGTTTTCGAGCATCAGCACCCTGTCGCCCACAGCGATGCCCAAGGCGCCGCCGCTGCCGCCTTCGCCGTGAATCAGGGGAACGATCGGAACGCGCAGTTTGGTAATTTCCTTCAGGTTGAAAGCAATGGCCTCGGCCTGGCCGCGCTCTTCCGCCCCGATGCCCGGATAAGCTCCCGGAGTGTCCACCAACGTGATGATGGGCAGGTTGAATTTAGAGGCAAGCTGCATCAGCCGGAACGCTTTGCGGTAGCCTTCCGGCTTGGTCATTCCAAAGTTGCGATGCAGTTTCTGTTTGGTATCGCGGCCCTTCTGCTGCCCCACCACCATCACGGGCTGGCCGTTGAAGCGGGCAAAGCCGCCCACCATGGCGCCGTCGTCGGCAAAACGCCGGTCGCCGTAGAGTTCCGTGAACTCCGTAAAGAGCATCTGGATGAAGTCCAGCGTATAGGGACGCTGGGGATGTCGCGCCAGCAGAACTCGTGCCCAGGCGTCCCGGTCCCCTGCCTTCCCGCTGCCCTGCAGCAAATTCATTTGCTCCTGAAGGCGCTTGATTTCCTCGCGCGCCACTGGTCCTGGCTGCAGCTTCAGCTCGGCAATCTGCTTCTCGAGGTCCTGCACGACAGTTTTCTGTCCTTTCAGATTCGCCATGGAAAATGATGCTTTGCTCAAAAAGCCGTTGAGAATTCCGGCTCCATTTTAAATTCTGCCGCCGGCCCCACTGCGTTTCTCCACTGTAACAGCATGTTCACCCAGCAGTCCACGCAAACCGGCCAGCAGTTGGTCAGTAGCGTCCACCACCTTGGGGTCCTGCGGCTTCATCAGCACCCGGAAGTCGTCCGGTTTTTCCAGCTCAAACAGCACGGGATTGTGCCCCGGGTGCGAGCGCAGCAGGGCTTCTAATTCACCCAACAGGTGGTCGGAAACATCCGCAGGGTTGATTCGAATACGCAAAGCCGGCTTACTGCCGTTAACCGCCACGTCAAGGGGTTTGGCCTCGCTCACCACCACCTTGCCCCGCGCGTTCTCATCGTGCCGGACCTTTCCCTTGATCAGCAAGGCCGCATCCGGTTTCAACACGGATTGAATTTTCTCAAGCGTCTGCGGAAAAATTAACAGGTCCACCGTTCCCCGCAGGTCCTCCAGCGTTGCCGCGCCCCACAGCTTTCCCTTTTTGCTGGGACGGATGCGCAGGTTGGTCAAAATGCCACCCAGCGTGATGGGGGCTTCATTCTGCAACTCATCGATGCTGGAACTGTTGGTCGGGGTCAGTTCCCGCAGTTGGGAAACATATTTCTCAAGCGGGTGGCCCGTCACATAAAAACCCAGTAATTCCTTTTCGCCGGCCAGGCGTTCCGCTTCGCTAAGCTCGGGAAGGTTGGGAAGCTCAGCCGGGGCCGAACTGCCGGAATCGTCTCCGCCCCCGAAAAGCCCGTGCTGCCCGCTTTCCACGATGCGCTGCTGGCGCTGGCCCCACTCCATGGCGCGGTCCAGCACGGCCAGCAACTGCGATCGCTGGGCGCCCATCGAATCCGCCGCACCCGCTTTGATGAGGCTTTCAATCACCCGTTTGTTCAGCAGGCGCAGGTCAACGTGTTCGCAAAACTGATACAGGTTGTCAAATCGACCCAGCTTGTTGCGCGCTTCCACCACGGAAACAATCGCGGCATCTCCCACGTTCTTGATGGCCGTCAGCCCAAAGCGGATCTGGCCATTCGAGGGGGTAAACATTCGCTCGCTGGAGTTGATGTCGGGCGGAAGAATGTCAATGCCCATGTCGCGGCACTCGTTCAGGTAATGCGTCATCTTGTCCGGGTTACCGATTTCAGAGGTCAGCAGGGCGGCCATGAATTCCACCGAATAGTGGGTCTTCAGATAGGCCGTGTGGTAGGCCACCAGTGCGTAGGCGGCCGAATGCGACTTGTTGAATCCGTAACCGGCAAATTGCGCCATCAGGTCAAACAGCTTTTCCGCCTTGGCCGCCGGCACGCGCTTCTGCTTGGCGCCGCTCAGGAATTTCTCCCGCATGGCCACCATCACTTCATGCTTCTTCTTTCCCATGGCGCGCCGCAGGACGTCGGCTTCACCCAGGCTGAAGCCCGCAACGGCGGCGGCAATCTGCATCACCTGTTCCTGGTAAACAATCACGCCGTAGGTTTCGTCCAGAAATTCCTTGAGTTGCGGCAGGTCGTAGGTGACGCGCTTCTTGCCGGTCTTGCGGGCGATGAAGTCGTCAATCATGCCGCCCTGGATGGGGCCGGGACGGTAAAGCGCGTTCAAGGCCGTCAGGTCAGCCAGGCGACTCGGTTTCACGCGGCGAAGGATTTCCGTCATGCCGCGACTTTCAAACTGGAAGATGCCCGCCGTGAGCCCCTTGCTGAGCAACTCATAGGATTCGGCATCGTCTTTGGGTAACGCATCGAGATCGAGCTTCTCGCCCCGCGTGCCTTCAATCAGTTTCAGACAGTCGTCGAGGACGGTCAGGGTGGTCAAACCCAGAAAGTCCATCTTGAGCAGCCCGATTTTCTCCAGGTCGTCCATCGCATACTGCGTTGTAATTTCGTCCTTGCTGCTCTTGTAGAGCGGCACTATTTCCTGCAACGGCTGAGGCGAAATCACAACGCCAGCCGCGTGGGTCGAAGCATGACGCGCAAACCCTTCCAAGCGCCCGGCAATCTCCAGCAGGTCAGCCACGCGCGTGTCCTGCGCCTTCAACTGGCGAAGCTCCGAGGACTGCTTCTGGGCCTCTTCGAGCGAGATGTTCAGCACCGTGGGGACCAGCTTGGCGATCTTGTCAACTTCCGCAAAAGGCATGTCGAGAGCCCGGCCGGCATCCCGAATGACGGCCTTGGCGCCCATGGTTCCAAAGGTGATGATCTGGCTGACGTTTTCGCGACCGTATTTGTCGGTGACGTAGTTGATGACCTCGCCGCGCCGGCGCATGCAGAAGTCGATATCGATATCGGGAAAAGAGATTCTTTCCGGGTTCAGGAAGCGCTCAAACAGCAGATCGTGCTGCAGCGGGTCAACGTCCGTGATGTGCAACGCGTAGGAAACCAGACTGCCGGCCGCCGATCCCCGCCCCGGGCCGACGGGAATGCACTTCTCGCGCGCGTAACGGATGAAATCCCACACAATCAGGAAATACCCCGAGAAGTGCATCTGCTTGATCAGCTCCAACTCAAGCTCCAGGCGGTCATGGTAGGCCTCCACCGGGTGCCGCAGCTTCCCTGCCGCGCGCAGGCGCTCCAGCCGTTCCATCCGCTTTTCAAAACCTTCACGTGTGACCCTTTCAAAGAAACTGTCCAGTGACTCGCCGAGCGGCACTTCAAAGTGCGGGAAAACGTGCTCTTTCTTATCCAGCTGGATGTTGCAGCGATTGGCAATCTCCAGCGTGCGAGTCACAGCGTCAGGAATTTCACTGAACACCGCAGACATTTCCTCGTAGGTCTTGAAATAAAACTGGTCGGTCGGAAACTTCATCCGGTTGGGATCGCTGAGAGTTTTCCCGGTCTGAATGGCCACCAGAACTTCCTGCGCACGCGCGTCGTCACGCGTAAGGTAGTGGCAGTCGTTGGTCGCTACCAACGGAATGCCCGTCTCGCGCGACAGCCGGACCAGATGCGGGTTGATCTTGTGCTCTTCCGGCATCCCCTGGTCCTGAATTTCCAGGAAGAAGTTCCCTTTGCCGAAGATGTCCTGCAGGTCATGGGCCGACTGCAGGGCGGCTTCGTAGCGCTCGGCCGATAGCGACACGGCCACTTCTCCGCGCAGGCAGGCCGAAAGGCCGATCAAGCCTTCTGAGTGGCGGGAAAGCAGGTCCTTATCGATTCGGGGTTTGTAATAGTATCCTTCGGTGTAGGCTGCGGAAACCAGCTTGACCAGGTTCTGGTAGCCGCGCTCGTTTTCGCAGAGCAGGACAAAATGATAGGGCCGGTCGGCGTCGGGCGAACGGTCAAAGCGGTTGGTGCCAGCCACGTAGACTTCGCAGCCGATGATGGGCTTGATGCCGCGCTTGCGGGCGGCCTCGTAGAACTTCACGGCGCCAAACAGGTTTCCATGGTCGGTCACCGCCACCGCTGGCATCTTGCGCTCGGCGGCCAGGTCCATCAGCCGGCCAATCCCGCAAGCTCCGTCCAGCAGACTATAGTCCGTGTGTAAATGCAGATGAACAAAATTTTCGGAAGCCATTACGAGCTATTCTACCAAAAATCAGTATGGAGGTGTGATACAGGAGTTTAAACAATCCTGGAAAAGCAGAAGGGACACACCTTCACCCACTCAGGACAGCAATTCTAATCTGAAGATTTCAAAAGTGTTATGCCATGCGCCACGAAGCAAGACGGCAGGTTCCCCGCTCCCGCAGCTGCATGCCGCCCGCGGAATGAAGCCGGCCCCTGGACGTACTGTTATTTATGGCCGTGCGTGGACGTCTTTGCCGCCGGACTTTGTTTTTCAGGCGGCGGCGCCTGTGGCGGAGATGTCAGCGCCAGCTTGACGGCCGGCGGCAGTTTGTCGGCGTTCGCCAGCAGCAGGCTGACGTTCCAGATCTGCTCATCTGTCAGCAGACCGGTAAAACCCGGCATGCCCGACAGGCGGATCCCGTGCTTCACCTTCCAGTAGCTCTCACCAACGGGATCGTCCGTAACCATATGGCCCGGCGCGAAAAGCTGAGGAGGCCGAGGAAACATGCCCTTCGCAACGTTGGACGCCGGTCTACCCGGAATGCCGTGACAGCCTCCGCAGTTGTGCCGGTAAGCGTCAACCCCAGCCAGCAACTCCCCTTCGCTGGCCTGGGTGGTTTTGGTTTTAGGCGCATCACGGTTGATGGTGGCATGGAGTGCCGTTTTTGCAAAAAAGGTTTCAAAAGGCATCGGCGAGGATGCAGTCGCAACCGGCGCGTGCCCAGATATGCAGTAAAGGTAAAACATCGCCGGTACCAAAAGAATTCCGATAATGACGCCAAAAATGAATTTACCCAAGGTTTCTTGTCACCCCCACTTATGAATCGGCATCTGCCGATGCCATTCTTCCGGCAAATTCCGTACACTTCCAGAATACAACAGGTCTGCTCAGCCCCGGCCCTTCTTCTTTTTCCGCTTGGCGACGGCTTGAGCAATCCTGGCAAGACGTCCAGCCCGTTTGGTGGGTGCTGCCTTGCCACCTTTCGCAGCTTGCGAAACCTTGGCAGGCTTTGGAGATTTCACAGCCCGGGCAGATTTAGCGGACTTACCGGTTTTGGTAGACTTAGCAGTTTTGACATCCTGACTGGCTTTGGCAGGCTTGACAGCTTTGGCGGCCTTGACAGCTTTAGCAGCCTTGACAGCTTTGGCAGGCTCGGCGGGAGGGGCCGGACGTTCCTTGATGCCGGCTAGCGACCGCAGCGCCAGGGTCAGCTGATGATGAGTCTTGATTTTGCCATCCAACTGCTCGAAAAAGACGCGTTCCAGAATCTTGTCAAACTTCGGCCCGGGCTTGACACCCAGAACCAGCAGTTCGCTTTCCGGCAGCCGCGCACGAAGCTGGGGAGCTTTCACCAGATAGCTTTTGATGCGGCTCTGAATCTTTGCCTGAGGATAATAAGCCAGCAGGTAAAGCAGCACCGGCCTGGGCTGTTGCAACAGCACCTTGTATGCCTGGCTGGGGGTTCCGCATTTGGCGCTGGATAGCAGGCGTGCGACCTTTTTCGCCTCACGGTCCAGGTTGAGCGCAAGTTTCACGCGTTTAGGATCGATGAGCACCTTTTTCGCCAGTCGCTGCCGCTGGGGACCGTTCAGCTTTGCTGCAAGGCAATCAAAATTCAGAAGGAACATGTCCTCGCCGGGAGACTTCCGGGCAAGCGCGGCGAGCTTGCGGAAGCGGTCGTAGGCAACTCGCGTCAGGCTTCGATCAAGGCCCGCCAGAAGGCCGCGGTCCTGATACAACTTGATCACCCGTTCCGGATTATCTTCCCGCAGCACAGCTTCAATTTCACCGGCCTGCTTGTCTGGTGGAAGGTCGGCCCAGATGCGCTCTTCCAGCGCCGCGTCGAGCCATCGTTGGGTCTTTTCATCGAGGCTGAAGCCAAAACGCAGACACAGCCGCAACAATCGATAGATTCGGACAGGGTCGTCCCAGAAGCTCCGCGGATGAAGGGCCCGGATTTCCCGTCTCTCAAGGTCGCCCGCGCCGTTCTTGGGATCCAGCAGAAGCCCGCGGGAATTCGGATGCAGGGAAATCGCCATCGCGTTAAAAGCAAAATCCCGCCGCTTCAGGTCCTCGAAAATCATGGCGGGCTTAATCACTGGCGGCCGCCCTGGCCGGGTGGGAATTTCCTGATGGCATTGGGCAATTTCAGCACGGACCCCGTTGCTGAACCAAAGCTCTGCGGAACCGCGTCGCTTGTCCATTCGGGTGCTGACCACTTCAGCCGTACCCAGCGCCCAGGCGGACGGAGCTTTGCGGGATTCCTTCGCCTTCGGCTTCCTGGAAAGCAAATGCCGCAGAATCTTCTGGTTGTTTCCTTCGGTGGCAAAATCAAGGTCGCGGACAACCGCCTGGCCGAAAGTCATGTCGCGGACCGCCCCGCCCACGAGATAAAGGTTAATGCCCCCGCCATAAGCTATCCGGCTGAGCTCATTCACAAGCTGGAACTGGGCAGGCGAAAGCCGGCTCTCCATCAGAAAATTGTAATCGGTCATGGTTTCCTACGCGCGAACCCTCATTCCCCGCGCCCCTCAGGCTCGCGGGTGATGAGTTTGGTAAACTTGGCGCAGTCGCTCCTTAAGGACATGCGTATAAATCTGGGTCGTCGAAATATCGCTGTGACCGAGCATCGTCTGGATCGATCTCAAGTCGGCCCCCCGCTCCAGCAAATGGGTGGCAAAAGAATGCCGGACCATGTGCGGCGTCAACGACACGCGGAGTCCCGCCCGCCGTCCGTAGGCACCCAGGATCTTCCAGAATCCAACGCGCGAGAGCTGGCCCCCGCGCTGGTTCAGAAAAAGGTACGGAAGCTCCCGCCGCTTTGCAAGCACGCTTCGCCCATGCCGGAGATAGGCCTCCACGGCGCGCAAAGCCGACTTCCCGACAGGTATCAGCCGTTCCTTATTTCCCTTACCAAGGCAGCGGACAATCCCCAGATTCGGTTCAAAGTCCTCCCATCGCACACTGAGGAGTTCCGAAACGCGCATGCCGGTGGCATAGAGCAGTTCCAGCATGGCGCGATCGCGAAGACCCTGGGGGCTTGAGGCATCGGGCTGCGAAAGCAAGGCCTCAACTTCCTCAACATTCAGATACTTAGGCAAAGAATGGGAAATATGAGGAGCCTCAACATCGCGCGCCGGATCAGCTTTTAGCCTCCCCTCTTTCACCAGGAATTGGAAGAAATGGCGAAGCGCAGCCAGTTGTCTCGCCACTGACCGGGCGTTCAGACCTTGTCGGTATAGGGTCTCAAGAAACTTGCGGATATGCTCGTGCCGAACCTGATCAAGGTCCAGATTTGATTTGTGCAGGTATGAAGCAAACTTGTGAAGGTCACGGCCGTAGCTCACGATGCTGTTAGACGCCAGACCCTTCTCGACAGTAGCGTAATCCAGAAAGCTGGCAACTTCCGACGAAATTTTGGCAAGTGAGTCCGGCATTCGTTGCCTCTGATACGTCTTCCTTTGCCCCTTCCAGATTCTAATGACTTAATGTGCTTCGTTAATATAACAAGACTATCATACACATAATAAATAACATGACATCAATTCTAGTCTGCGTTACTTAACGGCAAATGCCACCGTAAGTCCTTTGTGAAGACCTGAAACAGCTGCTCAAACAGCTATGATCATCTGAAACTCCCCTGACTTTGTCAATAGCAAGTGCCGCCGTCTCAATAAAGTAGCCAATGTTTACCAAAAAGAACCAGCCGGAACCCGTCTGACGCGAAGGAAATGAATCGAACCGCATCTTAGCATAAGCTGTTTCGTAAAACCAAGTTGGTTTTTCAATCTCAACCCGCCCCATTGAAGCCCGCATTTTCTTTTCCCCCAAGCCCCATCAGGACAAAGCCTGCCCGGTAGGCGTGCTCAGGGACAGCTTCTGTTGTGTATTCGGGTGCCGGTTAAAAAGATCAAACGAATGACAGACAGGTCCCTAACTATATAGATTTACGGGTGGTAACTCGAGCCGCTGATGGATGGCGTAAAGGACGAGTTCCAGGCGGTCTGAAACTCCGACCTTGTCGTAAATGGACCGAAGATGGTTCTTCACTGTTTGTTCAGTAATCGTCAGGTGGTCCGCAATGTTACGGTTTCGCAGCCCCTGCGTCAGGCAACTGATGATGGTCTTCTCTCTGGGCGTCAGGGTATCGATGGGGCGCGAGTGAGTGTGGTTGGAGGCGATAGCAAGCCCATCGCCGTTATCCTCCGGCGGCGGCTGGATGACTTCACCGTTTAGCACCCTTCGGACATTCTCCACAAAGACCTCCGGCTGTGCCGATCTTGGGATCACACCGGAAGCTCCGTCCCGAATAAGCTGCTCTCGCTCCATGACGGTCATATGGGATGCGGTTATCACCACCAGGCATGCAGAACCCCGACGGACTTTATCGAGAAGTCCCTGGCAGCCGTTCAGCGCTATCTCCTGCTGGACCAGAGCCAGATCCGGACGGAAAGATCTGGCCATCGCCACCAGTTGCGTGGAGTTTTCAGCCTGGGCGACGACGCGAAGATCATCCTCCACGCTGAAAAGCTTCTTGAGCCCCAGGCGGAAGACTCCTTCGCTGTCCGCAATCAGGATCTTTGCCCTGGCCTTATGGTTGACATGCTTTCTCGGATGCATTTTCAAACTCGGCGGAAACGAACCATCCCAGAATGGCTTGTCGCCGGGGGAACTTAAATAAAAGTGGCCAGCCAGTCCTTGTCTGATGGGTAGAACATCAGCGCCTTCAGCTTTGGGCAAACTACGCGGACCGCTTTACGGAATCTAAACGATAATCATCGATGACCACCCCGAGCCCTGGCGACGACCCGCTCTTCTGCTGGCGAACCACTCGCCCGACGCACTGCAACTGCATGGGAGTCCCGGTAACTTCAGCCGGAAGCAGAACAGTGAACTGAATGGAGGTGTCATGCCGAAGCCGCACCGGGGCCAGAATGAACAGACCATTCCCGCTCATACTCTCCGTTTTCCCTTCAGCGTGCCGCTCCGTCCCCGCCTGCGTTTTCCATCGAATATGGACCGGAAGCTCCACGGGTATCCTTGTTCCGCCACGAATGCCTTTCCGTCCGAGGGTCATGTGATCGTCTCCAAATCAGGTATCGGAATTTTCAACGCCTATCTTTACGCTTCATTTCCTTAAGCTCGTGCCTCCGCCCGGTCCGGCGCCTCCATTGCGGGGACGTGCTTCCTATCCACTGTGATGGAATTCTTGTGCGGATTCAACGGCACCCAAGTACCGGTACCTTTGTACTGACTATTGTCACTCCCCTCCGCACTTGATAACCTTGCACGTGAGGCAATAATTCCAATGCAGAGGAAAGCAGGGGGCAACTGTTTGCAAACGCCCCTTTCTTTAGAAGGAGCTGGACGCCATGAGGCTGGGTGACATTGCAAAGAAGCTCGGTTGTGTGCTGGAAGGGCCCGGGGACCTTGAAATCACTTCCGTTGCCGGCATCGAAGAGGCGGGCACTTCCGAATTAACTTTCCTTTCCAATCCCAAGTACCGGCGCAAACTCCAGACCACCCAGGCGGCAGCCATCATCCTGTCTGCGCAGGACCCAGACCCCGGCCGCCCCGTTCTGCGGTCCGCCAACCCCTATCTGGATTTTGCCAAGGCGCTCGAGCTTTTTTATCCACCGGCACGCCCGGAGCCCGGCATTCATCCCACCGCAGAAATAGCTGCGGAAGCCCAGGTGGGCCGTAATCCCTCGATTGGCCCTTATGTGGTGGTTGAGCAAGGAGTTGAAATCGGTGACGATTGCGTCATCAAGGGCCATGTGATGATTTATCGCGGCGCAAGAATCGGGCACCGCTTTTTCGCCCACTCCCACGCCGTGGTTCGAGAGAATGTGCAGATTGGCGATGATGTCATCCTGCAAAACGGCGCCATTATTGGCAGCGACGGATTCGGATTCGCCCGCCAGGCAGACGGCTCCTATTACAAGATCATTCAGGCTGGAACGGTTGTCATCGAAGACGGAGTTGAAGTGCAGGCAAATGCCTGCATCGACCGCGCCACGGTGGGCACAACCAGGCTCCGCCGGGGCGCTAAGATTGACAACCTCGTCCAGGTGGGGCATGCCTGTGACATTGGTCAGAACTCCCTGCTCTGCGGCCAGTCCGGCTTGGCGGGCAGTTGCAGGGTTGGAAAGAATGTGGTTTTGGCGGGCCAGGTTGGCGTGGCCGGCCATCTGACCATTGGCGACAACGTGATTGCCACGGCCCAGACGGGGATACCCTCAAACGTGGAGGCAAACAAGATTATTTCCGGCTACCCAGCCATCGATAACTCCCGCTGGCTGAAATGTTCAGCAGCCTTCTCGCACCTTCCGGAGATCTATTCGGCAGTGCGCAAGCACATCAAGCGCTCGAATCCCCCCGATCAAAAAGAGTAGGCAAGGATCGGGCCGCTGGAGTATTGAACCTCGCAGAGACTGCCCATACCTGCCACTTTCAAGGGATATCCGGCTCAAACGGTTGTTCCTCAGGCCAAAGCCCTTCCATCACTGCCTGGCGCACCTGCGCTGCGATCCTTGAACGGTCTTCAAGGCTGCAACCGGCGGTGGAAACAGGCGTGTGGATGGTGATTCGAACCGGCCCCGGATGAATCCTGAAATCGCCCGGGCGCATAATCCTGTTGGCGCCTGAAACCGAAATCGGAACAATAGGCACGCCCGCTTTGATCGCCATCACAAAGACGCCTTTTTTAAAGGGCTGCAGGCGTCCGGTTCTGCTTCGCGTTCCCTCCGGGAATGCCAGGAACGAATGCCCGGCCTTCAGAGCGGCCACGGCGCGATCTACCGCGGCAAATGCTCGTTCACGTTGCCTCCGGTCCACAGGTATAAAACCCCTCATCCGCATCCCCGTGCCCAGGAGTGGAACACGGAAGAATTCCTTCTTTGCCATGACCAGAACAGGTGGAAGGATAGCGGCTACGGCCGGCGGATCACAGTTGCTCTGGTGGTTGGGCATATAAACCACAGCCTTTCCAGCCGGAATGTTTTCCCTCCCGGTGACGGTTATTCTAACTCCGGCCATAAACAAGGCAGTCTTCGCCCCGAAAATGCCAACGCCGTAGAGACTGTCGGTGTTTCCTATGATGGCGCTCCAAAGGAGCAACGGAGGGGCAAGAATCAGCAGGTACAAAACAATGACGGCGTACACAAGCAATGTTCTGACCATCAGTTTCCCACCGCCCTACCCTTCCCCGTTTCACCCTTCAGCCAGCCGCTGCGGACCGCCAGTTGAGCGCGCGTGGGGTTCGGCAATTCTTCCACCCGATAGATCGTTGCATTCCTGGATCCCAGCAGAAACCCGATCTCAAGAACCTTTGCTCCACGCTGAACTGTGAACGTTACTTTCTGCCCCGGCTTGAGGTAAATCAGTTCTCGTTCGGGCGTCACCGGGAGCACAACGCCGTTCATTTTGAGAAGGCCGTCGCCGGACTGAATTCCCGCTTTCTGTGCAGGACTGCCGGGAACAACCGACTCCACGTGGATAGGTCCCATGAAACCCTGGAGCGACTGAAATCCCAGGTCAGGCACTACTCTTGTTTCCCTCTTCAACCCCAACCCCGCATAGGCAAGATATTTTGCATAATCAAGATTGCCGGTCCCATCAATGCATTGGCGAAAGAACTCTTTGGTGGGAAATCGCGGCGCAAAGTGAGAAATAATGTTTTCGAGGTCGGTGTCCGCAAAGAAGCGTCCGTGTTGCGCGAAGTTGTTGTTGAGTCGCCGCATCAGGTCATCCAGGCTGTACTGATTATCACTTGCATGGCGGATTCCAAGATCCAGCAGATAGCCCAGCAACTCTCCCTTGTTGTAGTAGGAAATGCTTCGTTCCGGCCGTGAGTAATCAGGATATTTCTCAAGCCAGGCTTCGCGTCCTGATTCTGCGGCGCTCTCGAACTGCCTCGCCGGTCGTGACCTGAGATGGTGGATCTCCTGAGCAAGGTGTGCATAAAACTGCCTCTCGTGGATCAGTCCGGAACGAAGCAGGACAAGTTCCGCATACATGCTGGTAACGCCTTCAGAAAACCACAGGTCGCTGGTATCGTTTCCATGGATATAGTCGATGGGTTCAAGCCGCTGGGGGCGGATGCGCTTCACATTCCAGAGATGGAAAAACTCGTGCGCGGAAATGCCTTCAAGACTTTCGAGGCCCGCGCGCATCTCGGCGGCCGGGATACTGATCGCCGTGCCGTTCCGGTGTTCCATTCCACCACTCCCCTTCGGCGGGAAAAAGAACATAAAGGTGTATCGCTTGAACGGAACGTCCTGCATCAGGTCTGTTTCAGTGGCGGTAATTTTCTTGAGCACTCCGAGGAGCCGCTCCGGCGAATAAAGACTTTGGTCCCCATCCACGACAATCCGGTACGTCACGCCCTTCTGAACATAGTCGTACTGCTGAAACTTTCCCGCTTCGGCGGGACTATCCACCAGACGGTCGTAGTCCGGAGCCTGGTATTCGCCTGGTCCAGGGCCGTCATCCAGCATCGTCACCAGGTTCCAGCCCTCGGGCATCAGGAATTGAACGCGTACGGGACGCTTTCGCTCATGCGGCAGATAAAACAACAGCAGCGCAAAATTCAGAAACGCATGGCGGTTGTCCAGAATTCCTGAAAATACGTCGTCCCTGTTTGCATATACCTCGTAGTGGAGCTCCAGGTCAGAACACCGGTCCTCGCTCGCCCACGTGTTGATGTCCACTCGGCGCAGGGGTGCCGGCCGGCTGCGGCACTCGGCATGAACATCCTGCACGTTACGGACAAAATCACGAATCTGGTAGAGGTTGTTCCAGGTTGGAAACTGGAATTCCGTTCCCGTGCCGGCCTGCGGAACGTGCATGGTGACACCGACCAGATGTGACGCCGGGTTTCTCAGATTCAGCAGGTATCGGATCGGAGGGTTTTGTGCGAGCCCGATGGCCGTTCCGGATATCAACAGATCGAACGCGGCGAGGACGGCATATAGGGCCAGCTGCCATCGGACCCATCCAACCATTGTCTTGAACGAACGCTTCATTCGCCGGTTCTGGAGACTCTGCAACCCCATTGGACTATTACGAGATTTATACTCTACGACGGTTCCTGCTTCGAAGGGAAGTCCACCAGTACAGACCGGCGCCGCAGCAGACGGTCAGCAGCCCCAGAAAAGATTCTCGGGGACGAAGCTGGATGGTTGAAATCAACATGCCGCAACTGGCCACCAGAAAAACAGCAGGCACAAGCGGAAAGAAGCGGTCAACCGCAGGAAGCTTTCGCCAGTTGGGACGCTTTCGGAGTTTGAAGATTCCGGCTGTTGCCAGCGCCGCAAAAAGGACCAGCATGAATCCAATGTAATAGATGAGCGCCTCAAAGGTTCCCGTGATGATCAAG
>JBAUWE010000030.1:0-2514 GCA_049583595.1 Terriglobia bacterium
TCCTTCGACAACGGCTCGAACTGGCAGCCGCTGCAACTCAACCTGCCGCACACCGCCGTGCGCGACATCGCCGTGCAGGCCAACCAGAGCGCGCTCGCCATCGCCACCCACGGCCGCGGCTTCTGGGTGCTGGACAATATCCAGCCGCTGCGCGAGCTATCGGGCAAGGCGCTCGATGCGCCCGCCTTCCTGTTCACCCCGCAGGCCGCCTGGTTCGCGGGTGGCCAGTACGATCCACATGCCGCCGAGTATCGCAGCGGCGAGAACCCGCCCGATGGCGCGAGCGTTTTCTACGAGCTTGAATCCGCACCGAAGACGCCCGTCACCCTCACCTTCACCGACACCGGCGGCAAGACCCTCGCCACCTTCACCAGCACCGCCAAGCACAGCGGCCTGACGGCCGAGGCCGGCATGAACCGCTTCGTCTGGGACATGCACTACAACCCGGCACCGGGCGGCATGCCCGGCCCCCGCATCATCCCCGGCACCTACCGGGTCACGCTCGCGATGGGCGGCACCCGCCAGACCCGCACATTCGAGGTCAAGAAAGACCCCGCCATCGCCGCCGACCCGGGCGACCTCCAGGCCCGCTACGCCCTGCTCCAGAAAATCGTCGACGAACTGAACATGATCGACGAGACGGTCGACCGCATCGAAAGCCGGGAGAAAAAACTGAAGGCCATACTCGCCAAAAACCCGAAGGACGAACAAACCCGCAAGGCCCTGGCCACACTGGAAACCGTCAAGGGCAAGCTGGTCGCCCCTCAGGCGGACTCCTACCTCGCCATCCTCCAGCACCCCACGGAACTGGAAGGCAAGCTCGGCTTCCTGTACTTCGTCGTCAACGGCTCATTCGCCAGGCCGACCCGGACCGATTACGAGATGTGGGAAACGCTCAGGAAGCAAACGGATGCTCAGATAGACAAATTGAATCAATAAAGCTCTCGCGACGGCGCCACGGCGCAACGGAAATGCGGGTTTGCACGGATACCGTGTTGATACGCCATAATAGGGAAAGCCGGTTTCAGTCCGCCGGTTTGGGAGGAACACCATGGGATGCTTACTTGCGATTATCGGCCTGATCGTTCCACGCGTCCTTTTATTCTTCATCTGGCTGCTCACCGGCTGGATCGGGCACGCCTACCAGACCCGGATCTGGCCGATCCTGGGTTTCATCTTCATGCCCTACACGACCCTCGCCTACCTGGCAGCCATGCTGAACAACAACCATTCGCTCTCCGGTCTCTGGCTGGTGCTCTTCATAATCGCCATCATCGCCGACATCAGCAACTGGGGCGGTAGCCGTGCGGCATACCGCAGGAAGCGGTAATCGGGTCCGGAGCATCTTGGATTACATAGGACATCATCAGGAAAATTTTAGGTTGTATAAATATCGTGCCCTCGCGGAATATCGGCGTTTTTTAGGAATTTCGTTGATTTAGGCGACCTCCATTGCTATATTCAAAGTCGCCTATTTCTAGTTAGAAGGTTGGGGGAGATGACGCAGCAAATCAATCATATTTATGAGCGCGTCCTAGTTAGCAATCTGCTCTTTGGCGCCATCGGTGCCAGTTCACGCAATATGGACGTGTTCTCAAGCTGGCTAATCGCTGGGTTCGCTGCGGTTGCAGCAGGAATTTTCGCCAATCTCGGGCAGGTCGCACATCATCTTACGCCTCATGTGCTCCATACGTTCTTTATTTGCTTCTTCGTGACAGTCGTTCTCGGTATCGTTGAAAAGTTGCTCGCTGTGCTCGTAACTGGTGCAAGTGCTGGTGCAGCAATTGGGCGTACCGAGGGAACGTACGCTGCTGAGAGCCGTTTAGAGCTCGATATTCCATTTCTATTTTCTGAGGTCGAGCGCGCAGTAATATGGCCGGCACGTTGGTTCATGAAGCGCAGCTTTGCCAAGGCGGCCAAGGGAGATCTCAGCGCCTCTGCCAGATCATTTACCAGGGTCGTGCAGATCCAAGGTCTGTGTATGTTTGCGCAGGCGCTAGTGGTTCTTTGGGTGGTTGGTGTGGTCGCATGCGGCGCAACCTTCTAACTATTCGCTCAACCGGACGCAAACCCGCTACGCAGGTTTGCGCCGGTTATCTCAAGCGTTATGTGTCCTGTCAGGTAAAGATATATGTCCGGCAACAATAACTACCTATTCGTTGATGGCTCATCCCTGCTCGGTGACATCGCTCGCCTATGGGCTGCCGATCAAACGTTGAAGGGAAGAAAGCTGCTCTTGCAGAACTTTTGCAAGCATTTCACTGGGCACAAATACACAAAGTATCTTGGCGCAGGATATCGCCGGTTCACGACCTACTTCGTGACTGGCGAGAATCGGCTTGACCGAATGCTGTGCATTCCTGACTTTTCTACGCCTAACCTTATTGAGGATTTTCATATCAAGCCATGCGGCAAGCTGCTGAGTGGTGGCGACAGGCTTCAACAATGGATTGATGAAAACTCACCGCCGCAATACGTGCTAGATCGTGTGAACAAGGCAGAGAAGGCCGTGGA
>JBAUWE010000031.1:0-1864 GCA_049583595.1 Terriglobia bacterium
ATTCTAAATACCCTCGAAGCCGCCGGCGGCAACAAAAGCGAGGCCGCCCGCCGCCTCGGCATCACCCGCAAAACATTGCATAAGAAGCTGAAGGCCTACGGGGTGATGTTATAGGACAGAAGACGGAGGGCAGAAGGTCAGAAGGTGAGAAGGTGTGAAGGTGAGAAAAATTGAGTATAGAGAAGATAGCAAAGCGCAAAGCTGAAGGATAAGGGTCAAAGGCGCACGGTGCAGAAGGCTGGAAAGCTTGAAAACTCCCGGCAGAAGGCCGGATCAATCAGCATAGGGCAGGGAGCATAGCGCATAGCGTGAAACCGTGACCTTAAGCGATTCGACATTTTCCATTGCCTTGTGCCGTTAGCCTTAAGCCTTGTGACTATTTCTTACATTCTGTCACCTATCATCCGGACGCTATGCTGTCTGCTCTATGCGCTTTGCTCAATTTTCCCTCCCACCTTCGCAACTTCACAACTTCCCGGCTTCTGTCTTTACATTGGCGGCTAAAACATTATAATATACAAAAAAATCTGGTATTCTGCCTGCCGGGTGAATGGTTCCCTGAAATCGGGTTGATCCGGGGATACGGGTTAAAGCCGCGAGGGTAAAGAATCGATCACGACGGAACAGGTATTATTCAGGACAAAAAAGCCATGAATGACAACGCCCCACACATAGTTCGCTGCCCTAGCTGTAATGCAGCCAATCGAATTCCGCCCGATCGGATCGGTAAAGCGGCCAAATGCGGCAAGTGCCACGCCGAATTGCCGTTGGATGAGAATGCGACAGCGCCGCAAGCCGGCTATAAAATTCGCTGCACTGAATGCGGTGCCAAAAACAGGTTACCCGGTAAAAAATTAAATGCCGGCGCCAAATGTGGTAAATGCGGCGCGAAGTTAAAAACAGAGGAATTGTTCATCCCGCAACCCATTATGATCAGCGAGGACAATTTCGATACCATGGTGCTAAAATCGCCCCTTCCCGTACTGATGTGGGCCTGGGCACCCTGGTGACCGACATGCGGTGCAATCGCACCGATTATCGACCAGTTTGGGGTCGAATCAAAAGGCAAGGTCCGGGTCGCAAAAATAAATGTTGATGCAAACCCGAAGCTGGCCTCCAAGTTCAGCATTTTGAGCGTGCCGTTTATTTTTATTTTTGACAAAGGTCAAATGAAAGAAAGCGGGCCGGGCGGATTGCAGAAGCACGATCTGATGATTAAAATGGCACCTTACATATGAGAAGGTTGGCCCGTTGGCCCGTTGGCCGGTTAGCCCGTTGGCCCGTTGGCCGGTTAGCCCGTTGGCCCGTTGGCCGGTTAGCCCGTTGGGCCATTGATGCGTTGATCCGATGGTCGGATAGCACGTTGTTTATGAAAGCTATGCTCTATAGTCAACTGACAAAACAGCTGGCCGATAACCGGGCAACGGGCCAACCGGCCAAAGGGCCAACCCAAAAATAGTATTATGGAATCAGAAGAAAAATGCGCGCGCCTCGCCGCTGAAATTCGCAACATTCTCGGCAACGGTATCACACTCAGCGGCGATGTGATCCAATACATCGACTCCACTTTCTCCAATCCCACCCTCGAAGAGCTTCAGAGCTTACTGCTCGATGATTCCAACTGCGAGAAGGATTCGTTGCTGGAGCTATTATTTTTCCCGGATGAATCCATGCAGCTTCAGCTGGAAGAGTTGCTTGAAACTCTTCGGCTCCGCCATCCGGATGAAAACAAAGTGCAAAATTTTCTTAGCCGCGAACCGCTCCCAGCCGTCTTCCGGTTCCCGGAAAAAAGCGCAACCCTGAACCTTTTGCTGCCTCAGGAAGTCGCGCCGCTGTTAATTTCGCGACTACATATCGCCAAACA
>JBAUWE010000032.1:0-2096 GCA_049583595.1 Terriglobia bacterium
AATCAGAAGTTCTCGCAGAAGAGCCGCGGTTACCCTGCAGGATATATTCTTTTTGCCGATCGCCAGATCGCACCCCAGCCCCACGTTGGCCGTCAGGATAACTATCATCCGTTGCGCCAACTGATGCTAAACATATTGACGCTGGACAAGATGTTAGGGAGTGAAAACCGGCAGACCTGACGGATGGGCGGCAGGGCATGTACCAGAGTTCATAAGGGGTACGATCTCGCTCTATGCCGGGGTAGTTCTAGATGTTTCCGGAGAAATAACGGCTGGTTCCTGGCAAGGGCATGGTTTCTGCAATACGGAGCGTGAGGTCCGGAACTCCGGCCGTACATTCGGCGAAGGGGCTTACGGCTTTGCACTTCGAGAGGATGTTGCAGGAGACGAATCTGCGGGCATGAGACCATCGGCCTTCATTTGCTGGATGACAGTCTTGATTTTGGGAGCGAAGCGACCCTCGGGTTGGTCCCTGAGATAGGCTTGCATTTCTGCGTAGGCTTTGCCAAAGTCGTTTTTCTTCAAATACACATCGGCCAGTTTGATATGCAGAATGGGCGGGGGCGTTCGGTTGAGTGAGAGCGCACCCAGAAAGTCTTTCTCGGCTTCTTCATATTGCTTCATGCCATAATGCGCCACTCCCATCTGGTAGCGGAGTTGCCACGTATCCGGAGAACGCTCAATCGCTGGCTGTAGGAGTTCCAGGCTTTCGTCATAACGCTTCCCCGCGTTGAAGAGCTGGCTAAGTTCCACATAGGCATCCAGGTACGTGGGGACACACTGGATTGCCTTTTTTAGAGCGGTCTCCGCCTGAGCCGCCTGCTGCTTCACAATCAGCACCGTTGCCAGTTCAAGCTGGGCCTGAGCGTAACAGGGATACTCTTGCACGGCCTGCCCAAAAAACCTTTTCGCCGCAGAAAATTTTTGTGCCTTGAAAGCCCGATCGCCCTTAAGATATTGCCGCTTGGCATGGGCGGGCACTTTGAGATCTTCCACGGAAGTAATGGAACCCCGATTCTCTTTCAATTGATGGTCCAGTGGTGTCAGCCGGATGGTAAGAAACAGCTGGTCCCCATATCGAAGGTCCACATCCCGCGTGGCCGGTTGAAATCCATCTGCTGTGACGAGCAAGGTGTAGTCTTTCTTCGGGACATAATTGAACTCGAAATGCCCCGAGGAGTCCGCCGGTTGCTGGCCCGCAATTTGACCGCCTGGAGCCTGCAGTTGCACGCTGACCCCAAATGGGATCGTTTTCCCGTTCGACGTCGTCACTTGCCCAGCGATTTTAGCTTTGGCCTGGTCGGCCACCGCGGACGGCGAGAAGGCGCCAAGAAGACCTATCAGCACTAAAGCTGAAAGCACTCCCCCTCGAATTCGCAGCCTACGGAGCCCCATCGTAGTGCTCCTGCCCGGAACATCCGATCATCAAACTCAGAGCAGCCTTACCCTCGATGCTAAGAGAACGAACTCTGTTAATCAAGCAGAAGTTCATTCACTGTCAGTAAAAGCTACTCAAAAGCACAGTGGTCCGGGAGCGTCGTCCAGGCAGTTGTGAGGTGACCGGGGTTTGGTACCAGATGCTGTGAGACAGTTTACATTCACTGAGCGGGGCCGTGAAAGTGGTCTGGACGTTCCCACGGGCTCCCCGGTTCGACGTACAACGTTCCGGTGCCCAGACTTGCCAACCACTTCCGCAGATCTCTGGCGTCCTTCCTTATCGCCGACGGTGTGGACGTGAAAACCGTACAGGAATCGCTCCGGCATTCCACAAGCAAAATCACGTTAGACCTGTACGCGCAATCGACCACTCCGAACAAACTCGCCGCCCAGCGCCAGTTGATCGAAGCTATTGTTCCCAAGAATCAGGCTGCAAGTGCTTCCACAGCAGTCAATTAGCACACCTCTCCAGCTTATTGTTCCTTTCTGTTCCCACGGCTGTAATGGCTGGAATGGGTAAGTTCTTGATAAGAATGGTGCCGCGGGACGGAGTTGAACCGCCGACGCCAGCCTTTTCAGGGCTGCGCTCTACCACCTGAGCTACCGCGGCAGGCAAACAAACATTGTCAGATGGATTCGGCGTTCTGTCAAGAAAGGGC
>JBAUWE010000033.1:0-9892 GCA_049583595.1 Terriglobia bacterium
GACGCTCTACACGCTGACGCACGCGCCCGGCGTGTTCAAATGTGGCGCGGCGGGCGGTCCGGTCACCGACTGGAAGTTCTATGACAGCATCTATACCGAGCGGTACATGCGCACTGCGGATGTGAACCCTGACGGCTACCGGGAATCTTCACCGCTGGAGGCGGCGGGGAATCTAACCGCCAACCTGCTGCTGATGCACGGCGTGGACGATGACAACGTCCACCTGCAGAACACCATCAATTTCATCGAAGCCCTGGTGCGTGACGGCAAGCCTTACCAGCTCTATCTGCAGCCTGGTGAAAAGCACGGCTTCAGCGCCTACTCAGCACGGCTCTACCTGACGAAACGTCTGTTGAAGTTTTTCGATGAAAATCTGCATCCGGCGGGTGAATGAAGATGAGTGCCATGGCGTGGTTCAGCGCCGGTGTTTGTCGGTAAATTCCACCAGGGCGCGAAGCGTTTGTTTGGCTTTCCCGGAATCGACCGACTCGGCCGCCACCGCCACCCCTTCGAGGAAGTCGCCCGCCTTGCCCGCGGCCACCAGCGCGGCGGAAGCGTTGGCCAGAATGCAGTCCCGCAGAGGATTCTTCTCTCCGTCAAGAAGCTCCATCAGCAGGCTGGCATTCCTTTCAGAATCGCCGCCGGCCAGCGTTTCGCCCGCCGCGCGCTCGAGGCCGAAATCTTCCGGCAGAACGTGGCGGGTTTCAATCCGGCCGGAATCGTAATCTGTAAGTTTGGTGGGCCCGGTGATGGTGATTTCGTCCAGGCCGTCCGATCCCGCCACCACGATGGCGCGCTCTGTTCCCACCGTGCCCAGGGCTTCGGCCATCATTTCCGTCCGCTCCCCGTCGTAGATTCCGGTCAGTTGGTGCCGGGCTTCCAGCGGATTGGTCACCGGCCCCAGCAGGTTGAAGATGGTTTTGCTCTGGATGCTGCGCCGGGCGCCCATTACGTGCTTCATGGCCAGGTGAAGGTGGGGCGCAAAAAGGAAAACCATGCCCACTTCGTCCAGGCACGCGGGAATGTTTGTGAGCGGCAGATCGACGGCGACGCCCATCGCTTCCAGCACGTCGGCGCTGCCACAGCGGCTTGAAATGGAGCGGTTGCCGTGCTTGGCGACGGGCACGCCGCATCCGGCCACCACCAGCGCCGTCGCGGTTGAGACGTTTGCCGTCCCTCGCCGGTCGCCGCCCGTGCCACAGGTATCCAGCAGCGCCACCGAATCGATGAATTGCTCCACGCGCACTCCGGCGTCCGCCAGAACCTGCCGGGCCTGGGCCCGCATCACCTCCGCAAAGCCCACCACTTCCTCGGTGGTTTCGCCCTTGTCGCGCAGGGCCAGTAGCAGCGCGACGATCTGTTCGTCCGGTGTACGCCCGGAAAGCAGCTCTTCCATCACGGCATGGGCTTCGGCGCGTTCGAGGCTCTGGCCCAGCTTCAGTTTTTCGATGGCTTCAGCAATTTGCATGATGTTTAGAAAGGGCCTTTACCAGCAGCGCCAGACATTGGCCGCGGCATGACCCGGTCCGAGCCATGACCAACAAGGCCTACTGTTTGATTTTCGGACCCACATTGCCTATACTGGCAGATTCTGCAGACATCGCGCCGCTCTATTGTACGATGGAACGGCATCCTCTGGCAGGAGTTTGGCGCCATCGAGCCCGCAAGCTGGGACCCTTGCCGCCTTCACAGCACTTTGGAAAATCTGATTACCACGTAGACCCGCTATGAAGATTCACGAATATCAAGCCAAACAGATTCTGGCCCGTTTTGGAGTGACAGTTCCCAAGGGTGAAGTCGCTTACACGCCTGAAGAGGCCCGCGAAATCGCCACGCGCCTGGGTGGAACCGTGGTGGTGAAAGCGCAGATTCACGCGGGCGGCAGAGGCAAGGCCGGGGGCGTCAAGGTGGTCCACTCGGCTGCGGAAGCCGAGAGGGTTGCCGGTGAGATTCTGGGCAAGAAGCTGGTGACCGTGCAGACCGGACCCGAAGGCCGTATCGTCCGCCGGCTGCTGATCGAGGAAGGCCTCGACATCGAACGCGAGTTTTATCTGGGACTGGTGATTGACCGTATGGCCGCCGCGCCGGTTTTTATGGCTTCCAGCGAAGGCGGAGTTGAGATTGAAGTTGTCGCTGCCGAGCATCCTGAAAAGATCCTGAAAGAAACCATCAATCCCACCGTGGGGCTTCAGTCCTTCCAGGCGCGCAAGATTGCCTTCGGGCTGGGGCTTGATCCCTCTCTGCTCAAGGAGGCCGCGCGGTTTTTCGCGGCTCTCTACAGTGCCTTCCAGTCCAGTGACGCATCGCTGGCGGAGATTAATCCTTTTGTGCTGACGCGCGACGGACGGCTGCTGGCGCTGGACGCCAAGATGAACTTCGATGACAACGCGCTCTTTCGCCACAAGGACTTTCGCGAGCTGCGCGACCTGGACGAGGAAGATCCGCTGGAAGTGAAAGCCTCAAATTACAACCTGAACTACATCCGCCTCGACGGCAACGTGGGATGCATGGTGAACGGCGCGGGACTCGCCATGGCCACCATGGACATCATCCAGTACGCAGGCGGCCAGCCAGCCAACTTCCTGGACGTGGGCGGCGGCGCCAATGAGGAGCAGGTCCGGCGCGGATTTGAGATTATCCTGGGCGACCCCAACGTGCGCGCCGTGCTGATCAACATCTTCGGCGGCATCATGCGCTGCGACATTGTGGCCAGCGGCGTGGTGGCGGCTGCCAAAAGCCTGGGGATTGAAATCCCAGTCGTCGTTCGCCTGGAAGGCACCAACGTCGAACTCGGCCAGAAAATTTTGCAGGAGTCCGGCCTGAGCTTCACCGTGGCCAGCGGTATGAAAGACGCGGCGGAAAAAGTTGTCGCTCAGGCGAAAGGCTGAAAGATTGGTGATTGAGTGATCGGGTGATTGAGCGATTGGTGATTGAATGACCGGCTTTATGAGCGATCGGATTTCAACCAGTCTACCGGAGCAGCTTCGGCAAAGGACCAAACAGTTTGCGCTTCGGATCGTGACGCTTTTTCATGCGCTGCCCAAATCGGATGTTGCGAGAACCCTGGGAAGACAGCTTTTGAGGTCCGGGACCTCTGTGGCGGCGAACTACCGGGCTGTTTGCAGGGCGCGTTCGAAGGCTGAATTTATAGCTAGGACGGGAGTGGTTATCGAAGAAGCAGATGAGACCGTATTCTGGCTTGAGTTCCTGATTGAGGCTGAAGTGGTCCCAAAGTCCAGGTTGGACGCGCTCCTGGCTGAGACGAACGAGCTTGTGCGAATTTTTTCCGCTTCAAGACAGACAGCCCAAAAGCGACGTTCGAAAAATGTGACATCGAAACGCAACGATGCGGCTGTTCAATCACTCAATCGCCCGATCACTCAATCACTCAATGTTGGATAGGCTATTATGGCAATACTCGTTAATGAAAGTACAAAGCTCCTTGTCCAGGGCATCACCGGCCGCGAGGGCACCTTCCACACCCAGCAGGCGGTTGCTTACGGCACCAAAGTTGTTGCCGGAATGACGCCGGGCAAGGGCGGTTCAAGTGTCGATGGAATTCCCGTCTTCAACACCGTGCGTGAGGCGAAGGACGCCACCGGGGCGAACGCTTCGGTCATTTTCGTTCCCCCGCCGTTCGCCGCGGACGCCATTATGGAAGCCGCCGACGCGGGCATGCCGCTGGTGGTCGCCATCACGGAAGGCATTCCCACGCTGGATATGGTGACCGTTACGCGCTTCCTGGCGGGCACCGGCACGCGCCTGATCGGTCCCAACTGTCCCGGAATCATTTCGCCCGGCAAGTGCAAAATCGGCATCATGCCCGGCTCCATTCACCGGCCGGGAAACGTGGGAGTGATTTCGCGCAGCGGAACTTTGACCTACGAAGCTGTCGGTCAGCTCACCGCGCTGGGCATCGGGCAGTCCACCTGCATCGGGATCGGCGGCGATCCGATTATCGGAACGACTTTCATCGACGCGCTCAAGCTGATGAACGAAGACGGGGAGACGCACGGCATCGTCATTATCGGAGAGATCGGCGGCACCGGCGAAGAGCTGGCGGCGGAGTTCATCAAGGCCAACGTCAGGAAGCCGGTTGTGGGATTTATTGCCGGCCGCACCGCGCCGCCCGGGCGCCGCATGGGCCACGCCGGCGCTATCATTTCCGGCGGCAAGGGCACCGCGGCTGACAAGATTGCAGCCTTCAAGGCTGCGGGGATTCACGTGGCAGAAAGCCCCGCGCTGATCGGCGAAACCATGGCAAGCGCCCTCGCGGGCAAAGCCAGCGCCTAGAAGAATTGAACAGGAGAGATCAACAATTGGAACGCACACTCACCATCATCAAGCCTGACGCCGTTGCGGCGGGGCATATCGGCGACATTATCAGGATTTTCGAATCCAACAAACTCACCATTAAAGCGGCCCGTCTGGTCAACCTGAGCAAGAAGGAAGCGGAAGGCTTTTACGCCGTGCATCGCGGCAAAGGCTTCTTTGAAAGCCTGACCCGTTTTATGAGCTCCGGCCCGGCTCTTGCCATGGTGCTGGAAGGCGAAAACGCCATCACGCGCCTTCGCAAGTTGATGGGCGCCACCAACCCGGCCAACGCCGAAGATGGCACCATCCGCGAGCTTTATGCGGAGGACATTGAGCACAACGCCGTACATGGCTCGGACGCTCCTGAAACCGCGGCGTTTGAGATTTCCTACTTCTTTCCCGGTATCCAACTGATCTAGTTTCTTCGACCGCGACGGGCGAATCTCAAGGCCCTTCGCCTTTCTCATGCCCGCCTTCCGGCCTGCCTGACCTGCAAATGACTGGAT
This sequence comes from Terriglobia bacterium, assembly GCA_049583595.1. Taxonomy (GTDB): domain Bacteria; phylum Acidobacteriota; class Terriglobia; order UBA7540; family UBA7540; genus SCRD01. Next base: position 4,821 of record JBAUWE010000033.1, read on the forward strand.
TCACGGGTTGTTGTGGAAGCCCTGCAGGCGAAGAGGCCCCCTCACGAAATACTAAGGAATTGAAGAAACTCCAGATCTGATTTCGGTGTGATTTACGTCACTGCGCCGGGAAGCCCGATATGATTGACTGAGGGAGTTTGCCGCGCAGGATTCCATGGCGGCTGAGACAGGGAGGATAGATAAGCATGGAGACAGGGGCACATCTGGCACTGGCATTCGGATCAGGTTTCGCTTTGGGCGGTGTGGTGTATTTTTTGCGCTTCAGGTCACGAATCAGGTTTTACCAGCGATTCATTGAATCCCGGCTTGCATCCTTCAGCAGTCCGATCGATCTGCCGCGTCCTTCGGCAAGCAACGGACGCATTCGTTCTGTTGCATGACCAGTCCTGCCTCCTTTTAAACGAAGATGTGCCTGACCATAAGTCACTGGCTCCGTCTGAAGCTGGGTCCGGACGCCTCCGGTATGAAGGTGCTGCCCTCGACGCTCCGTTCGCCTGCCGGCACCCGATGAAAGCAAATCCAATCCACAGATAAAAATTCCGCCTGCCCTTGCCGCCAAATTTTCCCGCTGAAACCCGGTTGAGTGGCGTCAAACCGAAGAATCCTAAGAAAGAACTTTGCCAAGTGACGAGCCCTAGCCCCTGGTCTCGAGCGCCTTCGGGGCAGGGGGCAGTCAACTTCACACGGCTGGAGAGACAGGCGGTCCCGAAGCCGCGAATTGATTAAAAGGGCCTGTTGAATTTTAAGGGATTTACTATTATAGTATTGACACCTTCTCTACTGTCGTCCGGAGTGGTTTGGTTTTGGCTGAAACTGCCAGGGATCTTGCGCCTGGTTTCAGCAAAGCTGTCAACTTGCGCCTTTGCCTGTGCGGGGTACGATCAATATGATGGACTGGATCAGTTTCGTATTGGTTTTTGTGTTTGGGATGGCGGTGGGTGTCCTTCTCTCATCGTTTCTCTTCGAGGCCAGGATCCGGTTCTACAAGGAATTTATTGAGCATCGGTTGGCATCCATCAATCGCCTTCGTACACAAAATACTAAAACGGACAAGCCATCCAAACGCTCCTATTGGAAAACGGTTCTCGGCCGTCCATCCAAGCGGAAGGAAGACCCAAAGTCCCCACAGAATTAATAGCTTAAGCGGCCTGCGGAATTTGTAATTCTCCGCCGGGACCGTCTCACCGCAACGGCGTTGCCCGGTTTTCAACAGGTTTGCAACTTTTAATCCTGCGGGCAGGCGATGAGGCTACGCAATTTGAGACTTTTAGGTTAAAATGGACTTTTAAGTATGGATTCAGATAAGCCATTGACGGACGGCGAACCTGCCATCATTCTTTTTGCCCACGGCAGCGCGGTGGAGGAAGCCAATCAGGGAGTTCGCGACCTCGCCCGCCGGATTCAGGCCGAAGGTTTTTACGCGTATGTTCGGGCGTCGTTCCTGGGCCCCGGCCAGCCTGAACTGGGCCCGGCCATTGCGGAAGCCGTAGGCGCAGGCTTCCAGCGAATCGCTGTTATTCCCTATTTTCTGACCCTGGGAACCCACCTTCGCCGCGACCTGCCGAGGCTGGTGGAGGCGGAAAAGCAGAAGTTCCCGGCGCTTGAAATCCAGGTTGGCCGGTCGCTTGAAGAGCATCCTGAAATGGCTTTGCTGGTCCTCAGCAGGATTCGAGAAATTACGGAAGGGACCAGGGTAAGCCCGTGAACCATTCCCGCCACGAAGCTTTTTTGCGCAATGTTTGGAATACCAACGAGAGGACGAAGCATTTCCAGTTTCAGATCTCGAACGGGCACCGTTTTGATTTTCGCCCGGGCCAGTTCATCTCACTGGATATCGAACTGGACGGCCGGAAGGTCCGCCGGCCCTATTCCATTGCTTCCGCGCCGCGCGCCGACAACGGATTTGACCTTTGCCTCAACATGCTGCCGGAAGGGCGGGTATCCTCCTGGCTTTTCCATCTGAAGCCGGGTGACAAGATCGGTTTTTCGGGTCCGTTCGGATTTTTCGCTCTGCGCGAGCCGCCGGATCCTGTCCTGGCCTTCATCGCCACGGGAACCGGCATTGCGCCCATCCGCGCCATGCTCCAGCAGCTTTTCGCCCGGCCGCACGATTCCGAGGTGTGGCTCATCTTTGGCGTGCGCCAGGAACGCGACATCCTTTACCGCGAGGAATTTGAGAAGATGGCAGCGGAGCATCCCAACTTCCATTTTATCCCCACGCTCAGCCGTCCCGGTTCCGGCTGGACCGGCCACACGGGCTACGTGCAGCAGCAGGTTGTCCGCTACCTGGCGGGGAAGCAGGGACTGCACTCGTACATTTGCGGGCTGCGCAAGATGATCGATGACGTTGCGCAGGAATTCCGCGCCTTGGGCTACGACCCCAAAGCCCTCAGCTATGAGAAGTACGATTAGCTTTGCAGGGTGGCAGGCTTTTTGTTTTCCGGACCCTTCGACGGTGAACTCATGGCCCGATTTTGATCCGCACCGGGGGTTCATTGAGGTGTGGGTTTGGTCGTCTCCGGCTGCTTGTTCAGTCGCGAATGTTGCCCTGCCGCTATCGGAGACAATTGACAATGACTTCAGCGGGACAAAATACCGTTTCTGAACCTTCCATGCTTCCGGCCGGAGCAGAGAAAATCTGGGCTGACCTGATGGAGGGAAACAAACGTTTCCAGGAGGGCAAGCCGTCCACCCGGGGACTTGTTGAACGGAGGGTGGAACTTGCCGGTGCGCAACAACCTCAGGTGATTGTGCTGGCCTGTTCGGACAGCCGGGTTTTTCCCTGCCTGATCTTCGACAAGAACCTCGGTGACCTATTTGTGATTCGGACGGCGGGCAACGTGGCCGACACCGTGGCGCTGGGCAGCATCGAGTTTGCGGCAGAGTACTTGCAATCCCAGGTTCTTGTGGTTCTGGGCCACGAGAATTGCGGAGCGGTGGCGGCGACGGCTTCTGGCGCTGATCTTCCTTCTGCAAATCTGGAATCCATCGTTGCCCGGGTTCGTCCCGCTGTCGAAAGCGTTAGGGGCCATGCCGAGGGCAACGAAATGCTCAGGCTGGCCGAGCAGGCCAACGTCCGCCACAGCGCCCGCGACCTTCTGCGCAACAGCCCGCTGCTGCAGCAGAAGGTGGCGGACGGGAAACTCGCCCTCATCACGGCCCTCTATCAACTGACCACCGGCCAGGTCGTGCGCCTGACGGAGTAAACCCAAAAGCCGCGGGCCGATTTTTGCCACCTCTCAAGGAGGAAAGGACCATGAAGAGAATTCTTGGGCGCGGCGTCATGGCCGCTGCCTTGATCGCGCTTTTTTTCGCGACGCAAGCCTGCCATCGCAAACCCGAGCTGCACGCGAAATACTATCAATTGAAGGGCACGGTGATCTCGGTTGATGTGGGGCACGAGCAGATCATTGTCGACCATGAAGCGATTCCGGGCTTCATGGAGGCGATGACCATGTCCTATGGGGTGAAAGATGACGCCGCCCTAAAACAATTGAAGCCCGGAGACCGGATCACGGCCCGCGTGGTGGTCACTTCAGACGACGTTTGGCTCGACAACATTGTCGTTGTCCAGAAGGCTGCAGCGAATGCGCCTCCGTCGAAGCTTGATGAGAACGTGCCGCCGCAGCCGGGCGAACGGGTTCCGGACTTCACCTTTGTCAACCAGGACGGCCGCCGCGTTCATTTTCGCCATTACCGCGGCAAAGTGGTCCTGCTGACGTTCGTCTATACGCGCTGCCCATTCCCGACCTATTGTCCGCTGATGACCCGCAATTTTGCGGACATCAACAACCAACTGGCGGCCAACGCCTCTCTGGAAGCCACGACGCACCTGCTGACCCTCAGCTTTGATCCCGCGCACGACACGCCGGCAGTGCTGAAGGCTTATGGCAAGCGCTATGCCGGTAAGAACGATTCCGGCTTCCGGCACTGGGAATTTGCCGCTATTCCTTCCGGTGAACTGAAGGAAGTTTCCTCATTCTTCGGCTTCACTTTTGAGGAGCAGGGCGGCCAGATCGTTCACTCGCTGAGCACTGCGCTGGTCGGTCCCGATCAAAAGCTGGTGCGGTGGTATGCCGGCAACCGTTGGACCCCCTCGGAAGTCCTGAAAGATATCAAGGCCCTTGAAAAGGATACTCACACAGAGAAAAAGGAGAGGTCGTAAAGAGAGGTTGAGCGTTCATTCTTACAGCCGGACTGTTTGTCGCTCTTGTTGCCGGGGCACCGGGCTTCGCCGGACAGCAGAATCAGCAGAAAGCCCCAGCGGCGGGTTCATTCTTTCGCACCATGCGCCGCTGCTCCTTCAGAAACCCATCACCGATTCCGCAGTTCCAAAAGCCCGAAAACTCTGCGATACTGGCTACTATCCCAAACCGAGGTCTCGACCATGGAACCCAGGTGGCTCGTTGGCTTGACAGCCATAGGTTGCTGCATCTTTGCGCTTGCTATTACGGTGCGGCACCAGGTGGATGCTGCCGCGTCGCAAATCGGACTGTTTGAAAATCACCAGGACGTGGGTACGGTGCTGCACCCCGGCTCCGTGGAATACGACGCCGCGAAGGGTACTTATGCGATTTCCGGCAGCGGCGAGAACATGTGGGTTTCAAACGACGATTTCCAGTTTGTCTGGAAGAAGGTTTCAGGCGACGTAACCCTGACCGCCGACATTGCGTTTGAGGGTGCCGGCGGCAACGAGCATCGCAAGGCCGTCCTGATGATCCGCCAGAGCCTCGATCCTGATTCCGTTTACGCGGATATCGCGCGGCACGGCGTCGGCCTCACATCGCTGCAGTGGCGGGAAGAAAAGGGCGCCACCACGCATGAAGTGCAGGCCAACATCAACGCACCCCGGCGGCTGCGGATTGAAAAGCGCGGCAACTACTTTTACATGTTTCTGGGACAGGGCAATCATCTCAAGCTTGCGGCCGGATCGCCGCTGATCGAGCTGAAGGCGCCGTTCTACGTGGGCCTCGGCGTCTGCTCGCATGACAAGGACCGGGTGGAGACGGCGGTCTTTTCAAACGTTGATCTCAAAACCTCGCAGCCTGCGCCCTCCGCCAAGACGACTCTCT
>JBAUWE010000034.1:0-23306 GCA_049583595.1 Terriglobia bacterium
TGGTCGTTGTATTGCGAGAAAGCCCATGAAATGGGGGTTTTCTCGAAAAGGGTGACACTGAGAATTTGCAGGATTTTGTACAGGCTGAGGTCCGATTGGAGCTGTTTTTTCAGGACGGCGACCAGGACGTAGACCGTGATAGCCACCCAGACCTGAGTCTTGACGGCGTTGGGCGAAGTGCCATAGAAAGCGCGGATGCGCAGATGTTGTTTGATCCAGCGAAAGAACAATTCGACTTGCCAGCGGGCGCGATAGAGTTGCGCGATGGTCAGGGCCTGGAGTTGAAAGTTGTTGGTGAGAAAAATCAGGCGCAGCTGTTTCTCGGCGTCGAAGTAGTGAATGCGCCGCAGAGGTGCGGGATAGCGGAGAGAGCTCTTGGGTCCGGTCAGGCGAATGGTCTGGTCGGAACGCACTCCGGTGGCGCGATCCACCCGGCGCCATCCGCAGCGACGGTAACGGGTGTCCAGTTGGGCGCGGGTGACGAAGAAAGCCAGGGCTTGAGTGAACTGGTAAAGACGGCGGTAGTCGATGTAGCCGCGGTCGAGAAGGTAAAACGCCCCAGCCTCCAGCGCCAACCGGTCGAGCAGATTCACGTCGTGCACCTGTCCGCCGGTCACGTAAACAGCGGTCGGAATGTTGCCGCGCAGATCGAGCAGGGTGTGCAGCTTCACGGCACTCTTGCGTCGCCGAAACTGCGCCCAGGGGAAAAGCGACAGGCAGAGATCGATGGTCGTGGAATCGAAGACGTAAATGGTCTGGTCGAGTTCCAGGGCAAACGGATCGTGCTGATAAAGGGCCCGAGCCTGGGCGATGAGCAGGCGGGCGAAATCGGCATAGATGCGCCAGTCGCGCTGCTGGTTGGCGTTGGCCAGGGTGTTGCGCGAGACGCGGCCTCGAAAGCCCATGTGATAAAGCTGCGAGCGGTGCGCGCGCAGGCAGGTCTCGATGTCGCGCAGACTCTCGCGGTAAGTCAGTTGGGCGAAAGCCAGGCACAAGAATTGGTCGAGACAAGAGAAACTCTGCACCTTGTAGTCGCCCCGGTAGCGCTCGACACAACGACGAAATTCGGCGAGCGGAAGCAGGTCCATCAGTTGAGCAAAAATCGTTCGGCCACGGTTCATGCGCCATCCCTCGGAAGCTCTTGGAATGGCTTAAGCGTAGCGCCAAATTCAAATCGATTTTGCTCATTTTCGCAACCAACTCACTGCTTCCCTTGCACTTATACGATTCCTCAAATCCAACATTGGGACAGCACTGTTTTATCATCACAAGAACACGCACGGCTCGAGCTTCGGTGCGTTATTCCGCGTCCATCGCGCCAAACGGGCTTGCGCCCTTCGAATGAACGTTGACGGCGGAAGGCTTCTTCCTGTTTCCAGCCTGGAAACCGCAGCGGCGCCTTATGTATTGCCCCAGGGATAGAGCCGGCAGCCGGTGTCCTGCGAAAACAGGATCGGAGCTATTATCAGGCCTAAAGCAACAGCCGGCAGCACGCGTTTCCAAACCATCAGCGGGCTTTTTCCTTCCTTCTGTTTCTAAATGTGGCGACCAAAGTGACCTTTTTCCTGCCTCATTAGACCCGAGAGACTCGCGGACTTCCAGCATTATTTTCATTTTTGTGATTTGAGTGATGCAGCGGGAGGCAGGGCCGCAGGGAATGCGGACGAATACACTTCGGCCTGGTGTGGCTGAAAGATCAAACAAGGTTGATCAAATTGTGCTTGGGATGGGAACCGGGAAAGGAAAGGAGGGAGGGAACTTCTTCAAAGGGTAGCGGGAAAGGTTAGCGGGGAGAGGCCATGCGTTGCGGAGACTTTGCGTGCTTCTGGCAGGCGTTGTTCAGGGCATCGGGATGCCAGGAAACCCGCCAGATTCCTGACCTGAACCATTATTCCTGGCATTGACAAACGCTAGGACCGCCGATCCTCTAACTGAAGCATGATCAGGTCAACCCGCCGTTTCACACCGAATTTGGCCAGCAGATTGGACACGTGGAACTTGGCCGTTCGTTCAGATATGTTCAGCTTCCTGGCAATCTCCTTATTCGAAAGGCTTCCGCGCAGGGACTCCAGCACTTGGCGCTCTCGCGGGCTGAGACGGGTTGGACGCGTTTTGACAAAGTGGCGGCGGGAACTGTGGACCCCGGAGTCCATAAACCGGGTGAGAAGCTGTCGCTCCACCCAGTAGCCTCCACGGGCTACCCTCTTGACCGCCTCCGGCAGGTGCACCGTCGCCTCGGAATAATGAAGGAGACCCTTGACGCCAAGGTCCAGAAAGGGAAAAGCCGTGGCATCCGTGAATTTCTCAGAGAGCACGATGACAGGGGAGTTGGGGAAACGTTTCACCAGGGTGCCAATCAGGACATGTGCAAACGGATTGTAGCCATCCACGACGTAGACATCCGCGTCTGGAATTGCCAGGCGATTCACATCTTCAAGGAAGACATGGCGCAGCCGGAAAGCTTTCACCCTAAAGTGCTCCCGTGAGAGTTTCCTTGTGAACTCATTCAGAAGCAACGGATGGGTAGAAAGCAGGCAGACCTGAGCATGCTCCCCTCTGTCCACTTTCCGTTCCATAGACAAACCTCACCAGTTCTCATCTGCCGCCGGAATGCGGCCCAAAGTCTGGAACCGCATGAAACCGGCGCCCTGAGGGAATTTGCGCTTCTCTCCTGCGCCTGAAACACTCTGTCCGTAACCCGTTGCCACAGAACAAGATGCGTCATGGACCCGGAAATTGCATACACCCTGCCGGAAATGCCCGTATGCCGGCTCCGGAAAAGACCTGACCCTCTTCTAGTCCTTGGTACAGTTGTTGTAGGGCGTACTTCCGCGTAACCTTGGAACTGCAGTCAACAGAGTTGTCAAGGCAAGGCTTCAGATGGACAGTAAAAAATAAGCCGCTGGACAGAAATGGCTGACTGAAGACCTGCATGTTTAGGGACATGCACTTTGGCACGAAGGGGAGGGCTGATGACACAAGAACTCTGCTCTGTTTGAAGCAGGTTTTGGACCTGCCGGAGTGGAGAAAAAAGAAAGCATTGAGTCGATTCGAGGGGGAGACCCGATGCGCAGATCAGGAGTCTGCACACGAAAGGGAAATCCAGAATGCGTATCGTCGAATCGAACTCAGGTCAGCACCATTACTTCCTTGTTTCCATTCTCTCCATCCTTGCATTTTCCATGGCTGCAAGCGTTGCCTTGGGAAGACGTGGCAACGGATGGGGCAGTCATGGCAGCCATCGCAGCCAACTCTCCATCAACAGCGCAGCACCCAATAGCGGGTCTGACGCGGGCGGGACTACGGTCACCCTGTCAGGCAGCGGCTTTACGTCGTCCGCTTCCGTTTACTTCGGAGGAATTGCCGCCCAGTCGGTGTCTGTGGTCAGCTCAACGAAGTTGCAGGCCGTCACCCCCGCGCATGCGAGCGGAACAGTGAGCGTAGCGGTAACAGAAAATAGTTACAACCGATACAAGCAATCCACAACGCTGGCTTCCGGCTTCACCTTCACCAGCTCAACCACCCTGAGCGTTTCGGGCGCTTCCCCGATATCAGGCCCCAGCTCCGGAGGAACCGCGGTCACCCTTACTGGCAAAGGCTTCCAGGCGGGAGCGACGGTCAGGTTCGGCGGTTCACCATCCACGGCTGTCACGGTGGCTAGTTCCACCCAGATCAACGCCATGTCGCCGGCAGGAAGTGCCGGGAGCGTTTCGATCACCGTAACCAATCCCGATACGCAATCCGCGTCCCTGGCTTCCGGCTTCACCTACAGTTCAGCGCCTGCCGTCAGCAGTATTTCGCCCAATTCGGGGCCTGTGACAGGCGGAACCACCGTGAAGATATTCGGCAGCGGATTTCAAAGCGGAGCGAGCGTGGCGTTTGGAGGAATTGACGCAACGTCGGTAACACTGGTCAGTTCAACCGAGATTCAGGCCGTGAGCCCCGTTTCTCCAGCCGGCACCGTCTCCATTGCCGTCACCAACACGGATTCGCAGAGCGGCACCCTGGCGTCACCATTTACGTACTTTCACACGGTCACGCTTTCCTGGACGAACGGCTCATCCGGAGCATCGGGCTTTAACGTCTATCGCAGCTCCACATCCGGCGGTCCGTACTCCCGGCTGAATGCAACCCTGCTTTCCACGACATCATTCAGTGACACCCACGTGCAGCCCGGGCAAACCTACTTCTACGTCGCCACCGCCGTCAACAGCAGCAACCCGGAAAGCGGGTATTCAAACCAAGCCCAGGCCATTGTTCCGTCTCCCTGAGAGGACGACCGGCCTTGATAGTAGGAGTTAGCACAAGGAAACAGAAGGAGGGCGTAACAGGAAACACGAAGCGCGGAAGCAACCCAAAAAGAAGACCATCACAGGTCGTGTGAATGCCGGCCTGTGATGTCTTTGGCTCCAAGCCTCCGGCCTGGTTTCAGCCCCGTAAGGAGAAATGTCATCATGAAGTCAAACACACTCGGACGAAAGATTCTCGGGTGCATGGCCACTCTGCTGGTGGCTGCCGCTCCACTGATTTACAGCTCATGCGGGACCGGAATAGTTTCCCCCCTGGATGCAACGTCGTCTCAGAAGAGCTCGACGCCTGCCATGACGTCAGTGGTTCCCAATTCGGGTCCACTGGACGGCGGAACAGTGGTCACCATCAACGGATCAAATTTCACATCCGACACCCAGGCAGCCGCTCCTTCGGTGAGTTTCGGCGGAACTCCGGCAACGAATATTACCGTGATCAGCTCCTCACAGTTGAAGGCGCAGGTTCCACCACACGCTGCCGGAAGCGTCGGCGTCCAGGTGACCACTTCTGGCGGCGAATCGGCTTCGCTCGCCAATGCCTTCACTTACGTAACAGCAACCTTCAGCCTCAAAAGCGTCTCGCCTATCTCGGGACCTGCCGCTGGCGGAACCACAGTGACCATCAGTGGATCAGATTTTCAAACGGGCGTATCCGTAACTTTTGGAGGGCTGGGGGCAACTTCAGTGTCCCGCACCAACTCTTCCACACTCGTGGCGGTTACCCCTGTCCACAGTTCAGCTTCGGTCACTGTCACGGTGACCAATCCCAGTGGAGATTCGGCCACGTTACCTTCAGGCTTTACGTACCACAGCATCGATTTGCTCTGGAGCGCGCCATCCACTTCGACAATCGCCATTGCCGGGTATAACGTTTACCGCGGGAACACATCGGCAGGCCCGTTTGGCCTGCTCAACGGGTCCTCGCCGCTGGCGACCACATCGTTTATCGATGCCACCGTCGAGGGGGGCACAACCTACTACTACGAGGTCAAATCCGTAGATACGAGTGGAGTGGAAAGCCCTCCCGCCGGCCCCGTCCCGGCCACCACGACGCCTTAGCGTGCAGAAGCCATCCCGGCCCTTTCCGGCACGCCTGCAGTTCCAGGGAAGGACCTTGCGCAAGGATTTGCGAATTTGCGCAAGGTCTCACCCTCCGCCTGACCGCGGGATAAGCTTCAGCCAGCCAGCCTGTCAGCAGTGGACAATCTTGCCCGGATATTCCGTCATGTCCCGTGTGGCATTGCGGGTGTCAATCACCAGCCGTGAGTGGCGAACCACAAACTCGTAATCGATCGAGGAATGGTCAGTGGCAATCAGCACGGCATTGTATTGGGAAAGGGTTTCCGCGCTCAGCTCCACCGAATCGAGCTGGAAATCGTACCGGCGCATCCGGCCGAGATGCGGGAAGTAGGGGTCGTGGTAATCCACGCGGGCTCCATGCGATTGCAGCAGTTCCATAATCGCCAGCGAAGGAGACTCCCGCAGATCGTCAATGTCCTTCTTGTAGGAAACCCCGAGGACCAGGATGCGCGAGTTGTTGAGACACTGCTTCCGGCGGTTCAGCGCCTCACCGGTGGCGGCCACCACGTGCTCGGGCATGGAGGCGTTAATCTCTCCCGCCAGCTCGATAAACCGGGTGGGGAATTCGTACTCCCGGGCCTTCCAGGTCAGATAGAAGGGATCGATCGGGATGCAATGGCCACCGAGCCCCGGACCCGGATAGAACGCGGAGAAGCCAAAGGGCTTGGTCTTGGCCGCATCAATAACCTCCCAGATGTCCAGGCCCATCCTCAGGCAGAGCAGCTTCAGCTCATTCACCAGCGCGATGTTCACGGAGCGGTAGATGTTTTCCAGCAGCTTGGTCATTTCTGCGGCCCGCGATGAACTCACCAAAACCGTACGCTCAAAAGCCGTTTTGTAGAGGGCCCGGGTTGCCAGCACACTGAGGGCGTTGACCCCGCCAATCACCTTGGGCACCTGGTACGTCTTGAAATTCTTATTGCCGGGATCTTCCCGCTCCGGCGAAAAGGCCAGAAGGAAATCCGTCGCGACGGCGTCCGCAGTCGCTTGAGGGTTGGCCTCGGCGGAGTAATCGGACACCGGGCAGCGCAATCCGGACTTTTCCAGGATGGGGAGAACCACTTCCTCGGTGGTTCCCGGATAGGTGGTGCTTTCAAGCACCACAAGCTGTCCGCGACGCAGGTGGCTGCCGATGGATTCCGCTGTCGCCCGGATATAGGAGAGGTCCGGCTCCCGGTGGTCATCGAGAGGAGTGGGAACACAGATGATCACCGCATCCATGGCGCTCAACTGCGAAAAGTCGGTGGTCGGCAGGAATTGGTTTCCCTGGACCTCCTGGGCGATTTCGGAGTCGGGGATATGTTTGATGTAGCTGCTGCCCTGGCGGAGGGATTCAATTTTGGCGGGATCGATGTCGAAGCCCGTGGTCTGAAAACCCTTCTTCGCAAAAAGAAGAGCAATCGGAAGCCCCACGTAGCCCATCCCTACCACCCCAACCCGGGCCGTTCTCTCCCTGACCCGGCCCTGAAACCGCGTCAAAATATCGTTTTGTTCGTCAAGACTCTTTGCCAAGAGTGTTGTAGACACCATGGTCTTCATCCTCCTATGAATCCCTGCCTAATCACCGGCGGCTGATGACGGCAAGTTCACCGTCGCCAGCCGCCCGTGGAACTGATGGTTCGAAACTTGAACTCCAGATTTGTGTGGTTCATGTGGATGGACCCTGGGACCCTGAATTCGGTGAACCGGCTTTCAAATTCTGTCTGCCTCTGGAACAGAAGCCTCGGAAAACCTTTCCAGGCCCCAAAGCCTGGTCCTGAGGCATTGTGAATGTGCAACCCGCCGGCCGTCATGCCGCACCATGCGGGCGCGTGTGTGGATTTTTAGTATTCAAAACGAGTACACCAGCTTATCGTTTTCCAGGCGCGCATGGGCAATTCTGGCGCGGACCTTGCCGTCTCCCTCAATTTCCCAGCCGCCGCCGTTCCTCACCAGCTTCATCCGGCTCCGCTCGCGCCACCATTGGTTCAGTTCGCCCGGCAGTGGCATCCAGACCCCGGCGGTCTTCCGCAATTCGGCAAGACGGGCCAGCAGGCTTCGATAAACTTTCTGCTCGGGTTCATTGCGGATGTAGTCGGGATGGATGATAAAACTCATCACGCCGTGCTTCCTGCGGACCGCATCCATCTGCATCTCCCACAAATCCAGCTTGTAATGACGCAGGATGTTGAAAAGCGAATAATCCTGGGTCATGGTCACCGGGATTTCCAGCATATCTCCGATGAAGTAGGGGAAGGTGGTACAGCACCCGCCGTGCTGAGGGTCGAGATGCGCCACGTTGGGAACCGACATTTCGTATTCAAAGTGCAAAAGGTCAAACCAGTTGATGTTGCGGTAGAGAATCCCCGCCCTGAACCCCCGCGCACCGAAGCTCCTTCTGTACTTTTCGATCCTGGCTGCCCGCCGCCTGAATTCCTCATAATCACTGTACAGGTTGCCATCGTGGTTGAAGTCATGCACGTTGACCTCAAAACCGCGCCTCCGAATGCCTTCCAGATAAGCCGGTGAAACCTCATAACGGGATTCGGGAACAACCTGGAATGAAGCCTTGATGCCGTAGGAATCGTCAATATCCATTAGCTGGTCGCAGAAGTCCCTGCCATCCAGCGCCTCAACATCATGAGTCATCAGCGCGCAGGCCTGCGCGCCATCCGGCCAGAACCAGATGAAGGGCACCTCTTTCAAACCCTGTGTTTTCAGGATCAGGCGCATCGCCGTCTCGAAGGCGGATTCAACGCTTGTTTCCACCGGCCAGCGCGGAAACTCTCTCTTGTCCCAACCCCGCAAGGAGTATCTTTGCAGATGTTTGCGCACCTGAATCGGCATCGCAGGCCGGACGGTATAGTAGGCCGCCCGCACAGACCGGTTTAGAATGCTGTTACTGCCGGCGCCATTTCCGTTCTCCAAATACTTTTCGCAACGGAGGGCCGTGACGGCTTCCGCAAGGTTGAACGGCAGGTGAATGCCGCCCCGGCCACCTCTGGAATATTTCAGAGCATCGTTCAGAATCTGCCCCGCTTGAGGCGAAGGAATGAAGGCGGAGGTCCTTCCGTAACAGACCGATTCGGACCCAAATTTGAAAAAGCCGGCGCGCTGGGACAAATCGCCCCGCACGCCGATGCGCACAAATTCCGGCGGGCACCGGAAGTGATCGATCATCACCTGTTCCGATGGTTCCGGGTTGGGCGGGTTCTTTTCCTGCACTGAATCCTCGACTGCTCTACCGAGTAAGAGGTTCGAATTGTCCATCATGGCCGGAGGCTCTCCTCGCCCGACGGGCCGTTCGTTTGCTGTTGGGTCGCAAATGCGATGCCGGAACCAAGTGAATTGCGGACATGGGATCGCCAGGGCGGCAAATTCGTCAGGGCCGGAGTCCTGAGACAAGATTCATTTCGCCGGAACAGCCAGCGAAGAGAATGCATGGCCATTGACAGGAAGGGGCGCAGGTCGTCGGCGGCAAACCATTGAAGTTCTTCCACACCCCGGAATGAGCCTAGCCAGTCTGCAAACCCCAGCGTCCCATTCCACAGTCTGCCGGCAGAGGAAATGAAATCGAAATTCGCAGCCAACCACTTTCTGCCCTCTCCAGGTTGCGTCCTCGCCGCCGGCGGGCCGGGATTGTATTCCTGAATCATCAGATTTTTGAAGAAGCCGGCGTGCTCCGACAAATCACCCTGCACGCCGATGGCCACAAATTCCTGCGGGCACCGGAAGTAACCAATAAACAGCCAATCTGAGCGTTCCATAAGAGTCAACCACCCCAATCTGGACCCCACACCTCAGAGTCGGCCAAAGATCCGACTCCCAAATGATCTCGTCATCACCAACGGCAGGCACTGCCAGATCTCTCTGACCCAAGCGAAATTCAAAGGTTCCACCGCGGCACGAGTTTCCAATGAATCAGCGGTGGGAAAATGGTATCGATAAAGAGGGACAGTTGTTGCGCACCACTTGAGTTTGAACCTGGCAAGTTCCGGCCGATGTTCAACGACCTCGCCGAAGTCATAGTAACGAAATCCTTCTTTAGAGGCCGCGTGGATGGCCTCCCACTGGAGCAGGTCGTTTGCGTGCGTCGCGAATGCCAGCGCATTGCATCCAGTAAACGCATAGTGAACCGTCGATCCATAGGACAGAAAAACTGATCCTGCGAGCATTTGGACGCCACCAGCGCCGGCCTTTTCAGCAAGAAGCAGTTTCATCATTTCCTGCGGACGCATCTTCCTCCACAGCTCCTCGAAAAAGTGATAAGGCCGCGGAAGGGCCACCACACGTCGCATCGTCGCCAGGTAAAGCCGGTACCACTCCGCCAGGTCTTCCTCATTCTTCGCTTCCCGCACTTTTACTCCCAGACGGAGCCCCCGGTTGACCGCCCAGGCAACTTTATGGTGCTCCTTGGCGTTTCCAAAGCGGACCTTGGACCCGGTTTCCCCGGGCAGGTTCAACACATAAGAATTCCGCCACAAAGCACCCTTTATTCCATCGGGAACGTCGGCAAGGCAATTCGTGTCTGTCTTTATCTGCACGGTTGTGCCGGGGGATTCCTTCGCCCTCCTGGCTGCTTCAAGCAGCAGAACCCTCTCGGCGCCCGGGGAGTTGCTGAGAGGACCGGCAACCGGAGTTCTGGGCAGGGAAGCGAGTCTTCGTCCCGTAAAGTGCCTCCCGATGCGACGCAACCTGAAAGGCAAGCCGCGCGTATACAACAGCGGGAAGATTCCTTTAAACTCGTTGTTTTCGTCCACGCAGGCGAGTGATAAGGCATTCTGCCCGAACTCATTCTGCAAAGCCGCCAGCCAGAGCGAGTGGTGGTAGATGAGCCCTCGTGGGTGACTCTTGACGAAGCCGTCCCAGCGAGGATCAGCAGAAGGGTCCGTCTCGATAACTCGTAATCTCATTTCTCCCTCGTCTGTCGATTGTGCATCCAATGTTTCCGGATTCGGCGTGGGTGATGGCAAGAACGTCGCTCCTCCGGGCTGTTCTGCTAAGTTAGCAGTTTGGAATGCTCATACTTTGTTGAACTCACCTGGATTCGCCTGCGCCGATGGAGCTTCACCAACGCTGACGAAAACTTCCTGGAAGGCCTGCCCAGACCGGCGACCGGACCACTCGCTGGCAGTGAGGCAGCAAAAGGAACGCGCAAAACTCATGCTGCTTTAACCATCCTGTCAAGAAGACTGAACGCTCCCGATTTCCACATTCCGGAAGCAACGTTGCAGAGAGTTCTCTTCATGAATGGAGGGATCCATCGGCGATTGAAGTGCGTGCAGAGATGACGGCAATACAGATCCTTGGTTTGGGCCTGTGAGGGGCCTCCAGTTCGCTCATATCCCATTTCAAGAAAGTGGTTACGTCCAGCCTGCCGATGGTAGTGGTAGTAGTCCATGAAGCTCTGGCGTTGAGGCATGACACCATAATGCTCTGCGTTGCTGCTCATCGGGCTTGCGGGCTCAATTTCGATCATGCTGGCCCGGACTCCTACGCGCTTGAACCGGCGCCGCAATTGTTGTATATACCTGCCCATCTCCTTCAGATCGTTTTCAGTTTCGAAAGGCTCTCCCGCCCAGAAATATGCCAGGCAATTGACGCCCTCCTCGTCCATCACCTTAAGGCACTCCTCGAACTCAGCATTGCTGTAGCGGTAAAGGCCATTCTTTCTCCGAATCATTTCATTGTGGCTGCCGGGGCTGAGAGTGATGCACGAATCTGATCGAGGCAAATCACGAAACCGCCTGATAAATTCACGCGTGGGCAGGTGATAGCGCTCGACTTCCATCCTCAGTGAAATCTTCTCCTTTTTAATGGCTTCAATGAGCGCAAGGTAGAACTTCTCACGTACTGGAGCCGGAGGTGGATCGAGCGGAAGGACCGTTGTATCAAATCCGAAGCGCTGAAGATCCCTCAGAGAATTCAGCACAGACTCGAGAGGCCTGCGGTAGATTTCCTGGCGGTTACTAATATCCTTTTGCGAACTTCGCGCTCCACCACAGAATGAGCAGTTATAAACGCAGCCACGCCCAAGAAAGACCGGGAACATCTTCCCTTGCTCCATCAGACGATTCTGGAAGTCTTCCGACAGGCCATCCAGATGCACATACCTGGAAAACGAATCCACAAAGGTCGGATAATCCTTCATCAGGGTGAAATCCGTGTAGCACAGCGTATCCAGGATCTTCTGGTCGCCCACATAGCTGACGGGATTCATCCGGATGGCGCCGCCTTCCCGAAAAGCAAGGTTTGGGACATGCTGATAAGCTTTGCCCGAGTGATATTGGGCAACCAAATCCCGCAAGGGAATCTCCGCGTCACCCCGGATGACAAAATCAATGCAGTCGAACTCCCGAAGGATTTCTTCAGCAAAGAAAGAAGCAGTGAACCCTCCCGCAACAATCGCCACCTCGGGATGCGCTCGCTTGAGTTTCTGTGCGATTTCGATCACATCATATGCCTGGAAATGCCAGTGCAGATCAAGACCAACCATGGCAGGCTGATGCTCCGCGATCATCTGATCCAGATTGATTTCACCGTACTTATACTTCTCCACCCCAAGGTGGATGATCCTGGTGGAATAACTGTTCTTTCTCAAGAAATCAGCCAATCCCAGAAGACCGATGGGGGGGAGATTAACGAACGAAAACCGGCCGAACGGCTTGTAGTAGTTGTTAAATTTGGGAACATGGAGGAACAGAAGATCCGTCAAGAGAGCCTCCTATCTCAGCACCTGTGGCTTGGTCTGCGCGACTGTGTTGTGATGACCACAGGCCTTCTTTCTTTGAGTCTGCAAACGCCGGGCTGGGCCCATCGTGTCGAACGCGTTGCGATCCATCCCGTCCTATTCTGGCGCGGCATCAGACGCCGGGTGCGCCAGGAGCGCTGAGAGAATCAAGGGCTTGGGGTCGAGCGCTTCATTCTCTTGCGCAGGAAAGCCGGAGCATGAGCTCTGCCCGCCGACTGAAACAGCCTGAAGAGACGCCACTCGATTAACCTGGTCTGGAACCAGTGGCGCGGGCGTGAATCATGAAAGTCAAAAAGTCCGAATTCCGCCAGCAGGGCAAAAAGCTGCTGGTCTTCTGCCGCAGGATGGCCCACCGCCGCTCCGCGGAAGACAGGACGGTTCCTGAACATCACCCGAGTCGCCTCAAACAGATAAGCGCCGGGATTTTCATTCGGTATGCCGGCGTAGTCCAGATAGGGTCCGTCATGCACGCGCGCCCCCGGCTGGAGGAGTCCTTCGATCACGATTTCCGATTCCGCGGGCACTTCCAGATCCATTGTCTTGCACCTGACCAGCGGCACTCCGCTGCCGCAGAGGCTGCCCGCCAGATCATATTCGTCGCAGCCGGCCGGATAGCCGGAACCGGCCGCCATCATCACCGGCTCAGGAGCCCCGATCACAACGGCCATTTCGAGCGGCTGGCCCTTCCTTTCGGCTTGGGCAAAGTGCCGGCCCAGGTGGCTCGCTGATGACGTGCTGAGGGTGGTCTGATTACGGCCGAGGACCTGCATCCGGTATACGCCCACATTGCGGCATCCAGTCTCCGGGTCACGGGTCACATTTGCGTGCCAGGTCCCGATGTAGCGGCCGGCATCGTGGCGACTCCACTGGGGAACCGGAAATTCCAGGAGGTTGATATCCGGCGCCTCGACGACGTTTTCCATCACCGGCCCGCTATCAACCATGACTGGCTTCACAGGGGTTTCAACCCTTCGTCTGGCTTCCGCAATCACCGGCTTTCGGCCTTTTTCAGGCCGCAGCCCCAACGCGAGCGCGATGGATGAGAAGTTGCTCAGTCCGTTGGTGAACACGCGCTGCCCGGGATAGTCCTTGATGTTCTCGAACAGAAGCGGCTCACGATGCCTTCGGGTAATTTCTCCGAGCTCGATTTTCCAGTCGACAGGTCCGGAGATGCGCTTCAGTTCCCCTCGCTCCGACAAAAGATCAATGAAGGCTCGAAGACTCATCGGATGGCCCGACTGGCCCTCAGGCACGCGCCGGGAAGTCCTGGCAGGGCCAGGGTGGGCGCCGATGGCGGGCTCAAACAGTTTCGCACCTGCGGACAAAGCCATTAAGGCCTCCCACCGTTGTCGCCAAAATAGGTGCAGAAGGCGCTCAGGGCCCTGACTTTGCTCCGCATATCAAGTTCGTCCTGCGCGTCCCCGCCGTCTTCGGGAGGGGCGCCGTTCAGAAACTTCTTCAGCAGCTCCATCACATAAACGAGTTCCTGGTCAGAATAGTGCGACATCGCGTCCAGGTGCTTGCGCAGGAACGTATCGCGGTCAATCTGGGAGCCGGCGCGAAGGTCCTTGAGGATGGAACAGGCGGAAACGCCGGCTTGCCAGCGTACGAAATCCTGGATATGTTCCTCAACGATCTCTTCGGCTCGCGGAACCTCCTGTTCCCGGGCCTTCAGGTTCTGCAAAACGATCTCATTCAGGTCGTCGATGTTGTAAAGGCAGACATTCTTGAGCTCTCCCACGCCGGGAGCGATGTTGCGCGGGACGCCCAGATCCATCAGCATCAGGGTCCGGTTTTTCCGCTTCGCCATGCTCTTTTGCAACATCTCGCGAGTCAACACCGGTTCAGAGCTGGCGACAGAAGTCACAACCAGGTCCGGCCAATCCAGGCTCTTCCCGAGGTCTTCCCAGGGTATCACTTCACAACCATACCGGGCCGCCAGGGTTTCGGCGCGGTCGACACTGCGATTCAGAATGTGGATCTGCTGCATTCCGCGGTCGCACAAGTGCCGCAGAACCCTCTCGCTGGTCACTCCGGCCCCCAGGATCAAACCCCGCCGGTCCTTGAGCGAAGTGAGGGTCTTCTCTGCGAGCTTCACCCCTGCAAAGGCCACCGACATGGGACGCACACCAATTCGGGTGTCGGTCCGCACCCGCTTGCCCACTTCGATGGCGGACTGAAACAGTCGATTCAAAACCCGGCCCGTGACCCCAAGCCTGTAGGCGTTTGTGTAAGCCTTGCGGACCTGGCCCAGAATTTCAGCTTCCCCCAGCATCATCGAGTCCAGGCCGGACGCGACTCGATAGATGTGCCGCACGGCATCCCGGTCCGTATGCTTATAGAGCGACCTGTTCACATTTTCAGGCTGCACCTTATGATATGAAATCAGGAAGTTTACCAGCAGGTCCGTTCGATTCCCCGTCCATCTGTCGGGAACACCATAAAGCTCCGTCCGGTTACAGGTGGAGAGAATGAGGACCTCGTTCATCAAGCCGTAGGCCAGGATCTGCGTGGAGACTTCGCTTGCCTGTTCTTTGTTGAAAGACATGCGCTCACGCAGTTCCACGCTGGCCGTGCTATGGTTCAAGCCGATGACAACAATTTCCATGGCAGACGATGCCTCCAGATTTCTAGTCTTCAACGGATGGCCTTCCCAACGAGAGATTCCCGCCGCAAGACATTGGGTCGACCCTGCGGCCGGGCTGTTTTATACGATAGGGACAGTTCCTATTCAGTGATACAGAACTGCTTTCCATTCAGACATTGCGCAACCTGCATGGCGGCGTAGGTGATGATGATGTCTGCACCGGCGCGCTTCATGCAGGCCAGGGCCTCAAACATGATCCGGTTGCGGTCCAGTCGTCCAAGGCGCGCGGCAGCGTCAATCATGGCGCACTCGCCGCTCACGTTGTAGACGGCCATCGGCATCTGGAACTGCTGTTTGGCGCGGTAGAGAATGTCAAGGTAGAAGAGTGCGGGCTTCACCATGATGATGTCCGCGCCCTCCTCGATATCGAGAGCGACTTCCCGCATGGCCTCGTTCGAATTGAAGAAGGGCATCTGGTGTGTCTTCTTGTCGCCTTTGGCCAGGGCGGATTGCGTCCCCTCTTTAAAGAAGGGGTCGTAAAGTTTGGACGCGAATTTTGCCGAATAGGCCATGATGGGCAGGTTCTCGAAACCGTGCTCATCGAGGGCCTGGCGCATGGCCCCGATCTGGCCGTCCAGCATAGCGGCCGGCGCCACCATGTCAGAGCCCGCTTCCGCATGGGAAACGGCCGTCTTGGCCAGCAGCTCCAGGTTCCTGTCATTCACCAGGTAGCCGTCCTCCAGAATTCCGCAGTGGCTGTGCGGCGTGTATTCACAAAGGCACACGTCCGTCGTCACCAGGAGGCCCGGTACGTGGCGCTTCACGGCCCTCACAGCTTCCTGCACGATGCCGTGAGGGGCGTAAGCCCCTGAAGCGTCCAGGCTCTTGACTTCCGCATCGGGAACGCCGAAAAGTAGGATGGCGGGGACGCCAAGAGCCTGTGCTTTCTTGGCTTCTTCCACCAGGCAATCAATGGACAGATGATAGTTCCCTGGAAGAGATTCGATCTCTTTCTTGATTCCGTGCCCCGGCACTACAAAAAACGGTTGGAGCAAATCATCAACGGCAAGGGTTGTTTCACGAACGAGCCGCCGAAATGTCCCATTCTGACGGAGCCGCCTCATTCTTCGCGCTGGGAATCCCATAAGTTCCTCCTGTTATGCTTTGCGTCGTCTTCGACGTCTTCTTTTGGGGTTTCATTGAATAGAACGGCAGGATCTTTCCACTCGCCGTCGGTATTGGTACTTCACGAATGACATGGATCATTCCAGACTGAGTCCACATCTCTGTCCCGGACTGCGCCCAGAGGCGATCTTCAGCGTGCTGCAACAGCCCCAGAAAAGTTTTTACGACCTCGGTTTCGTTGATGCTGCCAACGCGGGGACTGACCAGCAGGCGCAAGCGGGGTATTCCGTTATGGCTTTCCTCCTCGACAAGCTGGTAGTCGGTGCTTCTGCCGCCAAAGGCTTCCGGCAGTTTTTTCTCGATAATCCAGACGAAATCCGTGTTGACAAACGTGACGCCTTCTCCCGTGAGCTTTTCGTAGCTCCGGATGTTCGAAAGATGGGTGTTGAAGCCCAGCTGGCCGAACCCGCAACCGCAGGGTCCCATGCTGACGTCTCCGTAATCGCCCATATCCACGTTCAGCAGCACCTTCGGCGACTCGTAGAGGATGTTTGTAAACAGATACGCATCCACGGTGGAGTCCGAGTAGGGAACCTGGCACTCGTGAGGGATGATCGCGGTGCTGTCTTCGTACAGGTGGCAGTGATCGCTGGGTTCATAGGGCTGATCGCACCCCGCGGCGATCACTCCGGCCTCAGAAATTCCATAAACCGGCACCGCGTACGCTCCCATAGATTCGATTTCCTTCTTTTTCTGCGGGGTAAGAGGCTCGCCGGTCACCAGGAACCTGGCGCCCTTGAGGTTCAGGTTGTGATCGGCAGCCGCCATGCAAATTCTTGCAGCCGATGCCGCGAAGGTGTAGACCACACATCTCGGATTTTCATTGAGCGCCTGTGAAGCCCATTCGGCCACCGTCTTGGCATGGTTCAGGTCGACGTACTCTGCGGGAGCCAGCGGGTTCCCGAAGAGGCGGCTCAGCAGGTAAATCAGCTTCTTGCCCCAGTTCCTTTCCCAAGTGAGCTTCAGGTTGTCTTCATCCACCTGTGAAAACCACCTTCGGACCGGGTTCCCGAGGTGCGCATACCTCAGGCTGGAATTGATGCCGGGCGCCCCGGGAAAAACCGGAAACCAGTTCGCCACGGGAGCCGTCAGGCAGCCGTGCACATCCAGCAGCAGCGCGTCGTAAAGCGACCGCTGGTGAAGGTAATCAAAGTCAATCCGAACCCTTGTTCCGGCGCTCCGGGTGGCGCCGCTCCGCACTTCGTAAGACTCGGCCAGGAAAGGGTTGTGAAACATCTTTTCATGGCAACGGAAGCTCGCCCCGTTCCGCTCCACCGGCACTCTTCCCTTGAATTCGTCCACGGTGAAATAAACGCCTTCCGCTTCCAGGATGCATAGGGCGGCCTCAAGTCCGTCCCTCGCTATCCAGGCGCGGAGATCGTTAAAGGTAATTTTCTTCGGTTCCAGCAGATTCCGGTAAGGGCTGTCGGAATACTGAAAAATCGCCTTTTCAGTAAAATTCAGGAAATTCTCTTCGCGGCCTGCAATTCGTTTCCTCAGGGATGTGCGAGCAAGCGAGATCGCTTCTTCAGGTTCCATCCGCAATTTATGGAACCTTCTGTAGCCATCGATGAATCGGATGTACTTTCGCATGGTCACTCCTAATCGTTCAGACTCAGTAGTTTCGAGCCAATCAGCCTCTTCGGATGTGAAGAAGTTCATCGGCATGGTGCGCCGACCCCGGCGCCTTTTTGGAATCAGGCTGTGACGCAGACCCCTGAAACCTGGACCCCTACCCGATCCACATACCTGCTACTTCCGCAAGTGTGTGTCCAAAACCTCTGTAAAATTTCTTGAAGGGAATAAGGTGAAGGAATCTTCAAAAATGATCAGCCGAAGTGCCGGTACAAAACGCGCCCTGCAGCTATCAGCACCGGCTGGGGGGAATGCCCCATCACCCACTCGGCAGGCCGCTTCAGCGTGCCCAGAAGGCTGCTGCGCGAGGCCGGCTGCGGATATTTCCAGTAGTTCAGCGGGGTCCTCGTTCCACCCAGGCGGTCTTTGAAGGTGATCAGTCCGGAATTTCCCCAACCCGACCGGCCGAGATCGAGTTCCTGCAAGCCTTGCGCTTTGGCATCCTGAATGGTTTTCCAGAAAATCCAGGGCGTTCCACCCAGGTTGGTGGACGCGGTGTCGGAGCAGCCGTACTTGTAAACCAGGGTTTTCTGGTGCTGAAGGGTCAGGATGGCTGCCGTCGCGCGGCCGTCCTTTAAGGCCACCCGTATCTGCATCGCGGGGCCCAGGCATTCGGCCAGATTCTGGAACCAGCGGAACGGCTGGGGAGGCACCCCCTGGCGCTGCCGCGTTTGCACAAACAGGCTGTAGAACGTCTGCAGCAGTGAAGCTGACCGCCCTTCGGCGTATTCCAGCTTTTCCTTGTCTCCCCGCTTGATCTTCCTCTGGACGCAGTCCTTGTGAAAACCGGAATAGATGGCCTTCTCGTCGCGCTCCAGATCGATGGCATGGAAGCAGTAACTATCGCTCGGCTCGCCTCCTGTCTCGAATCCCGGGAACACATGGCGCGGCCGAAGTTCAACGTGGCTGAATTTCCCCCGCTTCTGCTCTTTTTGCAGTTCTTCCAGCAGGGCCGGGGCCATGCCATCCGCGTCCAGCAGAGGGTCACAGTGGTCGGAAAAAGGCAGCGAAACCAGCCGTTTTCCAGTGAGCCAACTGGAGATGCTGCAGAACACCATGCCGTTGGCCAGTTCTTCCTGCGGCGCCGACGTGGTGTAGGCCACAGGCTCGTAACCGTACGTACGCCGCAGGGCTGTCAGCCATTCCGGCCGGTGGAAGATAGACGACTGCGGGTGCCTCTCGACCAGGGCTTCCCATCGGCGGTCATTCAGGGGATTGAAACGATAGATCATAGGATTAAATCTTCTGCACGCTGAGTGGACTCCGCGTCATCTCAATAAACCTAATATTGCCCAAACGGCAGGAGCCTTCCTTTCTGTTCCCTTCGAAGGAATGCTACAAACTCCGGAGAAACCTCCCGCTTTTCCCGGCGCAAGCTGGCAACCACAAAGCCGCACAACTGGGCCAGCGCCCCCAGGGTAAACGGCAGGGACAAAGCGCGACGGGCCAGTCGGGCAATTTCAAAGGCGGGATGATAGCCGATGGAATATTCCGCAAGGCCTTTCCGATACGAGTATCGCAACACTCCAACGGCGCGTCCACACGGCCGGTGATGGCGGATTTTCAGATCGGGAAAAGATTGGCCTTTCCAACCTCTCATTCGAGCTGCGATCTCCAGGTAGGTATCGACGCAGCCGTACTTGATGGGAAGAAGGCCTCCGATATTCTCAAAGCATTCGCGCTTGAACATCTGTATGCAGCCCGGCACGGACCATTCGCGATTGCCGCTGACGGGGACAAAATGACCGTCCACCGCCTCATAAATGAAACCGCTCGCCAGGCCGAGGGCAGGATCGAGACGGAATTTCCTGAACAACTCCTGGAAATAATCCGGGGCAAATGACGCGTCGGCATCCGTGAGACCAACAAAATCAAAGTCCTGGAGCGAAAGCAATCGAATGCCTGCGTTTTGCGCAAATACCTTCGACGCAAAGTTCCTTCGTTGATCCCGCTCCTGCCGGACAAGCTGAATAAAACTGAAATCTTCGGCATACTTTCGCACTATTTCATCGGTGCGGTCGGTTGAGCCGTCACTCACAATAATCCATTTGCCGGGCAATAGGGTCTGTGACGTCACCGACCTGAGCGTTTTTTCAATGTGCTCTTCTTCATTGTGGGCAGCTGTGATCAGCGCGTAAGTTTCCATTGACTAGAACCTGTTTCCTTGATTTTGAGGTTGTGTCCAACCGGAGCGGAGGCGTTTCGAATGCGGTTGACGGTGCTTTTGAACCCAGAGCGATCAAGATGCGATCTTGCTCTTTTGATTCGCTTCGTCACTACTGAGGAGCCGGTCCATCAAATTTGCGAGGGTTTGTTTCTCCTGAGACCATTTATGCGACAGGTAAACGTCCTGCCCTCGCCTGACGGTTTCCAGAGCGTCGCTATAGTGAAAAGCAACCTGCTCGATCTTCCGCGCAAGGTCTTCCGCGTCGCCCGGTCCAAAGAAGATCAGCGAGTCCGGGGCAAAATAGTCCCGGACCCCGATGGTGTCCGGGCCGATGGCCGGTTTACCCATGGTCAGAAACTCAAATAACCGGGTCGGCATGTTAATTTCCGTGAAGGCGTTTTGGGCGTTGGGGACGATTCCCACATCGCAGTTTTCGATTTCGTGGACCAGTTCCTCCAGTGTTCTCGGTCCGAAATAGTGCACATGCCCTTCCAGCCCCATCTTGCGAACCCTGTCCATTTCCTCCACCAGAAAGCGGGTTTCACGGCCAAAGACTCTGAGCTCGGCTGTGGGGACTGACTTGCGTACTTGAGCAAATGCATCAATGGCGACATCCAAGCCACTTCGCTTAACGATTGATCCGTGATACATAATCACGAAACGTTTGGCTGGAACACCGTTTGGGGAGGCATTTGACTGCAACCTTCGAAAGGGGAAGATCTGCTCATCGGGAGAGTTCATGACAATACCAATTTCCTCGCGAGGACAGCTGCGGGAGGCAAAAGCCCGCTTAAAGGCAATATTGGTGGTCACGACGAGATGCGCTCGCTCGATACTCCATTTTTCGATCCACTGAAGAATTCGCACCGCCAGGCTGTCTTTGTTGCGGTTGGATATCGTCATCATGAGTTCGGGCATCGGATCATGGATATCAAAAACCAGCTTTGATCCCAACGCTTTGGGGATCAGGCCACTCAAGACAAGGATGTCGGGCATGTTGTGAATGTAAACGATATCGTAGCGGCGCTTCAGTGAACTCACAGCCAGGATGATTGCACAGAAAATTGTAAAAACGGTATAGTTGTAGAAATAGGCCAGCTTGCTGTCACGGCGATGCACAATTGGACACCAACGGATATCAAGTCCCTCCAATGGCGGGTACTCCGAACTGCCCTTCTTGCCAAGGCAAATCAGGTCGATGCTCATACCCTCTCCAATAAGTGCATGCACCGTTCTGCGCGTTCGCGGTTCCAGGGGATACTGCGAGTATGCCACCATCGCCACCCTTTTTCCTCGAAGGCGCGAGGCCGTTGAGGGGACGCCAGGTTGGGAATGGGAACCCGAGGAAGCGTCGTGCCGTTGGGAAAACAGGTCGGAGAGTTCATCCCCGGCTTGTCCCCGTTGGGCAACATGTGCCCTGCATTCTTTAATCATAGTCTTGACTCCTTATTATGAAGGGCGGATAAACTGGGGAGCAAATAGATTGCGAGTTACGGGTTCTTAATGGATTTCTGAGGGGACACCCTTCCACGCTCAATTCATGGAGTGCCATCGTTCGGGTAAAGCGACGCAACAAGTTATCTGTAAAAATAAGTTGCAGCGAGGCTTCTATGCTCTTGGGCCGCAGGTCTGATAAATAACTAATGGTCCGAGGAATTTGACTGCGCCTTACCACTTGAAGCTGGAGCCGTCTGAACGGCAGGGCTCGCTGCTGCCCAAGTCCGGGTTTTGGCTGGGGGGGAAGGATTTGAACCTTCACCTTCTGCATCAACAGTGCAGTGTCCTGGCTGTTAGACTACCCCCCAGTTTTTTCCTGGCGATCACCAGTCTTCCAAGTTCCGCACATCACGGATCCACCCCTCAAACACAGCCTGCAAACATTTTGGGGTAGCCAGATCCAATGGTGAAGCGTTGCTTTCAGACCAGTTTTCCTTTTGCAGCCAGCGGCACGTCGTACCCTGGAACCAAGGCCTGCTGAAAGATGCGTGCGCTCGCCGGCTTCCCGGTGAAGTGCTTATTCATGCTGATGACATTCGTCAGCATGAAACCGACCCGCACACCCGCATACTATACCTCAATAAAACTACTTCTGTCCAAGCAAGTGCAGGCCCTTATACGCTAGTGAGCAGTAGCGCCGAGGCCGGTTGGCGCCGGTGGCGCCGGAGTGCTTGAGTAGCAGCCCTTTGCGCTGAAGTTCAGGATGCCGCTGCTATCCTTGGATGTGTTGTTGTAACAAAGTTCGGCAGGGATCGCGTAAACATGGCCTCCCGGCCCGGTTCCGCCAGTGACATCAGGCCCGATGGCAGGCCAGGGAGGGTTCCCCCAGGGGGTTCCCCACCAGCCGGGCTTTGAGGAATGGAAAAACGACGCGGGCAGTGACTGGCCGGATGGCACGGGGTTCGAGTATTGCGAGATACTGCTTGGGACTTCCGAAGTGTTCCACCGCACACTGCCCGTGACAACATCGTAGTTGCCCCAGCGCATCAGGGTGTTCGCCACGTTCGGATCGGCGCTGCCGCTCCCGTTTCCCGACCAGCCTATGGCGTAGATGGAGTGAGCCCAGTTTGACCCGCTGGGCGCAACATCCTCATAATTGGTGTGGTAACCCGACCTGCCAAGGACGTTGCCGATGATGTTGAAATATCGGGAATATGCCTGGAGAACGATGGGTATGGTCGCGTTCGACTTGTTGGTTTCCCAGCCTATCCAGTAGTTCCGAAACACGGTTTCAAAATTGTGCGTCCCATGAATGTTATCAGCGTTGAAGCCTGCACCGATATTCCCTTCGAACAGATCCATCGCAACTCCAGCATCGTGGAGAAAGGTTGTTTGCATCATCCAATTGGGTGAAGCTGCGTAGTAGTCGTCCGTTGTAAAATTGTACGCCCATACATTGCCAGATCCGCTGTTGTTCTGGAATGGAGCCGTAACGTGCTGGAAAATGTTGTTTTGTACCAGGTTGTCGGAAGTCATATACAATTCGACCCCATAGCTTTGCGACGCAGCGTTCTTAGTTCCGTAGAAAAAGCTATCCGCAACTGTAATGTGGGAAGCCTTCATAAGCCATATGTGGTTGCGATTGGGATTAACTGAGCGAACACCCTTGGCCCAGCAATTTTCAGCCATATTAAACACCATGCCGCTCTGCGCGCTGCTCCCGCTGTGGTCCATGGAAAGGTCTTCGACGCCGTCAAGCATTCCATCGGTGTTGCCCCACCACGCTCCCGGACTTTGCGATGATCTCCAGTTGGGCATATAGAGGCCGGGAGTGATGGTCACCGTGTTCCCACTGACGGCCACGACCTGGACAATCTGCTCCTGGGACCGGCCTGACCGTCCGGCACCCCCCGAACCTTCCTGCGAACAAACACCCTGAGTGTTACAGACGTACACGGTGCCGGGGTCCGAGGCGTCGTTAGTCTGGTCAAGAATCAACATGACGCCCGCAGCCAGATTGCTGGTGGAACTCAACGTAATCTGCGTGGTTCCAGGCGAATATCCGGAGCTCCAACTGGCCGAGTTCGCCGGACTACCCTCATAGTTTGAACCACCTTTAATGCAGATATCCGAACTGATTCCGTTGCAACTGACGCTTCCGGAAAAGACAAGGAAGGT
>JBAUWE010000035.1:0-2457 GCA_049583595.1 Terriglobia bacterium
CCAGGCGCTCGTCGATCTCAAAGAGGGACGCATCAACGCCCTGCTGGAAATTCCGCCCAACTTTTCGCGCAACGTTCTGGAACAGCACGCTCCGCAGCTCGCCCTGATTGAAGACAACACCGACAACTTTGTCACCAGCGCCCTGGAAGGCGTTCTCACCGGCCTGGTCGCCGCCTACAACCAGCCCCAGGTGCAGCCGCGGGTGCCCGGCGGCGCCACGCTCAAGGTGGTGGAGCTCTACCCTTACGTGCCTTACATCCAGTACCTGCTGGCCGGCAGCGTGGTGCTGGCCATCTTTGTTTCCGCCATGATCGGCGGCGGCATCATCTTTATTGACGACAAGGCGCGCGGCCTGCATGAGGGCTACCTGGTCACGCCCATCACCAAGTTTGAGCTGATCATGGGCTTCACGCTTTCCGGCGCCAGCAAAGCCATCCTGGCGGGCTTCCTGCTCAGCACGCTCGGAGCGCTGCTGGCCGGCATTCCCCATCCCTTTGATCCGCTGCGCATCCTGCGGCTCATTGTTGTCATCGTGGTCAGCTCCATGGCGCTCATCAGCATGATGTTTCTGATGATGGTGCGCATCAGCGATCCGCTGGTGCCACGCGCCATCTTCGGCGTGCTCAACACCCTGCTCTTCTTCCCCTCGGGCGCCGTCTATCCCATCCAGGCTTTCCCGCCCTGGATGAAGGCCATCACCGTCGTCGATCCCTTCACCTACGCCGTCCACGCCTTCAAAACGCTCTTCCTCAAAAACACCGGCTTCGCCGCCATCTCCTTCGACCTTCTCTATCTCACCGTCTTTACCGTCATCATGATGACCTGCGCCACGCTGCTGTTCCGCCGCACGCTGTAGCGATTCGCAGCCGTCAGATGTAGCGGCCGGAGGTTACCCCGACGAAGTCTGTGGCCACCATCCCGGCCCAAACGTGGCGAGGTAAACTTGCTGCTACCCCACTTCAGTGCTGCTTTGCGTCAGCAAGCTTTGGCATGTACAATGCGGTCACTGCATCCAGCGGAAGGGGTGGCATGGGGACCGACTACGACCTGATCGCAGAGCAATACAAACGCTCCAAACTTTCGCCCTGGCGAACCTACATTGAGCAGTACACGCTGCTGGAGTTGCTGGGAGACGTGCGCGGCCAGTCGGTGCTCGACATGGCCTGCGGCGAGGGTTACTACTCGCGGGCCTTCAAGCGCCTGGGGGCCCGGCGGGTGGTGGGCATTGACCTCTCCAGCAAAATGATCGAGCTGGCGCGCGCCGGCGAAGCCGAATCGCGGTTGGGCGTCGAGTACGTTGTGGGCGATGCCACCACTTATAAGCCGGACGAACCCTTCGACATCGTGGCCGCCGCCTACCTGCTGAATTATGCGGACACAGGCGAGAAACTGTTTGCCATGTGCCAGGCCGTCAGCCGGTCACTGCGGCCGGGCGGGCGGTTTGTAACCGTCAACAACAATCCTTCACAGTCGCCGCAAAGGTTCGCAGCCACCGAGAAGTACGGTTTCATCAAGAGCGCCGGCGAAGAGCTCCGGGCGGGCACGCCGATTACGTATACGATTTTGCAGGATGGGAGCACGTTCACTTTTGACAACTACTACCTGAGCATCAGCGCTCACGAGCAGGCCCTGGAGTCGGTTGGCCTGCGCGATGTGGAGTGGGTCGCGCCGCGCCTCTCTCCCCAGTGGAGCGACGACCCGGCGTATTGGGACGAGTTTTTCAACGACCCCTCCATCATCTTCCTTCAGTGCAGAAAATAATGCCTCGCGCGCGCAACCCTGCGCTACCATCTTTCCAGTTCGTTTAAGGGAACACCCAAGAACCAACGGAGAACCTTTTATGCTTTGTCATGCTTTTGCCGACCGCGTCGAATGCCACGATCGCGGCCGTCCCGTCACCATCGCTCCCGACGGCGTCGACCTGGGCGACAGGATTGCCTACCTTCGCGCCCTGCACGAGCAGCTCGTCGCCCACTTTCAAAACTGCGGGGCGCACCACGTGGCCATCGAATATCAGAACCTGGGAATGGCCAAGAAGAAGGTCAACCGCCAGGTCGGCGAAGTCACCGCCGTGATCGTCGGCGCCGCCATCCACGCCGGCGCCAGCGTCGAGCAATCATGAAGCCGTAGCGCAATCCCGGCTGGCACATCCGTCGCGGTTACTGCGAGGTGTACGAACGTTTCGTGAATATTTGACCTCATAGTCCTCTTTCAGGTGAGAGAGGTTGCACTCGCGGGCGGCCCGGTATATCTTTTCGCTCGTGCGGGCCGTGAAACGAAAGTTCCGGTCTGCAGCCTGGAGCTGGGAACCTTCGCCGCGCGGAGCTGCTCCAAAACAGAATTGGAGGACATCATGGCAGGACAAGGAATGGATCGTAGGGAGGTGTTGCGGGCGTTGGCGCTTGCCGCTGCGGCCAGCAGTTTTCCCGGATTCTCGCGCTGGTCTTTTGCCTGCGG
>JBAUWE010000036.1:0-15995 GCA_049583595.1 Terriglobia bacterium
AGGCAGGACTAACAGGTTATCAACTGCCCCAAAATCCTAAAATATGTCTGTGAAAGACAGAATTTTTTCGAATGATTGAATTTATGCTCTATTGTTGGAAGTCATGATCTGATGCCACACGGTTCACTACCAACGAAGGCAAGGCCGGTAAGAAGCGGAGATTTCTTGTAAAGGCGCTATGCTATAAAGAAGCGGGATGGTCATGGCGAAATTTTGGACAGGGATACTGTCTTTGACAAATCCGAATTTTTATAAGGTAGTCTCAATTTATCTAAAACGGTTCATATTCTGTTTTCAGACAACACATTGCATTTTAGCACGTTACGAAGGTCTTGTTGGGCAGGGGGTCAATGCGCTTGGCGGCATCTCCCTTACCCACAATTTGGACATTCGAAGTCCGTACATCACAATCAGCGCATATTGGAATTATGCCGAATGCGACAATATGTCATATTTGACGTTTTTCTCGCTAATTCTCTAATTACTCCTTATTCTCATGAACGTCGATATTTTATTGAAAATAAAAGGAATAATCCCATTATTTTCCGTCTTCAATTCCTGGCATGAAACTTGAATAAGAGTAATGCTGGACGATACACCCGTTCCAAAAAACAGGGGATGAACAAATCTATCTTTGCTCGGGCGTCAACATACGTGGGGACAGACCTCACAGAAGATCTGAAGAAGATGGACATTCCGACCCTGCTTCTCCACGGCGGCGACGATCAGATCATGCCGATCGCCGACTCATCATTCTGGCGGCCAAGCTCGTCAAGAGTGAAGACAGACCTCTCAGAAGATCTGAAGAAGATGGACATTCCAACCCTGTTTCTCCACGGTGACGACGATCAGATAGTGCCGATCGCCGACTCAGCCATGCTGGCGGCCAAACTCGTCAAGAAAGGAAAGATGAAAGCATGCAAAGGCGCGCCACATGGCATGTGCACGCTGTTCAAGGATAAGGACAATGAGGGTTTGCTTAGCTTTATCAAGGGCTAAGTCGCGCCCATGCGTCCAGGTCTTTCCGATCGTGTGCAAATGGTGGAATTCTCGCACGCCGTAGGGCTCGAACCCTGATGGGAGAGTGAAACCTGGCGGCGGAGAATGGAATTATAAATCATAAAGTTATATCAGCATGTTGCCAAAGATTGGCCTTGGTAAGCAGCCGAGCGGAGCTCTCCCGAATGATACGGAAGGGATTAGCGACACAACGAATACCTGGAGGAGAAAAAATGGTACGTCACCTCGATATGGATCAGTTGGCAATTAACACCATCCGCACCTTGGCCATTGACGCCATCCAGAAGGCGAATTCCGGACACCCGGGAACACCCATAGACGCAGCGCCTACCGTCTACACCCTTTGGCAACGGTTCCTGCGTTACGACCCTGACGATCCTAAATGGATCAACCGTGACCGCTTTGTTCTGAGCGGAGGCCATGCATCCATGCTGCTCTACGGCCTGATCTACTTAGCGGGGATCAAGGCTGCCGATCCATCTTACGAGCAAGTTGATCGAGAAGCGGTCACCCTGGAGGATATAAAAAATTTTCGGCAGGCGGGTAGTCGTTGCCCGGGTCACCCGGAGTACGGATGGACGTCAGGCGTAGAGACCACCACCGGCCCGCTTGGACAGGGAGTGGCCACGAGCGCGGGCATAGCCATGGCCGGCCGCTGGCTGGCCGCGACATACAACCGCCCGGGCTACGATCTCTTCGACTTCAATGTCTATTCACTCTGTGGCGATGGTGACCTGATGGAAGGTGTCGCCTGCGAGGCAGCCTCCCTCGCGGGCCACCTGCGATTGTCCAATCTTTGCTGGATTTACGACTGTAATCGCATCACCCTCGCGGACCCCATAGAGGTCACCTTCACCGAGGATGTCGCTGCCCGTTTCCTGAGTTATGGCTGGAACGTAACGCGCGTCACCGACGCCAATGACCCGGAGTTGTTGGTGCGGGCCTACCAGAATTTCCTGAATACTACCGACATTCCTACGCTGATTATCGTCAACAGTCACATCGGTTACGGCGCACCCCATAAGCAAGACACTCAAGCCGCCCATGGCGAACCACTAGGGGAGGAAGAAGCGCGCCTGACCAAAGAGTTCTTCGGGTTCTCCCCCGATAAATTCTTTGTGGTTCCTGAGGGAGTGCGAGAGCATTTCGCAGCGAATCTGGGCAAGCGGGGCGCTCATCTGCGTAAGGAATGGTTCAAGCTTTTCGATAGTTACCGGATCCAGTATCCCGACCTGGCCGACCAGATCGAGCAGATTCAGCGAAGGGATTTACCGGAAGGTTGGGATAAGAGATTACCCACCTTTCCACCGGATCCCAAGGGGGTTTCCACCCGCGTAGTATCGGGCAAGGTGCTCAATGCCGTGGCCGAGCAGGTGCCCTGGATTGTCGGCGGTGATGCCGATCTGTATCCAAGCACCAAAACCCGGCTCACCTTTGAGTTTGCCGGCGAGTTTGAGCCGCCCGGGAGGGGCGGAGATTATCGGGGCCGCAACTTTCACTTCGGGCTCCGTGAGCACGCCATGAGCGCTGCAATTAATGGCGTAGCACTGACCGGTCCGCGTGCCTTCTGCTCCACTTTTCTCATTTTCAGCGACTATGCCCGTCCCTCCATCCGCCTGGCATCGCTGATGGACCTTCCGGTCATTCACATCTATACGCATGATTCCATCAGTGTTGGCGAAGACGGGCCCACGCACCAGCCCATTGAGCAGATTGCTTCACTGCGCGCCATGCCGGGAATGATCGTCATCCGCCCGGCCGATGCCAACGAAATGGTGGAGGCATACCGAGTTATTATGTCGCTGAAAAACCGGCCCGCCGCTCTGATCTGCACTCGCCAGGCCCTTCCCGTTATCGACCGCAGCAAGTTCACCGCGGCAAGCGGTTTGGCCAAGGGCGCCTATGTGCTGGCCGATCCCCCGGATGGCCGGCCGGAGCTGGTGCTCATCGGCACTGGCAGCGAAGTGTCTATCTGTTTATCGGCCTGGGAGAAGCTCACCGCGGAAGGTGTGAAAGTGCGAGTGATCAGTATGCCGTCCTGGGAACTGTTTGACGGGCAGGACCAGGCTTATCAGGAGAGCGTCCTGCCGCCGGCAGTCACTGCCAGGGTGTCCGTGGAGGAAGCTTCCGCCCTCGGCTGGCATCGTTACGTGGGCGATCAGGGCTTAGTGCTCGGCATGAAAACATTTGGCATGTCGGCGCCCGTCAAGGTGGTGACGGAGCATTTCGGCTTTGTGTCGGAGCATGTGGTGGTTGCGGCCAAAAAGGTGTTGAGTGGGTCAGGCAAGTAGAATGACCATCTCCTGCCGACTGCCGGAGAATCTATATTTTCAAAGGAGGAAAACGATGCAATTGGGAATGATTGGTGCGGGGCGCATGGGTGGCAGTATGGCAATCCGTTTGGTGAAGGCCGGCCACACCTGTGTTGTTTATGCCCGCCATGAAGAATCCATAAAGGAAGCCGTGGACCAAGGCGCCAAAGGCACAACCGACCTGAAGGAGTTCGCCGGAATGCTTGCCAAGCCGCGGGCCGTATGGCTGATGGTGCCGGCCGCCGCTGTGGATAAGGTTTTGGATGATTTGGATCCGCTGTTGGAAACGGGCGACATCGTGGTAGATGGAGGAAACTCTTACTACCACGACGACATTCGTCGGGCTGCCGCTTTGAAGGAAAAACGTATCCAATATGTGGATGTCGGTGTCAGCGGTGGCGTCTGGGGTCTGAAACGGGGCTACTGCATGATGATCGGCGGCGCGGACGAAGCTGTCCAGCGTCTGGACCCCATTTTTAAGTCGCTGGCACCTGGCGTGGAAGAGGCTTCGCGCACTCCCGGTCGCACCGGGGAGCCGACTACCGCTGAAAACGGCTATCTGCACTGCGGGCCTTCCGGGGCCGGCCATTTTGTCAAGATGGTTCATAACGGAATCGAATACGGGATCATGGCAGCCATCGCCGAAGGCCTGAATATTATCAAAAATGCCGGCATCGGGAAGCATCTCCAGCAGGTGAATGCGGAAACCACACCGCTGCGTCATCCTGAATTGTACCGATACGAATTCAATCTTCCGGACGTAGCCGAACTCTGGCGGCGTGGCAGTGTTATCGGCTCATGGCTGCTGGATTTGACGGCCAGTGCTCTCTGCAATAATCCGGACCTATCCAAGTTCGCAGGCCGTGTCTCAGATTCGGGCGAAGGGCGCTGGACCGTGAATGCCGCGATCGACGAAGGTGTTCCCGCCCCCGTAATCAGCTCGGCGCTCTTCAGTCGCTTCAGTTCCCGGGGTATGGACGATTTTGCCGACAAAATCCTCTCGGCCATGCGTTACGAATTCGGAGGCCACCTGGAAAAGGCCCAGGAAAAAACGGGAGGTGGCTGATGCCGGTCCTGAGTTCGGATTCACTGGTCTTTTTCGGCGCTACCGGCGACCTGGCCTACAAGCAGATATTTCCGTCACTTCAAGGGCTAATCCGGGATGAAGGCCTTAATGTGCCCATCATTGGGGTGTCCCGGTCCGGGTCCCTTGATAAGCTCAAGGAGCGCGCCAAGGATAGCTTGGAGCACCATGGCACCCTGAATCAAGGGGCTTTTCAGAAGCTCACGGAACTATTGCGTGCCGTCGAGGGCGACTATAATGACCCGGCGACGTATCAAAAGCTGCGCCAGGAATTGGGAAAGGCAGAGAGGCCGTTGTATTACCTGGCCATCCACCCAACCATGTTTGTCACGGTGATTGAAGGGCTGGCCAAATCGGGCTGTGACGCCAACGCCAGAGTGGTGCTTGAAAAACCATTCGGTCGGAATTTGGCCTCCGCGCAGGAGTTGAACAAAATCCTCCACCGTTACTTTCCGGAAGAGGCCATCTACCGCATTGACCACTATCTGGGCAAAGAGCCGGTCCAGAATATACTTTACACCCGCTTTGCCAATCCCATTTTTGAGCCGATCTGGAATCGCAGCCACGTGCGAAGTATCCAGATCACCATGGCGGAGGATTTCGGTGTGGAGGACCGCGGCAAGTTCTATGAGGAGGCCGGTGCCATTCGGGACGTCCTGCAAAACCACATGCTGCAAGTGCTTGCAAGCCTAACCGCGGACCCGCATACCAGCAGGGAGCAGGAATCGGTTCGGGATGAAAAGGCCCGGCTGCTCAAAGCCATTTCTCCTTTAAAGCCCGAGGATGTTGTGCGCGGCCAATTCAACGGTTACCTTTCTGTACCCGGAGTCAGCTCCGGTTCCACGGTGGAGACCTTTGTGGCTGTGAAAATGGCCATCGACAACTGGCGCTGGGCCGGGGTCCCCATATTCATACGCTGCGGTAAAAAGTTGGCATTGACCTGCACGGAGGTGATGGTTGAGTTCAAACGTCCGCCCCGTGAGACCTTCGGGGAAATCGTGCCTGTCCTCTCCAGCCATGTGCGCATGCGTATCAGTCCGGATATCACCATCTCCATGGGATTGCGGGTGAAAAAACCGGGAGAACGCATGGCGGGTCAAGACGTGGAGCTGACCTTCGTACGCCAAGCTGCCGGAGACAAACCGCCATATCAGCGTTTGCTGGGCGATGCCATGCGCGGCTCCGCCGAGCTTTTTACCCGGGAAGACAGCATCGAGGCCCAATGGCGGGTGGTGGAAGGGATCCTGGGCAACGAGACGCCTTTGTACACCTACGAGCCGGGAACCTGGGGGCCGGAAGAAGCTTACCAGCTCATCGGCAGACACGGGCCGTGGCTCAATCCAAGGCATGGGGAAAACAAGCCATGACGAAAAAACATGAACATGTATTCCTGTTCGACGTGGATAATACGCTGCTGAACAATGACCACGTGCTGCAAGATCTGCGCCGGCATCTCAGCGGCTACCTGGGGATCAAGGCCCGCGACCGGTTTTTCCAGATTTTCGAAGAACTGCGCCAGGAGCTCGGCTATGCCGACTACCTGGGAGCCCTCGAACGGTACCGGCTCGAGGCCTTGCATGATCCAAAGGTGCTTAAGATGTCCTGCTGGTTGGTGGACTATCCTTTTGCCCAGCGTCTCTACCCCAACGCGCTGGACGCCGTTGAATACGCGCGTAGCTGGGGGCGGCCGGTAATCCTGTCGGATGGCGACGCGGTCTTCCAGCCCCGCAAGGTCGAGCGTTCCGGGCTGTGGGAGGCGTTTAAGGGCCATGTGCTCATCTATGTCCACAAAGAGAACATGCTGGCAAACGTGGAAAAGCTCTATCCTGCTCAACATTACGTGATGGTTGACGATAAGCTGCGTCTCCTGACGGCCATCAAAAAGATCTGGGGAAAACGTGTGACGACCGTGTTTGTCAAGCAGGGCCACTACGCCAACGAACCCCGGATTCTCGACCACTATCCATCCGCCGATATCCACCTGGACAGTATCGGCAATATGCTTGACTACAATCAGGCGGTTCTATCGAAGGGGTAAATTTGGGAGAAAGAGAACATGAAAGCAACGAAACAATTGCACGATCTTGGGCAAAGTCTCTGGCTTGATAATATCACCCGCGAACTTCTCACCAGCGGTACTTTGCAGCGCTATATTGACGAGCTGTCAGTCACCGGTTTAACCTCCAACCCCACTATCTTCGATCACGCCATTACCCACAGCTCAGCCTATGACGAAAAGGTTCGCCGTCTTGCAAAGCTCGGCCATTCCGGAGAGTCCCTGTTTTTCGAGCTGGCCCTTGAAGACCTGAAACAGGCCGCGGATATCTTTGCCCCCATTTACGAGCGCACCGCTGGTGTGGACGGATGGGTGTCTCTGGAAGTATCGCCACTCCTGGCTTATGATGCCAAAAGCACCCTGGCTGAGGCCAAGGCGCTTCATAAAAAGGCCAACCGGCCTAACCTGTTCATCAAGATTCCCGGCACCAAAGAAGGTTCTGCGGCTATTGAAGAAGCTATCTTTTTCGGGGTGCCGGTCAACGTGACGCTGCTCTTTTCTCGGGAACACTATCGGAACGCAGCCGACGCCTATATGCATGGTCTGGAGCGCCGCCTGGCAGCCGGCCTGAGCCCGGACGTGCATTCGGTGGCGTCACTCTTTATCAGCCGCTGGGACAAGGCGGTTATGGACAAGGTGCCCGCCTTTTTGCGCAACAAGCTGGGCATCGCCATCGGTCAGCAGACATACCAAGCATATCGGGACCTGATGGACTCTGATCGCTGGCAGCGGCTTGAGAATCAAGGTGCCCGACCCCAACGTCTTCTCTTCGCCAGCACCGGCACCAAGGATCCCGAAGCGTCCGACGTGCTCTATATCAACGCCTTGGCTGCTTCCCATACGGTGAACACCATGCCTGAGAAAACGCTTTTGTCATTTTACGACCATGGTCAGGTGAGAAGTTTCCTGTCGCGTATTGGCGGCGATGCCGAGCAGGTGATAGCGGAGTTCGGCAAGGCAGGAGTCGATGCGAGCAAGCTGGCTGCTGATCTCCAAAAGGAAGGAGCCGAGTCTTTTGAAGCCTCGTGGCAAGACCTCCTGGACACCATCGAAACGAAGACCAAGAGTTTTAAACCAGTCTAAGGGAAAGGAGTAACAATGAGCGATAGGCCGATACCAACAGAAACCGAGGCCTGGCAGGCACTTAAGAAACATTACGAGAAGATCAAGGATACACATCTGCGGCAGCTCTTTGCCGGCGATTCCGCACGGGCCGAAAGTTTTACTGCGGAAGGTGCCGGTCTCCATCTGGATTACTCCAAGAATCGCATCACAGCCAAAACCATCCAGTTGCTTCTGCAACTTGCCAAAGAGCGCGGTTTGGAAACTAGGCGGGACGCCATGTTCCGGGGTGAGAAGATCAACCTCACCGAAAAGCGAGCCGTGTTGCACGTGGCTTTGCGTGCAACCAAAGGTTCGTCCATACAGGTGGACGGTCAAAATGTAGTGCCGGAGGTCCACGCGGTCCTGGATAAGATGTCAGATTTTGCCAACCGGGTTCGTAGCGGCCAGTGGCAAGGGCAAACCGGCAAACGTCTCAAGAATGTAATCAACATAGGCATCGGCGGCTCCTACCTGGGGCCGGAGATGGCATATCTGGCGCTTCGTCCCTTCAGCGACCGAGCCATGACCTTCCGCTTCGTGTCCAATGTGGACGGGGCCGACTTTTCGGAAGCCACACACGATCTGGACCCCGGAGAGACCCTGTTTGTTATTTCCTCTAAGACCTTTACCACTTTAGAGACTATGACTAACGCTCAGACCGCCCGACAATGGGTAGTCAAGGGATTGGGCTGCGAGGTAGCCGTGGCTAAGCATTTCGTGGCGGTGTCCACTAACGCCCGGGAGGTTCAGAGATTCGGCATCAATACCGCCAACATGTTCGTCTTCTGGGACTGGGTCGGCGGTCGTTACTCCATGGATTCGGCCATCGGGCTTTCTACCATGTTGGCGGTGGGGCCGGAGAACTTTCAGGAGATGCTGGCCGGCTTTCATGCCATGGATGAGCACTTCCGCACAGCCCCCCTCGAGAAGAACCTCCCCGTTCTCATGGGCCTCTTGACAGTCTGGTACAACAATTTTTTCGGCGCCCAAACCATAGGCATCATGCCGTACACCGCCTATCTGGAACGCTTTCCCGCCTATTTGCAGCAGTTGCAAATGGAAAGCAACGGCAAGCACATGAACCTGGAGGCCCATTCCGTAACCTATGAGACGGGCCCCATCATCTGGGGCGAGCCCGGCACCGACGGTCAGCACTCCTTTTACCAGCTTATTCACCAGGGCACCAAGCTGGTCCCCTGCGACCTCATCGGTTTTTGCCGGTCTCTCAGCCCCCTGGCTCACCATCACGACCTGCTTATGGCCAACCTGTTTGCCCAGGCCGAGGCTCTGGCTTTCGGAAAGACCGCCGCAGAATTGACCGCCGAGGGTTCCCCAGCGTTTCAGACGCCATTTAGGGTTTGCGAAGGTAACCGGCCCACTAACGTCATTCTTGCCGAGAGTCTAACTCCCAGGACGTTGGGCAGCCTGGTGGCTCTCTACGAACACATTGTCTTCACCCAGGGCGTTATTTGGAACATCGACTCCTTTGATCAATGGGGTGTGGAATTAGGCAAGATGCTGGCCAAGCGTATCATCCCCGAGCTTGAGAGTGCGACCAAACCCGAACTCAAGCATGACGAGTCTACCAATACCCTCATCCAACGCTATCGTAAATACAAAGGAGAACCAGAATGGAAGTAAGCCCTCTTGCAGGAAAGCCTGCTCAACCATCCATGCTGCTTAACGTGCCAAAGCTTATCGCCGCTTACTACACCGAGACTCCCGATCCGTCCGTGCCGGCACAACGGGTCGTCTTCGGCACCTCGGGTCATCGGGGCTCCGCCTTCGAGAGGTCATTCAACGAAAGGCATATTCTTGCCATGACCCAGGCGAGATTTATCGCGAGCTCACAGCCGAATTCGGTGAGGCTTACTATAAGCGGGTGGAGGCAGATGCCACCCCGGAGCAAAAAATGGCACTAAAAAACCTTTCTCCGGCACAGTTCAGATTAACAGACCTGGCCGGGGAAAAGATCCAAGCCATGTCTACCCGTGCAGCGGGTAATGGAGCGCCAATCGGCGGAATAAAGGTGATCGCCAACAACGGATGGTTTGCCGCGCGCCCGTCCGGGACGGAGAATATTTACAAGCTCTACGCGGAGAGCTTCCTCGGAGAAGAGCATCTGGGCCGAATCCTTGAAGAAGCGGAAGCGGCTGTTAAAGGTGCTCTGAAGGGTGCTATGTCTAAGGAAAAGTCTTCAGAGGAGACAGAGCTTTGGACACACTAAAAGCGACAGGCCGCTGAGCAAAAACTGAGTGTACTTAGACGTCTTTATGACCAATCTGTCTTCTCCTTGTCACATTTCTAAGGTAGAAGGTTATTTGCAGATGAACGGTCAAAAAGGGGGCCAGATGTCCGATGATCAACATCCAGACTCGTCTGTATCCGCTTCAACAGGACAAGCGGCAGGAGAACCACCTCTCGCGACTAACGAAAAAGACATTTTATCACACCCTCGCAAGAGTCGACGTCGCATAATCGTCGGTGTCGTGTTATTTTTTATAATCTTGATTGTTGGCTTGGCCTATTTTTTTCGCATGGACAGTCCTTATCGGGAAACGGATGATGCCTACGTTCATGGAAATCAAATTTCCTTAACCTCACGTGTCTCGGGAACAGTTATAGCCATCAACGCTGACGCCACCGATCTCGTGCGAATGGGTCAGCCCCTGGTTCTTTTAGATGACAGCGACGCGAAGGTTCGGTTGCGTCAGGCCGAGGCCACTTTGGAAGACACGATGCGGAAGGTCTGTCAGTTCTATATCAGCGTCCGTCAGATCAAAGCGAGCATCACCGCTAGGAAAATCGAAGTAGCCCGGACCGAAGCCGATTACCGCCGGAGAACCTCTGTGGCGGAAGGTTCCGTTCCGGTCGAGGAAATCACTCATGCGCGTGAGGCAGTGGATGCCGCCCGGGCTGTACTCCAGGTTGCCAAACAACAACTGGCCTCTGCGCAGGCTCTGGTCGTCGCTACGGATTTGGAAGATCATCCAATGGTCCTTCAGGCCGCAGCCAACGTTCTGAACGCGTATTTGGCCTTGCAGCGCACAATTATCAACGCGCCTGCAACAGGATACGTCGCCCGCCGAAATGTCCAGATCGGAGAGCGGGTCACACCTGGCACGCCGTTGCTCACCATCATTCCTTTAGATCAAATTTGGGTGGATGCAAACTTCAAGGAAGAACAGCTCAAGGATGTGCGAATCGGCCAGCACGTGAAGTTGCGCTCGGACTTTTATGGTAGTTCGGTCGAATACCGGGGATACGTCGCCGGATTGAGCCCCGGCACCGGCGCGGCATTTGCCATATTGCCTCCTCAGGAGGCTTCGGGCAACTGGATCAAAATCGTGCAACGCGTCCCAGTACGCATCCATTTGGACGAGAAACAGCTTAAAAAATTCCCCCTTCGCCTCGGCCTTTCCATGCAGGCTGTTATCGATACCGCTGATCGCAGCGGTCCGGTTCTTGCCAAGGCTCCTCCAGAGAAGCCGGTTTATTTCACGACCATTTACTCAAGCGAATGGGCCAAAGCAACTGAGTTGCTGCAGGGCCTTTTAAAAACCAACTTGCAAGCATTGTCAAGCCTTGCTGGCCAGTTTTCGGCAAAAGAGGTTCAAGTGAATGCCAAGGGTAAGACGACCGATAAATGATGTCAGAATAGTCTCGGGGGTGAAAGCACGGCGAGCCTCGGGAGCCTTACTTCTTGCCGAGTTCAATGGGGCAAAAGTCGGATTGCTTGTCGCCTTGTGTTTTTTGATTTTGCTCGACGGTGCCAATAGTGCCATGAGTTCGACGCTGGGTCCATATTTGATGGGGACCTTTGCAGCCACTCGCGACCAGATTGCTTGGACCGCAGTTTTCTATTTCGCAACGAAGCTTTACGCACTGCTGCTCGCGGCGCGCGTGCAGGAGCGATTCGGGCAACGAAGCTCATTGTTGGCAGCTTCCGCCGTTCTCGTCTTGGCCACCGGAGGCAGTGTTATAGTGAGGGCATATCCTTCATTGCTTGTGGTGCGATTTTTTCAAGGCATTTCAGGAGGATTGGTGCTATCCCTCGGCCAGGGTGCGTTGTTGGGGGCGTTTCACCTCCGCGAACAGCCATTGGTCCAAGGCGCCTTCGCGCTGGCCGCTG
The DNA here is from genome assembly GCA_049583595.1 of Terriglobia bacterium. Classification (GTDB taxonomy): domain Bacteria; phylum Acidobacteriota; class Terriglobia; order UBA7540; family UBA7540; genus SCRD01. Next base: position 11,709 of record JBAUWE010000036.1, read on the forward strand.
TCGTGTTTCCAGCAACGATCGTTCCTGCGTTTCTGGGTGGTTACGCCTACGGCTCGATTTGGCAATTTGCATCCTTATGGATGACGTTCTGTGGTCTTGCCGGTTGGCTCTGGCTTTTCTGGAATAGACAGCTGTTAGGAACCAATACATCAGCGGGCCCGGTACCGATCTGGAGAATTGTCATGTTGGCGAGTTCCCTTTTGGCGATTGCTTATGTATTGCAACAGGGTTATCGTCACGCATGGCTTGAGTCTCCTTATATTGTCTGGCCCGCCTTGCTCGCCGTTGCTTGTTTGCTGGGACTAGGGTTCACGGAATCAAGTGGAGGACCGACCTATTTGCGATATGCCTGCTTTCGGTTTGCTGATTTTACGTTTGGGATATCCGTAAGTCTGCTTGCTGGGATGGCCCTTTTTGGCAGCGGGTTCGTTATTCCCAGTTTCACGAGTCACGTTCTGCAATATCCCGTCTGGCACAGCGGACTTGTCCAACTCCACGCTACGTTGTATGCCGCCCTCTCGCTCTTGGTGGTGGCCGCTGCATTGCGATTTACGAAGATGCCATTATTCTTTTTTGTGCTTATCGGTCTGGTATTGTTTGGCACCGCGATGTGGAATCTTGGGAAAATGCCTTCAAACGCTTCCTTTGACAGTCTTATTCCCTGGTTGATCTTCCGTGGGCTTGCACTGGGCTGCCTGTTTCTTCCACTCACTTTGCTCACACTGACTTGCGTGCCTGCCCAAGATAATGTGGCAGCGTCCGGGCTGTTCAATTTCGGCCGACAACTGGGGGCGCTATCCGGCGTCGCCTGGATGGAAACTCTCCTGGGCCATCTGACGGCCCGGAACCAGACGGTGTTGGGCGAAGCGCTGTCGTGGTTGAACCCGCAAGTTGCGGTTTATGGACATACCGCACAGAACGCGCTTATGCTGAATGGAACACCAGCACCACAGGTTTCAGGGCCAGCTGTGGCGATCATGCTTCAAGAAGCTCAGCGCCAGATGGCCAGCGTCGCGTTCAATGGCTGCTTTCAGACTCTGGCCATGCTTTTTGCCTTCAGCCTGCCATTGGTGGTGCTTGCACGTGTGCTGACCAAGCTGTTCCTTAAGGAGGCGTCATGGAAAGAACGTGTTTAGAGAAGAAGCAGACTGCTTTGGGCGTCTTCCAAATCGCGATGGGCGCTATTTTGCTTATCGGATTGATAGCCGGGTGTACGGTCGGACCGGATTATCATCGACCGCACATTCTCTCACCCGCTTCGTGGAGCTCACCCATGGAAGGCGGTGAAACCAATTTTCAGCCCATCGATGCCGCTTGGTGGAAAACCTTCCATGACCCCAAACTGAATTCTCTCATTTTCCGCGCTGTTCAATCAAATCTTGCTTTGCGCGTAGCCGAGGCGCGAATCAGAGAAGCCCGTGCACAACGCGGTGTGGTGGCGTCGGGTGAAGGGCCCGGCATTGGAGTCCGAGGTTCGTATTCGCGAAATCGCTTCAGCAAAAATGGATTTCCTCCTCTACCACCGAGCGCGCCTCTGGATTACAACCTATACTCCGTGGGCTTTGATGCATCGTGGGAACTTGACCTGTTCGGAGGCATACGTCGGGCTGTTGAGAGTGCTAACGCGAGAATTGCGGTGGCAGAATTTGGACGTGACGATGTGTTACGTTCCCTGTTAGGCGAGGTTGCTCGGAATTATATCGAGGCAAGGGCGTTTCAACGACGGATAGCGATCACACGCGAAAACATTCAGACTCAGCAGCGAATTGTCAATCTGACGCGCGACCGGTATCACTCCGGGCTGGCGTCGGACTTGGACGTGCAGCAGGCCGAGGCATTGCTGGCGACAACGAAATCGCAAGTCCCAACTTTCGAAACCGGTTTTCGGAACGCCACGTACCGCCTCGATGTTTTATTGGGTCAGCCCACAGGGAATGTGTTGAATGATCTCTCGGAAGAGGCCCCCATTCCGGCCACACCGCCACAGGTCCCGGTTGGATTACCTTCCGATTTGCTGCTTCGCAGGCCAGATGTCCGACGCGCCGAGAGAGAGTTGGCTGCAGCGACCGCTCAGATAGGCGTAGCCAAAGCCGACTTATTTCCCCGATTCTCGCTAATCGGTGACATTGGTCTGCTGAGCCTACACACAAGCGATTGGTGGAGCGCAGGGAGCCGGTTTTGGTCAGCGGGGCCCATCGTGTCCTGGCCGGTTTTCCAGTCTGGCCGTATACGGGCGAATGTGCACGTGCAAGAAGCGCGAGCAGAGCAGGCGCTCGCTCAGTACCAACAAACTATTCTGATTGCCTTTGAGGATGTAGATTCAGCTCTAACCGCTTACGCCAAGGAACAAATCCGCCGACAATCGCTTGTGCAATCAGTCCAAGCCAATAAAAGGGCGCTGAAACTGGCTGACAATTTGTATCGTCATGGGCTCGCCGATTTCATTCGAGTGTTGGAGTCTCAACGCGGACTCTACCAGGCTCAGGATTCCTTGGTCCAGAGCGATCAATTCGTGGCCTTGAATCTGGTGGCTATTTATAAAGCCCTGGGAGGCGGATGGAAAGTGGATGAGGCAGGTGATTAAAGAGTCCTTTTGCTCTTCACGTTTCTTTGCATGGGCGGAAGGATCGTGGGACCCGCCGTTGCCTGCGACCTCGTGAAGACGTTCCTCGCCGCTGAGTTCAGCCAGGCCGAGCGGCACCTGCGGCGCCTGGGCAAAGTGGCTGCCCAAGAGGCGCGAGCGGCAGACAAGCCGCGAGAGGCCTAATCTTGGCAATTCAGGACCAAGCAGGTTGTTGAAAAAGTTGGTTTTCGCCGGATGCTCAAAAATATCCAGATGCAAGGCGCCCGAAATTCTGAGGAGCGAGGCTTTGGCAGTTTTTCACGATGACGGTTCCCGGCGGACCACGTTGGCCGTGGCCCCCATGATAAACAGAAAGAAAATCTTTGAATAGCCGACCTGATACAGAACTTCCTGTACAGAAACGTCAGGCGGTAGGTCCTCGTGGGCGAACGGCTGACGAAAAAAACAGACAATAAGGAGGGACGACAAATGAAAACAATGAAAGTCGTGCAAGTACCGAAGGCGGGAGCGGACTTCGAATTCGTGGAACGTGAAATCCCTGAGCCCGGTTTGGGACACGTAAGGATTCGCGTTCAAGCATGTGGCGTCTGTCACAGCGATGTGATCACCAAGGAAGGCTCATTTCCAGGCATCTCGTACCCTCGTGTTCCGGGGCATGAGGTGGCCGGCGTGATCGACGAGGTCGGAGCCGGTGTGAAGAATTGGAAGAAGGGCGAACGGGTCGGTGTCGGCTGGCATGGCGGCCAGGACGGCACCTGTCCCGCGTGCAGGAGGGGGGATTTCATAAACTGTACGAACGCGAAGGTTTGCGGAATTAGTTACGACGGCGGTTATCAGGAATTCATGGTCGCGCCGGTAGAAGCGTTGGCCCGCATGCCCGAATCGCTCGATGCCGCCGAAGCCGCGCCGCTGATGGATGCGGGAACCACCACATTTAATGTATTACGCCACAGCGGTGCGCAGCCCGGCGATCTTGTCGCCATTCAGGGAGTTGGCGGCCTTGGCCATTTGGCAATTCAGTTTGCAAAGAAATTCGGCTATCGCGTCGCGGCAATAAGCCGTGGGGCGGACAACGCTGTGCTCGCAAAAAAGCTTGGCGCGGATATCTATATCGACAGCGCCGGCACAGATGCCGCGGCCGAACTTCAGAAATTCGGCGGCGCACGCACGATTCTTGCTACTGCACCCAGCGGGAAATCGATGTCGGCGCTGGTCGGCGGCCTGGGCGCAAATGGCACACTGATGGTTGTGGGAGTTTCGATGGAGCCCATCGAAGTGTCTCCTGTTCAGTTGATTATGGGCAAAAAGCGAATCCAGGGCTGGGCGGCCGGAACTCCGAACGACTCCGAGGACGCGCTGCGCTTTGCGGAAATGACCGGCGTTCGCCCGATGATCGAGAAGTACCCGCTCTTGAAAGCCCCTGAAGGCTACGCTCGCATGCTGAGCGGGAAAGCGCAATTCCGCGTGGTCTTGACCATGTGAGACACGGGGAAATAATGGGGACAATCTATAATCCCCATTATTCACAGTCACTCGAACCGCCAGCCGAGGGCAATTTCTTAACCTGCTGTTCTTACCCTCGAGGGGATGTCGTCCTCGATTGATGACTTCCGGAAATGCTTGTTTGTTATGGCACTAGATAAGTTGAAAATCACAAATCCCATCGCCCTGATCTCGCCGGTAGCGGGCTGACATCAACTATA
>JBAUWE010000037.1:0-1922 GCA_049583595.1 Terriglobia bacterium
GCAGAGAGACGCGCCTGAATCGCCTTCGCTCATTTCCCGTGGCAGATGGGGAGGCAGTGGTGGCCTGGGGCTTCTTCGCTGCCCCCGGCGGTGCCGGCATGGTAATCTGCTTTTTCGTGTGCGACCATTGGGAGGTCGCGCCGCAGGATTCGCAATGTTTGCTGAGGATTCCGGAAGTTTCGAGGACTTCCACCTCCACCAGGGAAACAGGAAACAGCTTGACCTGCCCGCACTTCCGGCATTCCAGCAGGGCATTGGATTTCTCGACTTCTCCGTCCCGTAACGGTGGGAACTGAATGCCCCAGATGTCCTCGCCGGGGTGCAGATATTCCACACCATAATCCCCACCCTGTTCGGAAACAGGCGAGACGGGGCCCACCACGCGAAAATCGGAGGACCGCCGGCCCATCCTGTTGGTAATGCGGACGGTCTGGTCAGATTCCAGCCTGCGGTTAGCCCGGATGCGCCCCCCATGGCGATTGAGGACCAGCGTCTGCGCGTCCGCCCGAAACGCCCCCCCTTCGGCATCCTTGCCCTCCACCAACAGCGGGATGGTTAACAGGATGCGATCTGATCGCCGCTTTTCATTCGCCATAGTCGAGCCACTCTAAGAGGGGCCTTCAGAACCGCTAGTTTATGTGCAATGGCTCTGAACCCACAAGCAATTCTAAAGCATAACTCTGCCGTGCCGATAAGAAGAATGGCGGAAGAAATGCCCCGGCCTGGTGCGGCTCAGCATCCCAACCAGACACGAGCGCCCGCCTGTGAACTGAACTTCATCTCAGGCTGGAGGGGCGCCCACGGGGCGCCACCCATACACCGCAAGGACTGCGGTTCATGAATCCGGGAGGCACGGTTTGTGGGGAAAGAAGGAAGCTGTCATTGAACGCAAGGTGCGGCAAAGCGAGCGAATCAGCCTGGCTTTACCCATCCAGGTGACCGGGAGCAACCTTTTTGGCGACGTCTTCCTGTGCGAGGGCTGGACGGAAGTGGTCAACGAGAATGGAGCCCGGATCCGCCTGAAACAAAATCTGGCCCCGGACCAGGAGATTACGGTCCGTTGCATGGAAACCAACCAGGAAGCGGTGGCGCGCGTGGTTGGCCGGGTCAATGGAAAATCAAAGCAGAATGTTTATGGCATCATCCTATTGACCCCGGAGACACACCCCTGGGGTATTAACTTCCCGCCCAGGGGAGATTCAGCCGGCGCCGTGGGCAGGATTGTTCTGGAATGTCTGGCCTGCCATACGCGCGAACTGGTCTATCTGGACGGATTTGAGCTGGAGGTCCTTGAATCCAGCGATACCCTGTCGCGCTTTTGCAGGCGCTGCACCGACCCCACGATGTGGAAAAAATCCTTTGATCCACCGACGGTTCTCCAGCCGGAAACTGAAACTTCTCCCGAAAACGGGCAGGAGCGCCGCCGTGAGGCACGCCGCGAAATGCGGACAGTAGCCTGCATCCGAAGCCGTGAGTTTGGAGATGACTTGGTCAAGGTCCGCAACGTCTCCCGCAACGGACTCTGTTTTGAGGGCCACAGGGATTATGAAAAGGATTGGAAAATCGAGGTGGCCATTCCTTTTTCATCCGGCGGTGGAAACATTTTTCTCCCGGCGCGGATCGCCCGCGTCCTGAACATTCCTTCAGGCTCCCACACTCTTTTCGGCGTCGAATACATTCGCCGATAGCTCCAATCACTATCCCCCCGTTGCCCCTTCGCCAGGTTGCTTCCGTCCGACCAGTTCGGCCAGGCGGTCAATCCTGCTCAGGATTTCCTGATAGGAAGGGTCTTCAGCGCGATCTTTCCTTTTCTTAAAAGCGAAGGACTCGTCCGGGTTCAGCACCGCTCGCTCCACTTGCCAGAGTAACTCGAAACCTTGGCAGCTGGCGGCTTCCTTCAGCTCATCCAGGCTGGTCAGTTC
>JBAUWE010000038.1:0-3151 GCA_049583595.1 Terriglobia bacterium
GTGTTGGAGGACAGGGAGTCGTTCGAGTCACGACGAGCGGCCAGCATGAGATTTTCGCAACTGAAGCGGCGGGTGTAAAACTGGCTGAGCCCAACTTTCCCGTATTCGGCGCGAGTGGCCTCCTTTACGTCACCGACTCCGGCGCGTGGATGGGCAACATTGGACGTTTGCTTTGCTTCGATTCCAGTGGTGCCGGGACTGAGATTGCCGGTGGTTTCGGCTATGCCAACGGTCTGGCCCTCAGTGAGGACGAAAGCTGCATTTATATGGCTGAGAGTGACACTCGGAAGATTTACCGTATCCGCCTCCAAAATGGGCAAGCTGCCGCAAACGCGGTTGAGGTTTATGCTGAATCTCCCGGCGCGGTTCCTGACGGGCTTGCGCTGGATGAAGAGGGGAACCTTTATGTAACATGTTATGGTTCGCATGCGCTTTACAGGATTGATCCCGCTCGATCAGTCCACCTGCTTGCGCACGATCCCAACGGCATGATGCTGGGCGGCCCCACCAATCTCGTTTTCGGGGGACCGGACTTTGACTGGATCTATGTGGCAAACCTCTGCCGTTGGACGATTACTCGAACCCGGTTGGGGCGGAAGGGCCTGCCGCCTGTCAATCTTCGCTGACGGTTGTTGCGGACCTGGTGGGTTGGGTTAAGGTTTTGGAGCCGGTCAAGACCATTCTCGATCAAAAAGGTGTGCGGCTAAAATCCTGATGGAAATGGAGGAATGCATCGTGCTGGTTGACTGCCATTCTCACGTCTTTGCCTATCCCGGGCATCTTTCCGATGAATTTGTCAATGAGGCGAACCTCCGTTCGCGTGACCATCCGCTTGATTTGAATATCACGCCTGAAAAGCACTGGGCGGCTATGAAGTCGGTCGACAAAGTCATTGTCTTCGGAATGCGCGCCCTGCATTCCGGGATTGATTCCCCAAATGAATACATTGCCGAATATCAGAACCGTTATCCGGACAAAGTGATTGGCTTTGCAGGAGTGGACCCCAGGGTGGACAACGTCCGGGCTACGCTGGAGAAGGCAGTCCAGTTAAAACTTCGCGGCGTCAAGCTGGGACCCATCTACCAGAACATTCATCCCACGGACCCAAAGGTTATGGAGGTCTATGAATTCTGCCAGGCTCATCACCTTCCCATCCTGATCCATCAGGGAACCACCTTTCCCCGGAGGGCTCCGCTAAAGTATTCACTCCCCATACTGCTCGAGGATGTCGCCTTGCAGTTTCCCGAGCTTCGCATGGTGATCGCGCATATGGGGCATCCCTGGATTGATGAGACTATTGTGCTGATTCGCAAGCAGCCCAACTTTTATGCGGACATCTCCGCGCTCCACTATCGGCCCTGGCAGTTTTATAATGCCCTCATTTCGGCCAAGGAATACGGGGTGCTGGACAAGCTTCTCTTCGGTTCCGACTATCCGTTCACCACACCTGAGGCCACCCTGAATGCCCTGGAGAATTTCAACCAAATGACCGAAGGAACCGGGTTGCCGCGTCTGTCTCCGGAGGAAATCGGGAAGATCACGTCGAACCCGACGTTGTCCTATCTGGGCCTTGAGTGAGGGGAGCGAAGGAATAACGCTCTAGATGAGAGATTTCTGTGAAGATTACAAACGTTGAAGTATTGGTTCTTGAATCGCCCGGAGCTTATGACGCTCCCGAGGGGGCCGAAGAAGCGTATGGAATCAAGTACCTCGGATTGATCCGGGTCAGCACGGATGTGGGCATCACCGGCTACTCAGACATGGAAACGCAGCCGCACGTCGCGAAGGCGATTGTTGATGCTCCCAGCGAAGGTGCAACGCCCGGCTTCGAAGGCCTCCGGTCCGTCCTCATCGGCGAAGACCCATTCGAGGTGGAGCGGCTCTGGTACAAGATGTACCTGGGGACGGTGTATTACGGCCGGCGCGGCGCGGCAATCCAGGTGATGTCCGGCGTTGACATTGCCCTGTGGGACATCATCGGCAAGGCAACGGCCCAGCCTGTCTACAAACTCTTGGGCGGAGGCTATCGCGATAAGGTTCGGGCGTACGCCAGCACACTCTTTCGGGCAACGCCTGCCGCCATGGAAGAAGCCTCCAAGCATTATCTTGACCAGGGGTTCACAGCCGTTAAATTCGGCTGGGGCGTTTTCGGTGAAGATCCTGACCGTGACGTTCGCCTGGTGGAGGCGGCGCGCCGGGCGCTGGGTGACAAAACCGATCTTCTGGTCGATGCCGGCTGGCGAGTCCATCGCACGCCTAAGGAAGCCATTGAAATTGCCCACCGCCTTGAACCCTTCCGTCCATTCTTCCTGGAAGAGATGCTCCACCCTGAAGATTATGACGGCTACGCGCGGCTGGCAGATGCCGTTGACGTGCTGATTGCCTGCGGCGAGCAGGAAGCGACCGAATGGGGCTTCCAGACGCTCATCGAACGCGGAAAGGTTGACATCGTGCAGCCTGACATTTCGCGCTGCGGAGGTTTGACGGTCGCGCGCAAAATTGTCCACATGGCTGAACTTCACAACCGCCTTTGTATTCCCCATGCCTGGATCTCCGACCTCCTCACGGCTGCTTCGCTCCATCTCAACGCTTTTATGCGCCGCTCGGTCTTCCTGGAATTTAACGTTACGCAAGGCCCGCTCAGCCGCGAAATCTGCAGGAACCCCATCAGGATGGAAGACGGTTTTGTCGCTGTTCCCCAGGGCCCCGGACTCGGCGTTGAAGTGGACGAGAAAACCATTGAGAAGTACCGGGTGCTCTAACCCTTTCTTGTCAGCTTGCCCTTGCAGAGCGAGCCGGATTTCGAGAATCATATGGTGTCGCAGACACTCAGGCAGGTTTTTGCTTCCAGGTCCGCACGTACTTTTCGACATCTCATGGAGGGAGACGATGCGCACGATCTGCAATTCGAAGAGGTTGCTGGTTTTCTCTTTCGTGCTCATTTGCTTCGGCTCCAGGCTTGCCCTCGCACGCGACCCCCTCACTGATCATGTGACCATTTATCGAGACCATTTTGGGGTCCCGCACATTGTGGGCGATACCGAAGAGGCCACCTTCTTTGGATACGGCTATGCCCAGGCCCAGGACCACCTCGAAAGGATGATGCTTCAATACATGGATGCCGAAGGGCGCCTGTCTGAGGTGCTGGGCG
>JBAUWE010000039.1:0-7311 GCA_049583595.1 Terriglobia bacterium
GCTTTTCCGGGTCCTTTGAGGCGGCAATCATCTTTTCCAGCAGGGGATGTTCCGCCGCTACAAAGACCACCGTGCAGCCGAAAATCGTGTCCACGCGCGTGGTAAAAACGCTCAACGGAAGGTCGAGATCTTCGATTGTGAAGTCGACCTCAGTCCCTTTCGATTTGCCGATCCAGTTCTGCTGCATGGTCAGCACGCGTTCCGGCCAGCGCACCAGTTCCTTCATGTCGTCCAGCAGCCGCTCGGCGTAATCGGTGATCTTCAGGAACCACTGCTCAAGCTCCTTCTCAACTACCGGCGTGTCTTCATGCCGCCAGCAGCAGCCGTCCACCACCTGCTCGTTGGCGAGAACGGTTTCGCATTGCGGGCACCAGTTGACGCGGCTCTTCTTGCGATAGGCCAGGCCGCGCTCGTACATCTTGAGGAAGAACCACTGGTTCCAGCGGTAATACTCGGGCACGCAGGTGGTCACCTCGCGGCGCCAGTCGTAGCTGACGCCCAGGCGCTTCAGCTGCCGCCGCATGCGGTCAATGTAGGCAAAGGTAAATTCCGCCGGGGGCCGCTGGTGCTTGATGGCCGCGTTCTCCGCCGGCAATCCGAAGGAGTCCCAGCCGATGGGATGAAGGACGTTGAAGCCCTTCATCGACATGTATCGCGCCAGCTCGTCGCCGATGGAATAATTGCGGACGTGTCCCATGTGGATGTCGCCCGATGGATAGGGCAGCATCTCCAGCACATAATACTTTTTGCGGCCGGGAGCAAGGTCGGCGTCAAAAAGCTTCTGCTCCTCCCAGAATTTCTGCCACTTCTCTTCAATTTTCTGCGGTTCGTAGTGGGTGTCCATCGATTAACCTGTCTCAGACATTTCGGGCCTCATTTGTGAAGCCGGCTTGCCGTGCGCAAACCCTTTTCTGTAACGTAGAACCAAAGCATACCTGCTTCATGCTGGCGGAAACTTACGGCCCGGAACTGCTTCGTCCCGGCATCGTAAACGAACGCCTGCGCAAAACCCTCTTCCGTCAATTCCCGCAAAGCCATGACCACCTCCGGGCGGGAAACAGGCACAACCTGCAGGGCTCTCCAATCTTTGAGCTCAGGTACGTCCTGATAACATTGATTGATGGTCTTGAGAATGATCTCAAGATCCTCATAGTCATCGGCGATCGCATTGAGGACAAGTTCCAGAATCGCCGCGGAACGGTCACGAGTCAGATCGTCCCACCAGGGATCAATGCTTGCCAACGGTTTTCACTCCTGCCAGCTTGCGCATCATTGCGAGATTCCGTCTGTCGTCGTCCGGTTCATCCACCGGGGTTTCGCAGATGAAAGGGATGCCTCTAAGCTTCGGGTGCCGAACAATCCTGCCAAATGCCTGGGCGCCAATCTGCCCTTTGCCAATATGCTGATGCCTGTCAACGTGTGAGTTAAAAGCCGACTTGGAGTCGTTGGCATGAATGACCCGAACCTTTTTGATGCCCACGGTCCGGTCAAGTTCCTTGATTGTTTCTGACAGCCCTTTTCGAGTCTCAATTGAATAACCAGCGGCAAACGAATGGGCAGTGTCAATGCACGCGCCGACCGGCAGTTCACTGCCCGCACCCGCCACCATTTCTGCGACCTCCTCAAAGCTTCTGCCGATGGCGGATCCCTGCCCTGCGGTGTTTTCAATCAGGACCGTCAACCCATTAAGCGAAAGTCCGTTGGCAGCTTCCTTAAGAGATTCGATACAGGTTTTAATGGCCTGGGATGGACTTGAACCTTTGGAACTGCCTGGATGCGCAACCAGGTAGTCAGCTCCGAGTGCCAGTGCCCTTTGAAGTTCCCGCCTGAACGCCGCAACCGATTTTCTGAGTATTTCCGGATCAGCCGAGGCCAGGTTGATCAGGTAGTTGTCGTGAATCACCATTGGCGAGAGCTTGCGCGCCTCCCGTTCCGCACGGAACCGCTCGCAATCACCCGGAGAGGGATCCAACGTCCGCCAGCCTCGAGGATTGGCTGAAAACATCTGGAAGGTATCACAGCCGATTTCCGACGCCCGGCGGACCGCATTTTCCAGCGCTCCTGCGATCGAAGTGTGTACGCCAACGCACAATCGGTTGTTCGCCCCTTTTTGCATGAGGCATCTTAGCAGAGCCTGTTCTGAAGCGTCAATTTGCACTGGACGTTGGCATTGGAATAAGAGCAATCCTTCCAGCAAGTGTCCTTTATGATTGTCACGGGTGGAGTGAGGTTTGACTGCCATCGAGCCGCTTCCATAAAGCCGTGCGGGGGAAGACACTTCAATGTCGGCGCGCCGACATGTTGAAGAGATGCTTTAAGAATGCTGTCAAGGTATTTCAATGCGGGGCATTCCTGTGCTGCGGCCGGAATCCCGGGAGGCACATCCAGATGTACAGGGCACGACCTGTGCCAGATTCCTATTCCCGCACACCGGCCTCAGCGAACCTCGCAATGGTTAAAGTTATACCTTAAGTAAATTCAGTTGCGCTCATGTCCGGTGCTGTGCGGTTTCTAAGCCCCGTTGAGTATATCCGGCCGTTATAGGAATTCAATTCAGGCGCGACACAGTTGTATAAAAACACCGCATACGCTAAACTTCGTCGCTTCGGTTGTAGGTGCCCGGATGACTGATTTGCTGCCCAACCGAATTATCCAAGGATGGAGCACTATTGAATTCCTGTTTATGACCGTTTGCAGCAGCATCTCCATACTCATCCCAGGAGGGAGGAGCCTCTGGTGAGACTTCCCCGCCCTCGCCGTTTTTGTTTTCCGGCTCCGAGGCCGAGCTTCGCAATTCACGTATGGTTTTTTCTACGAAGGTCTAGGCTGGCCGTTTTCCTGGCTGTTGGCCTGATGGTATTGGGCGGCGTGGCATGCCGCAAACAGGAACCGCCACCACGTCCTTACGTGGCGTTTGTTGTCAACAACCAGAGCCAGTCGGTCGTCGCCGTAAACCTGGCCGCCCCGCGGATCGTCGCCACCATCCCCGTGGCGCCCTTGCCCGAAAAAGCAGTTCGACGGCCCGGGCATCAGGAAGTCTACGTCGTATCGAAGTCAGGCACGATCAGTGTTATCGAGTTCCCGGAATTGACGGTTGCGCACACCATTGACCTCGGACAGTCAGCAGGAGACCTGGTGTTCTCACCGGATGGAGACCGCGCCTATGCGCTCGAACCTCAGGCTGGCAGGATCGTTTTCCTCGACTGCAACACGCTGAAGGAGACCGGCCGGACCAGTCTGGTTCCAAAACTTGCGCACATGGCTGTTACTCCCAATGGGAAAACTCTGATCGCCAGCGACCCAACGGGCGACCGTCTGTTTTTTGTCAGCACGGAGACGCAAAAAGTTCTCGGGTCCGTCAAAGTGGGAAAGACTCCCGGGCCTTTGGCGGTCTTGCACGACAGTTCAGTGGTCTTTGTTGCGGACACAGGTGATGAGAAGATTTCGGCGGCGGAAATTTCCTCACGTACGATTCTCGCCCACATCGAGATGGGATCGAGGCCAAACGGGCTGGTTCTTAAGCCCGATGGGGGTGAGCTGTTCGTGCTTAGCAATGAAGGCCCTAGCATGACGATCGTCGACGCCTTTCATGACAACATTGAGCAGGTGCTACCCACGGGAAGAGATCCTGTCGCCGCTGTCTTCAATCGGGATTCCAGCATGATGTATCTGGCCACCGCAGCGGACGGGTTTGTCACCGCGTTCGATATTACCAATCGGGCCGTCCAGAGTGCGGTCCATGTGGGCGTTTCGCCGAGCGAATTAGCCCTGACGCCTGATGAGCAGTTTCTGGCAGTGGCCGACAGTGCCTCTGGCAGTCTGGCCCTTGTTCGGACGCCAACTCTTTCATTGATCACCGTTGTGCCCGTCGGCTCCAATCCTGTTGACGTCATCATTCCCGGGTGGGAGTTGGGCCGGAAATAGCCGTGATAATTTCTCGCCGTCTGAGGTGAACTGCGATTTGAAAAGTGATACCTTCCAAACTCCTAATCTATCACTTTATGTATCAGCAGCAATCAGATGATTTATAATGGAACCCAGCAGTGTCTCATGTCAGGAAGCGCTACTTTGATGGCTTCTACCAGCCTTGAAACTCTTCGGAGAGATCCAGAATCAGCCAGCCTTCCTGTGGCATGATCTGCAGCGGAAGGTCATCGGCCCAGAGGGATATCTGAAGCTGAATCTTACTGCCGGCGCTGATTCCCAGGGCGCCAAAAGCAAGCCGGGCCTCAAAAATCTGTGAATAGTTCGCCTGCAGGCTTTCAGTGGTTGCAAACGGGACCTTTAGTTCCTCATTCGCCTTCCAGAACTCCACCTTCGCTACCTTGTTCTCGCGGATTGACGCATGCAACCGGGCATTGGTGTCGCCGTCAATGCTGATCCGGATTTGGCAGGATGGATGTTCTTTCCTGAAGTGCTCCGGAAAATCGAGGCGAAGAAAGACCGCATCGCGACCGCAGCCGTAGTAAAGAGCCTCCAGGCACTTGCGCACACCGTGCATGGATCCGGAAGTTGTGTCAGGGAGATAAATACCCGCCCCGAGCCATTCAAAATAGCTTGTCTCCAGGCCGTCGATAAGGGGTTCAATGGCACCCGTAGGCGGGTAGTTCACGGCGCGGAGACCCAGCCCCTTGATCGAAACAGCCAGATTGTCCGGCGGCGATTTGCCCAGCAGTCGATAGATATTGCTCAGGTGAGTGCGATAAAGTCGATCGAATTCCTCGTCGTGGCCGCTCGAATGTTCCGGGCCGTACCACCAGCACCAGTCGCTGCCTTCGCTGATCCAGACTTCGTGCCGGGCGCGTTCGCGGTTTAAGTGGTTGAGGCTTGTGCGCTCCTGGTTTTGTTCGAAGAAATCGCGAGCTTCGGCCAGAAGGTCCCAGGCGCGGTTGTCCTCTTCCGCACCGATCCACACATCAAAGTTTGCATTGATCCATGAGCCAGGCACAACATGGGAGAGGCTTCCATGCTCGCAAAGTTCCAGAGCTTCACTGGCTGTAACAGCTTTTAAGTCAGGATCTTCCACAACTTTCTTATAAAAGCACTTTAGAAATTCACGTCCATTGCCCGGGAAATACTCCCATGCATTCTCCCCGTCCAGAATGATAGAGATGACCCTGGGGCCGTCGCCCGCCCAGCGAGCAGCGGCATGAATGCGCTGATGGAGATGGTGCGCTGCGGCCTGCGCCGGCATGTTGGCGTACGCAAAGCCGATCAGGTCAGACAGATAATGGTCGCGGAAGAATATTGAAATCTGCTGGCTGTCGCTGCTGAAACGATAAGGCCTGTAGAGCTCGCGCGCTCCTTCAAGCGTGCCGTCAGAGTGGCGGCTGAAGGTAGCAGGCAGCGATCTCCCCAGCACACCCTCGTCGGTTGCCGTCCAGGCAAAACCCTCCCGGGCGGCCAGTCGCAAGACTTCGTCGGAGACGCTCCCTTCGCTCGGCCACAGTCCCCTGGGCCTGCGACCAAAGACCTCTTCATGCAAACCGACTGCGGCTTTCAGCTGCTCAACTGCGTCATCGGGATGCCGATAGGCCCGATGCGGCAGGCGAACTCCCGGGTGCGACTCCTCAGCAATATTCGAATCACACAGCAGGGGCAGAATGGGATGATAGAAAGGTGAGGTGGAGAGTTCAATCTGGCCGCGCTCGGAGGCGCTTCGGTACTCTTCAAGCGTTACATTAAATATTTCGATTTCCTTTTTGCGTACGAGAAGCTTGTCATCCTCCGTGTAACCGCGCCCCTTCCTTACGAGGCTGCCAACGGCGACGTCCGACTCAAGGTAAATCTCGTCGAACCAGGCAAGTTGTGACAAAACCTGAAGGTCAAGAAAATCCCGGGCAGCCCAGAAACGGGCCGCATCCCTGGAAGTCGCGGTGTGGAACTTGTCATAAAGCTCTCGCAGCCGCGGGAATCGGTTCACCTGATTCTTGAGATTCAGCTGGAATGAAAACTCAACCAGATTTTCACGGTCTGTGGGAGTCAATTGGTCCGCTGGCTTGAAAGCCAGGTCGAAAGCTTGCTCGCGCACCTCATCTCGGGCATACTCTTGAAGTTGGGAAACGAGCGAGGGGACGAGGTTGAAGGTCGCGTGGAACTCGGGAAACTCCTTTAGCATGGCGACCATTCCGTAATAGTCCTTCAGGGCGTGAAGCCTCACCCACGGCATGGAGTAGGTGCCTTCTGCCAGATCCTTGTAGAAGGGCTGATGCATGTGCCAGAGCAACATGAGATAGGTTGGACGACTCGACATAGTCGGATGATGCTCCTCCCGGCAAGGCGGCACAAGGGTTGGGCCTTTAGCGCAGGCCCAACCGGCCGGCCATGCATCTCTTAAGATATCGGGGAATGGTCTTTTTCGGAAGAGCGCAGCAATGAGAATTCTGACTCGCTACATCTTCAAAGAAATGTTCGGGCACTGCCTGCTGGGGCTGCTGGTTTTTACGTTTGTTCTTTATGTGCGCCCTCTGAGCCATGTTCTGGAACTGGTCGCCCGAAGGAGCCTTCCGGCATCCCAGGTGGCTTTTCTGTTTCTGCTTCCACTGCCCAGTATTCTTGTGATGACCATCCCGATGGCGATTCTGCTGGGTACGCTGATTGGCCTCAGCCGTATGGCGGGCGACAGTGAAATCATCGCCATCCGCGCCACGGGGATTGGCAAAGGCCAATTTGTGCGGCCGGTACTGCTGTTCGCGCTCTGTGGATGGACGTTGACATCCTGGATAAGCTTGTTTCTTTCTCCAGCGGCCATTCGCAGGCTGGAGCGTTCTGAAGCCAGTCTGGCCGCGATGCAAGCCAGCTACGAAATCCAGCCCCGGGTCTTCATCGAGCAATTCCCCCACCTCCTCCTGTACTTGAAGGACGTCGTCAGTTCCAGCACCCGTTGGCGAGGCGTCTTTATCGTCGACCGCAGCCAGAAAGACGAAGTGAAGGTGACGTTAGCGGAATCGGGCCGGCTTGTGAACGAGGATGGTGCCGGCCGTGTGACCCTTTATCTTGAAAACGGCGCGACACACGAATTTAACCCGCAGCACCGGCAGCAATACGCCGTTACCTCTTTTGACGACCTGGAAATTCCCATCGTTGAACGCCAGGGAACGGCTGCCCGACACCTGACGCCTTCCATGCTCTCACCTCTGACCCTGCTGACAGACCTGCGGACTCCGAAGGGGCGCCGCGCCGCGATGGTTGAACTCAACTATCGCCTGGCGCTTCCGATAGCGTGCCTGGTGCTGGCGTTGGTGGCTGTCCCTATTGGACTTTTCTCCCGAAAAGGAGGCAAAGCTTTTGGACTGATGCTCAGCATCCTGC